>DASUCK010000175.1:0-3749 GCA_036276095.1 Nonomuraea sp. | reverse complement strand
AGCCGCCCGCTTCGCGCGCTCAGCATCCTGGGCGATGAGCTCAGCGTCGAAGGACCTGCTGTGCCATTTGGAATCGATGGCGATCCAGCCGGTACTGGTGGCAACAAGATGATCAATGTCGCCGCCCTGGATCTCGACGTTGTCGACCCAGCCGTGAACGAGGCGTCGGTTCCTGGCCCACTTGAGGATGTCGCGGGTGTTGTCCTCCCCCCATGCTCCGACCACCTGCCCAATCGTCCCTGTGGTTGCAACGAACGCAGCCAGGAGCATGCCGACGAAGGTGGCGGACAGGAATCCGTGCGCAAGCCCTCTGAGATAGCCACCCGACGTGAACGCCATGAGCGCCATAAGCCCTGAGTAGCCGAGGAGCATGACGAGCAGCACAGGTCGGTTGCTGGCGAGCCAAGGCCGGAACGCGCGTCTGTAGGCCCGACGTGGGTAACCGTGGCGCGATCGGCGCAGCATGACGTCCATTCCAGCGGCTGACGATTGGAGTGAGGTGCGAATCAGTGAGATTCAGCTGAATCCGAGACACCAGGCAGGGGCCCGCGTGACCATAGAAGCCGTTCGTCTTACGGGGAGAAATGATGTCTCAGCAGTCCGATCTGCCGCCTGTCGAGGAGTACCCGGGCTACTTCGCCGGTAAGCCGCCTTTCGTCCGTCGACGGAGTGTGCAGGTGACCGGAGCCGGGTTGGCCGGCCTACTCCTGGGTGCAGTCATCGGTGGCTCCGGTGGCGCCTCCTCGGCGTCACCAGCCACTGCCGTGAGCGAGTCCGAGGTACAGACCCGGATCGCGGCCGCAGTCGACGCCGCGGTCGAGGAGGCGGTCAGTGACACGGAGGCTGAGCAGCGCTCGGCATCAGAAGCGGAAGTCGAGCAGGTCGAGCGGGAGCTCAGCGTCGCCGAGGACAAGCTTCAGAGCACCCAGAAGGCACTCAAGAGCGCACGTGGCGAGATCCGTCAGGTGAAGGTGGCCGCCAAGCGTGCCCAGCGCCGAGCGGTCGCGGCGGCCATTGCCAGGACCAAGGCTGAAGCCGAGCAGCAGGCCGCCGCAAGCCAGCCTCGCTCCTTTGCCGGAGGTGGCGGCGGAGGCGGTAACACGGATCCGCAGTTCAGTTACTGCTACGAGGCCAATGACGCCGGCTACGGGAACTACCAGCAAGGCGTCGACCCCGAGTACGACTGGTACGACGACGCGGACAACGACGGATGGGTCTGCGAGTTCTGACGTGCCCGGCTTTCTGAACGTCCGCGTCGCCCCCGGTCTGCGACTGTCAACATCAGGCCGCGGGCTGCGCGCTCACGTCGGCCCCCGCGCGGCTCGATTGCATCTAGGCGGTGGTGGCACGGGAGCCTCCACCGGCACGGGCCCGTTCACGTACTACAAGTCGCTGCAGTCCGTGGGGCAGAAGCGAACTTCGGGTGCCATGGCTACGTCGGATGCGGCCCAGCGTAAGGCTGCGGAGGCCGAGCGGATCCAACGCCAGCTCATGGCCATTCAAGCCTTGCACCGCTACGAGTTTCCGGCACCGAGCCGAGGAATCGCAGAGGTTCCTTCGCTCCCCGGGTTTATGCGACTTCTGGAGGCAGGGGAACGAGAGCACTTAAAGGGCATCGGAGTCTTCCGCCGACAGGAGAGAGCGGAGGCGCGTGCGCGCGCTCGCCAAGAGACGGAGCAACACTGCCGAGTGCTCCTTGCCCGCGCGCGACACGTTCAAGCGCAGGAACAAGAACGCCTGGATGCTGCGTGGGCGGCGCTCCATGCGAATGATGAGGATGCCGTGCTTGGGGCGCTGGAAGCCGCGTTTGAGGACAATCAGGCCCCTGCGGCGGCCCTAGGGGTTGAAGGGGGAACTGCCTACGTGGCCGTTCTGGTTCCCGGGCCCGAGACCCTGCCCGAGCGGCTGCCCTCGACAACGGTCGCCGGTAACCTCTCGCTGAAGAAGATGACGAAGTCCCAGCGAGCCTCGTGGTACTTGCCACTCGTGGCGGGGCACGTCGTCGCAGCGGCGAAGGAAGCGCTAGCAACCTGCCCCGGTCTCGAGAACGTCACGGTGGTGGCGCTCCGCCCCGAGGCGGCGGGGCCGCCCTTGCCGATCCTCGCCACCAACCTCGCGCGTCGGGGGCTCGACCAGGTCGCCTGGGCAGAGGTCTCCGCTTGGGACGTCGTCGAGCGGCTAGGTCGCGACACACGCGTGCGCTTCAAGGGTGTGGCCCGAGAACTTGCGGGCTTGGACCTCAGTGATGAACCAAGCCTGAAATTGATCCGCGACGCCTTCTAGACGATTCGCGTCGTGGAGTGCCTGGGCGGGTCGCTCAGATTCCCGTACACAGGAAGAACGGATCGCCGATCGCGGGGAGGGCGTGAACACCCTCCGAGGAGACGTCTGCCGCCCGGACGGTGAAGCGGTAGGGCCTTGCCATGCTCACGCTGACCTTCGTCACGGCGCCAGGTGTGAGGACAGGAGACTCAAATAGGACCTGGTCCTCCTCAGTGAGCAACGTGATGATTGCCCGAGAACCATCGTTGGATTCGTCCCTCACGCCCAGTTCACCCCTGAACGCCTTGCAGTTCCTACCGGGGGTGTAGCGGGCCTCCCAGGCGCGATAGGACGAGTACGTGTACCACCCGATGTACTGACGTCCATTCATCGCGAAGTTGGAGTACGGCGTGGCGGAGATGCCGTACGTCGAGTAGTACGGGCGGTAGTTGGTCAGCGATATCCAGCGCCAGACAGTCACACCTTTCCGCTTGGAGACGGCCGCCTTGCCCTGCCGATACGTTGCGCGCGCCCGGTAGTGCTCCCGGTTGATGCCATCTGCGACGACCGTGAAGGTGTGGCGAGCGGTCCCGCGTACCGACCTGGAACGAACTGTGACCCAGGAGGCGTTGCCGTAGATGTCGACCTGGCGCTCCTGAAGCTGCACACGGTCCGCCTTGCGAGGTGAGGCGACCTTGGCCTTGATCGTGATCCTGTCGCCTTCGGTGGCCTGGCTGGGTGCGGACGTGATCTCAACGGCATGCACTTCTGCAGACGCTGCCGAAGCCTGCGTCGAAGCTACGAGTGGTACGCCGCTCGCTGCCATCGCGAAAGCCGCCACGATTCCCGCTTGCAGAAACATCCTCGTCGCCTTCCCCCGTGTTAGGCCTGAGGTCGTCTCAGGCGTGCACACGCTAAGCGACGGAGCCGACAAGTGCTGGGAAACCGGAAGATCAACGGGCTTGACGGTCGAGTCCCCGACAGCGGATGCCCCACGCGGGCCGCTTGGCTCCTGCTGAAGTGGTCAGCCGGCCATGAGCGGCTGCCGCTCGACCCGGACGTCTTCAACTGCGATGTCGACCGAGTCGAGTGGGACCACCGGGTAGAGCTCGGGCTCCTCGTCGGGAGTAAGCGCGGTGCGGCCGAAGATCCACTCGGTGAACGTGTAGTCGTAGATGTCGCGCGCACGGAGGATTGCGTTGCGCTGCAGCCGCTTGAGACCGTCGACGTGCCACAGCTCGCCCCACACACGGCCGGTGGAGAGGACGCGCCGGCAGTGCTCCGGCCGGACGGCGTTGTAGGCGGCCAGGGCGGCCTCCCAGTCCAGGTCCTCGGCGGACGTGCCGGCCTCGAGCTGGCTGCCGACGTGCTCGGCGAGCACCCAGCCGTCCTCGATGGCCATGATCGCGCCCTGGGCCATGTACTGCAGCGGGGGATGGGCGGCGTCGCCGAGGAGCGCAATCCGGCCGTGCACCCAGTTCATGATC
>DASUCK010000174.1:0-40165 GCA_036276095.1 Nonomuraea sp. | reverse complement strand
GCCCGTCACGCCCGCGGTCGACATCTACGCGCTCGGCGTGGTCGCGTACGAGTGCCTGGTCGGGCAGCGGCCGTTCGACGGTGACAGCGCCGTCACGATCGCGGGCCGGGAACGCGACATCCGCCGCCTCCGCGCCGTGCTGTGCCGCGAACGCCTGGTCACCCTCTCGGGCCCCGGCGGCGTCGGGAAGACCCGCCTGGCCATCGCCGCAGCCGAACCGGCCCACCCGCACGCCCCCGCATCGGCCTCGAAGGATGTCGCTGATGTGGCGTTCGCGTCCTTTGCGGGGGTGCGGGCGGAGGCGGCCGTGACCACGCTGGCGCGGCGGCTCGGTGTGGATCTGTCGCCGCCGCGACCCGCCGCCGACCTGCTGATCGCCGCCCTCGCCGGCCGGTCGACCCTGCTGGTGCTGGACAACCTCGAACATCTGCCGGCCTTCGACGCGGTCATCCGCGAGATCCTGCGGGCGGCTCCGGGCGTGCGGGTGCTGGCGACGAGCCGGCGGCGGCTGGACGTGCCGGGCCAGGTTGTCGTCCCGGTGGAGGAGCTGCCGGGGCCGGCCGCCGAGGCGCTGTTCGTGGCGCGGGCGACGAAGGCGCGGCCCGGGTTCGACCCGGAGCGGGAGGCGCCGCTGGTGGCCGCGATCTGCGCGGCGACCGGCGGGCTGCCGCTGGCGATCGAGCTGGCGGCCGGGCTGCTGCGGGCCGTGCCCTGCGCCGACCTGGCCGAACGCCTCGGCGTCGACCCGGGCCTGCTCTCCGCCGCCGCGCCCGCCACGCGGGCCAGGCACGCGAGCATGCGTACGGTCTTCGAGACGTCCTGGCGGCTGCTCGACCCGGCGGGGCGGGCGGCGCTGGCCGCTCTGTCGGTGTTCGGGGGCGGGTGCACGTTGCCGGCGGCGCTGGAGGTGGCCGGGACCACCCCGGAGGTGCTGGTCCACCTGGTCGACCACAGCATGCTGGAGCTCACCCCGTCCGGCCGCTACACCCTCCACCCGCTCATCCAGCAGTTCGCCGCCGCCCACCTGGACGACTCCGACGCCCGCCGCCGGCACGCCCGCCACTACGCCGCCCTGCTCGACCGGCACGCCACGGCCCTCCAGGACGGCTCCGACGCCGAGGTCGTCCGGGTGCTCGGCGCCGAGCTGGACAACATCCGGCCGGCCTGGCGGGCGTCCGGGCAGCCACGCTTCCTCGACCACTACTGGACGTTGTGCCTGCGATTACGCCTGTACGAGGAGTCGGTGGCGATCGTCCGCGAACGCCTCGACCGTCCTCCGGAGGACCTGCGCCTGCGGGCCCGTCTGCTCAGGATGGCCGCGGTGAGCTCGCACCAGCTCGCCAGGGAACGCGCCGCCACCCGCCTGGCCCGCGCCGCCCTCGACACGCTGGGCGCCCCGCTCCCGATCACACCCGCCGGCCTCACCACCGCCCTCGTGACCGCCGCCGCCCGCCAGGCCGCCCACCGGCTCGTCCTCCCCTCTCGTACGGAAGGGGGCGCGGCGAACGGGGGCGAGACGGCCGGGGCCGAGGCGGCGGGGGCGCTGACGCTGCTCGCCCGGCTGGCCTACCACCAGCAGGACCTCCCGGTGATGCTGGTGACCTCGCTCCGCCAGCTCAACGCCGCCGACCGGAGCGCCGACCCCGCCCTGCGCGCCGAGGCGTACGCGAACTTCGCCACGATCGCCCGTCTCGCCGGCCGCCACCGGATCGCCACCCGCTACGGCACTCTCGCCGACCGGGCCCTCGCCGGCATCGGCGACCCGGACGAGGCCGTGCACCGGGCGCGGCTGGCCCGCGGGATCGAGCTGCTGCACGCGGGCCGCTTCGAGGACGCCCGGCGGTCGTTCGCGGCGGGCCGGGCACGGACGATCGACCCGCGCGTGGCCGAGAACTGCGCCGGGATGCTGGCCGAGACCGCGCTGTGGCAGGGCGAATTCGCCAAGGCGGCCGCCCTGTACGCCGAGACGGAGGAACTGGCGGTCGCCCGGGTCGGCGGGGACGACATCGGCCGCCACTGGTGTCTGACCGGCCGGGCCGAAGCGCTGCTGCGCCTGGACGGCGTGCCGGTGGAGCGGATCCGGGAGGTGCTGGCGGCCGCCCGCGCCTCGCACGAGCGGCGGCGTACGCACGAGAAGGAGCTCGGCCTGCGCGACAGCCCGGCGGCCCGCACGATGCAGGAACTGCGCCTGCTCGCCGTCGCCGCCCGCCTCGACCCGTCCCAGGCTCGCACGGCCCTGGCCGAAGCGCTGGCGCTGGCCGGCCGCCTGCCACCGGTCCAGCCGGCCATGCTGGAGTGCTGGACGGGCCTCGCCGAGCTTGTCTGGACCGCCGCCGCGGACGCGGGTGCGGGCGTCGCGGGCCGCGCCGCGCGGCGCCTGCTCGGGCACCTCGCCCGGTACGCCGCCCGCAACCCCGGCGCCGCCGCCCGAATCGGCTGGGCTCGGGCTCTCGTCCTGGCCGCCGCCGGCCGGACGCGCGAGGCCCGCCGCGCCGCCGAGCAGGCGATGGCCGCCGCCGAGCGCCTGGCCGTCGGGTACGACCAGCGCAGAGCCGAGGCCCTGACCCGCCTCCAGCCCTGCCGCCCGTCCCGGAGGGGCCACCGCTGAAGACCAAGCCGGTGGATGAAAGTTTCACCGTCTACCAGGACGGATGGTGGCAACCGTTGACGCGGCCGCCACGGGAAAGGAGGATCGGAACGCGAATTGGGAGCGCTCCCAACCACCCTCAAAGGACCTCCATGACCCGACGCCGAGCCGCATTACTGGCCCTCATCACCATGGTCGCCCTGTCCCCCGCCCCGGCCGCGCAGGCCGACGAGGGACCTGAGCAGATCGTCAACGGCACCTTCGACACCGGAACCGCCCCCTGGTGGAGCACCGGCAACACCGCCGTCGCCGTCGACCAGGGACGCCTCTGCGCCGACATCCCCGGCGGCACCACCAACCCGTGGGACGTGATCATCGGCCAGGACGACATCCCCTTGCTGGAAGGCGAGACCTACGCCTACCGGTTCTTCGCCACCGCCAGCCCCGCCAAGGTCGGCCGCGCCCTGGTCCAGCTCCCCGTGGACCCCTGGACGCAGTACCTGTCGGCCGCCCCCGAGTTGAGCGTCTCGGGCAACGCCTACGCCTTCACCTTCACCGCCCCCGTGTCGCTCCCGAACGCCCAGGTCGTGTTCCAGCTGGGCGGCAGCGCCGAGCCCTGGAGGTTCTGCATGGACGACGTGTCGCTCAAGGGCGGCGCGGATCCGGAGGTCTACGAGCCCGACACCGGCCCCCGCGTACGCGTCAACATGGTCGGCTACCTCCCCGACGGCCCGAAGAAGGCCACCGTGGTCACCGAGGCCACCACCCCCCTGGACTGGGAGCTCAAGAACGCCGCCAAGGAGACCGTCGCCCGGGGCAGGACCACCCCGCGAGGCGTGGACGCCAGCTCCGGGCAGAACGTCCACACGCTCGACTTCAGCGCCCACCGCAGGCCGGGGGTCGAGTACACGATCACGGCGGACGGCGAGACCAGCCGGCCGTTCACCATCGCCGCCGGAATCTACGACGAGCTGCCGGCCGACGCGCTGAAGTTCTACTACACCCAGCGCAGCGGCATCGAGATCCTCGACAGCCTCCGCCCCGGCTACGGCCGCCCCGCCGGCCACGTCGGCGTCGCGCCCAACCAGGGCGACGCCGAGGTGCCGTGCCAGGCGGGCGTCTGCGACTACACGCTCAACGTCAAGGGCGGCTGGTACGACGCCGGCGACCACGGCAAGTACGTCGTCAACGGCGGCATCTCCGTCCACCAGCTGATGGCCGCGTACGAGCGGAACAAGGCCGCCTTCAGGGACGGCCAGCTCGACATCCCGGAGAGCGGCAACGGCAGGCCGGACATCCTGGACGAGGCCCGCTGGGAGCAGGAGTTCCTGCTCAGCATGCAGGTGCCGGACGGGAAGCCGTTCGCGGGAATGGCGCACCACAAGATCCACGACCGGAACTGGACCGGGCTGCCGCTGCTGCCGCACCTCGACCCGCAGCCGCGCGAACTGCACCCGACCTCGACGGCCGCCACGCTCAACCTGGCCGCGACGGCGGCGCAGGCGGCGCGGCTGTTCGCACCGTACGACGCCGGGTTCGCCGCGCGGAACCTGGCGGCGGCCCGCAAGGCGTGGGCGGCGGCCAAGGCCCACCCGGAGCGGTACGCCGACCCGAACGACGGCGTCGGCGGCGGCGCGTACAACGACAACGACGTGACCGACGAGTTCTACTGGGCGGCCGCCGAGCTGTACATCACGACGGGCGAGCAGGAGTTCAGGGACTTCGTCCTGGCCTCGCCGCACCACACCGGCGACATCTGGCGCGACCGCGGCTTCGACTGGGGCAACACCGCCCAGCTCGGCCGCCTCGACCTGGCCACGGTGCCGAACGGGCTGCCGGACCGGGCGCGGGTGCGGCAGTCGGTGGTCGAAGGAGCCGAGAAGTACCTGGCGATCCAGAAGGCGCACCCGTACGGGATGCCGTACAACCCGCCGGACTTCGACTGGGGCTCCAACAACCTGGTGCTGAACAACATGGTGGTCATGGCCACCGCGTACGACCTGACCGGGCAGGAGAAGTACCGGACGGCCGTCCGCGAGGGCATGGACTACCTCCTCGGCCGCAACGCGCTCAACCAGTCGTACGTGACCGGCTACGGCGAGGTCGCCTCGAAGAACCAGCACAGCCGCTGGTACGCCCGCCAGCTCGACTCGGCGCTGCCCAACCCGCCGCGCGGCACGCTCGCCGGCGGCCCGAACTCGGCCATCCAGGACCCGCTCGCGCAACGCCTCCTGCGTGGCTGCCGGCCGCAGTTCTGCTACATCGACCACATCGAGTCCTGGGCGACGAACGAGCTGACCATCAACTGGAACTCGCCGCTGGCCTGGGTCTCGGCCTTCCTCGCCGACAAGAGCGAGCGGTCGGACTGCCGGGTGCGGTACTCGGCGACCGGCGGCAGCACGTTCGCCGGCCGGGTCGAGATCGAGAACACCGGCCGGCGCACCGTGGACGGCTGGGCGCTGAGCTGGGCATTCTCGGCCGGCCAGCGGGTCAGGCACGGCGTGGGCGTCGAGGTGACGCAGTCGGGCGCGGTGGTCACGGCCAAGGGCAAGGACCGGATCAGGCCCGGCCGCTCGGCCGCCTTCGGCTTCGTCGCCACCAACCCGTGGGGCCCGAACCAGGCACCCGAGGTCTTCCACCTCAACGGCAACCGCTGCGCCTGACCCGACCGCAAAAAGCCCCAGCAGGTAGGGACCCCAGCAGGCGGGGACCCGAGCGGGGGCCCGGCGCAGGCCCTCCAGGGACCTGAGCGCGGCCCGGCGGCAGCCCCTCCGCCGCCGGGCCGCGCCTCTCCGAGGCGGGCAGCCGGTGAGCCGGCGGCGGGTCCGCGTACGTCCGGCGACTGGAGCGGGTCACGGAGAAGTGGTGGGCACCCGGCTGACCCCTGTTGACCGGTCGGCGAGGGCGGCGAACCATGATCTGTATGAACCTCCCTCCGGCCGGACGGACGGCTGACGACCTGCTGGCCGTGAAGGCGGCCCGCGACCTGGCCGGGCGCGACCGCCCTGCCCGCGCCCGCCAGGGAGGCCGTGCTGGTGCGCTTCCTGTCGGTCATCTACGGCGCGTAGAGGTACGGGTCCGGTCCCGGACCGGCCGGCCGCCGGTCGGCGCCCGGGGTCCTCGCCGTGGTGCCCGCTCAGCCGGTCACTGCCCGGCGCCGGCGTCCTCGCCGTCGTGGTCGCTCAGCCGCAGGTCGGCGAACGAGCGGATCTCCTCGTCCTCGGCGGTCGCGGCGTGCCGCAGGAGGCTCGGGTCCTCCTCGGCCAGGCGGGCGGCGGCGGCCGCGGCGAACAGCCGGGCCGTCGGGTCGCGCCCCTGGAGCCGGGCCAGCACGTCGTCCGCGTCGGGCGCCTCGACGTCCTGGCGGACCAGCCACCCGGCCAGTTCCCTGAGCGGCCCGGCGGCCAGCGCGGCCGCCCCCGCCTCCAGCTGGTCGGTCGCGGCGGAGGCCAGGAAGCCGAGCGCCTTCCAGCGCACGGACGCGTCGTAGTCCCTGCTCAGCTCCATGGCCTGGGCGATGACGGGCCCGTCGCCGTCGCCCGCGTTCATCAGGACGACCTCGATCGCGAAGAACCGCACCTGACGGGCCGGGTGGGCGAGAAGGGCGGGCACCTCGTCCATCAGCGGAGCGGCGCCGCCGTCGCCCAGCTCGGACAGTATCCAGGCGGCCGTGCGCACGGCGGCGTCGTCGCCGCTGTGGAGCAGCCTGCGCAGATTGTCCACGGGGTATCCCGCGAACAGCTCGCTCAGCAGGTCGTTCGCCGCCGGGCCCACGACCGCGTCGTCGGCCGCGTGGGCGCGGATGCGCTCGATGAGGTTGTCACCGGTCCGCGTGTGCATCGGCTGTTCCTACCCTCTGCCCTGGAGCCGATTGAGGAACGACTCCTCCCGCTTGATCCGCTCCGCGTGTCCCGCCTCGTATCCCAGTCGTTCCTCCTCAGCCTTCCGTACCCCGATGCTCTTCCTGAGATCGTCGGCGAGGTCCTTCTTCTGTTTCTCGGACATGCCTCTGGTGCTGCGGGGGAGGTCGCCGTGGAACTTGCCGGTGTCGTCCCGGCTCCCCCACCTGCGGCCGCCGCTCTCGCTGCCGCCGCTCGACCCCCGGTTCTTGCGGCCCATGTACGCGATGCCGTCGAAGCGGGGGCCGGTCGGGGCCCGGGGGGTCACCATGCGCGGCGGCACCACCCGGCGGCCCGCGCCCGCGAACGCGGGGGACATGCCCGGCCCTCCGGGCCGGCGGACGTTCTCCAGGATGTGCCGCATCGGCTCGACGACCCGGCGGCTCAGGATGGGCGCGATGACCTTGCCGGTGCCGTCGCCGCCGGCCCGCAGGATCCGGCCGACGGCGCGGCGCCGCATGAGCATGTACGCGGTCGCCGCCGCCCCGGCCGTCGCCCCGCCGGTCACCAGCAGCGTACGCATCTCGACCAGCGCCGACGCGGCCTGCGTGAGCGTGGCGACCTTCGTCGCGGTCACCACCGAGGCGGCGCCCTCGACGATCGCCGGGGCGGCCCGCATCGCGGCGACGGCCTGCGGTACGTGCTCGTTGCCGACGGTGTTCCAGTGCCGGTTCATGGCCGCGGCCGAGTCGCCGCGGTAGACCTGCCGCGTGGTGCGGACCGTCGTGTCCGCCCCTTCGACGGCGGGCAGCACGGCGGTGACGGCCCGGCGGTCGCCGTTGCCGGAGGCCCGCATCAGGTCCTCGTCGATGCCGGGGTACGGGCCCAGCATGGACATGATCCCCGCCAGCTCGGGCGGTACGTTCACACCCATGTGTCGCGGATGCTCCCGGCGTTGGCGGTGTTGGCGATCTCGGCGTCGGTCGTGTTCCTGGCCACCGCGTGCAGCGCGTCGCCGGTCGCGCCGATCTCCGCGGACAGGGCGCCGAGCGCGGCCGCGGCGACCTGGCGGCATTCGGCGTACGCGCTGGTGAAGGCCCCGAACAGGCCGTCGTCGCCCCAGGCGGCGGGGCCGTCGGCGGCGCGGCCGTACGTCTGCGCGGCGAGCCCGGAGTCCTCGCCGTGCGCCGCGATCCGGGTGGCTTGCTGCCCCACTGCCCCCATGGACATCTCAAGTCCCCTCATACCCATCGACCATAGCGCGATATGTCAGCATTCGCCCCGTTACGGGATCCCCGTCCGACTGAATGATCTAGACCGGTTTTGTCTACACTGGTCACCGCATTCGCTGACTGCCGGAGTTCCCATGCCGATACCAGCGCCAGAAGACGACCTCGAATATCTCGAACAGGTTCTCGCCAAGACGCGGCAGACCATGCGCGGCCTGCGCGCCGCCGAGGCCGCGATCCGGCAGGTGACCGGCAGGGCCGAGAGCGAGGACAACCTGATCGCGGCCACCGCGGACGGCAAGGGCGAGCTGACCGGGCTGCGCATCGACCCGCGAGCGCTGCGGCTCGGCGAGGCCGCGCTCGGCCGGCAGGTGACGGCCGTGCTCCAGCAGGCCCAGGAGGACGCGGCGCGGCAGGCCCAGGAGATCGCCGGCCGGGCCATGGCCGAGGCGCCCGAGCTGCCCCCGCCGCTCGACGAGGGCTTCGTCCGCGCCCGGGTCGAGCACGTGGCCCGCGATCTTCTCTAGCCCGGAGGCAGACGTGTACGCGCACGGAATGGACCCCGCCGACCTCACCGACCTCACCGATGGCGACCTGGAGGAGATCGGCCGCCAGGGCGAGCGGATGCTGGCCTGGGTGGAGAGCGCACAGGAGGAGATCGGCCGCATCGCGGCCACCGGCGAGAGCGCATCCGGCCAGGTCAGAGCCACCGTCGACCCGAACGGGCGGGTCCTGGACGTCGCCTTCGGCCCCCGCGCCCTCCGCCTGGACTCCAGGACGCTGGCGGAGGAGGTGCTGGAGGCCGTACGCGTGGGGCGGGAGGAGGCGGAACGGCAGGCGTACGAGCTGATGCGCGCGGCCCTGCCCGGCTTCGACCCGGCCGCGGCGACCAGCCAACTGCACCGGCTCCTGGACACCTAGGTCCGGTCACCGCCCTCCGCCGGAGACGTTCCAAGGCGAGGAGTCGGGGTCAGGGCGGGGAGGTGGGGAGGGTGGCCTCGACTTCGAAGGTGCCGGTTTCCGTGGGGGCGGCCTTCAGGGTGCCGCCGGCCAGTTCGACCCACTGGGAGAGGTCGTTCAGGTCTGCGCTGTCCTCGGCCGGGGCGCCGGGGCGGGGGACGCGGACGGTGATGCGGACGACGCCGGGCAGGTAGCGTACCTCCACCTGGGCGTCGGCGCCGGGCGCGCGGTCGCGGGCGTCCGCCAGCGCCACCTGCACCACCCGGTACGCCGCCCGCCCGGCCGCCCCCGAGACGGGCGCCGGCGTGCCGGTCACGGTGAGTTCGACCGGCACGCCCCCGCAGGCCGACTCCGAGATCAGCGACCGTAAGTCGGGCAGCGGCAGCCCCAGGTCGAAGCCCTCCCCGGTGCCGCGCCGCAGCAGCGCCACCATGTGCCGCAGCTCGTCCAGCGCCTCGCACGCGGTCGAGCGGAGCTCCTCGGCGGCGAGCCGGGTGCGCTCGTCCGGCGAGGCCACCGAAAGCGCGCCGGCCTGCAGGACCATGCGGCTCACCCGGTGGGTGACGACGTCGTGCATCTCGCCGGCCAGCCGTTCGCGCTCGACGCGTTCGGCCCGTTCGTCCAGCGCGCGGGCGAGCCGGGTCCGGGTCTCGGCGTACAGGCCGTACAGGACGGCCAGGGCGATCACCGCCTCGGTGCGGAGCGCGAGGGGCACGGCGGCGGGCCACTGGGCGAGCAGCAGCACGCCGAGGGCGAGGGTGACCACCGGCAGCCACCGCAGCACGCCGTGCCGCCGCCCGGCCGGGAACGCCATCGCCCCGTACGCCGCGAACGCCCCGGCCGGCGGCCACACCAGCACGCCGCCCACCGGCGGCGCCGCGAACGGGGCGAACACCGACAGGGCGGGCAGCGCCACCGCCGTGCCGGCGGCGATCCACGCGACGGTGAGCGGCGCCCGCCGCATCCACATCAGCGAGAACGAGGCCGCCAGGAAGAGCGGAAGGACGGGACCCGCGTCGTCGATCGTCAGCGTCAGGCCGGCCGCGACCAGGACCGCGACCGCGTCGGCAGGCCGCAGGCGGGCACCATCCACCGGCTCATCGTACGATCACGCCGGCCCCTCCGACACCCTCGCGGCGCTCACACCTTGGTGATGCGGACGGCGTCGGCGATGACGTACCCGGTCGAGGACGTCCACCGGCTCACGCCGACCACGTTGTACGTGCCCGCCGCCAGCGCGTACGTCCCCAGGGCCCGCCACTGGCCGCCGCCCGACCGCTGGTCGACGGTGACGGTCTGGTTGCCGCCGGACGCCGCCACGATGTACGGGGTCGCGCTGTTGTACCCGGCGTTGGCCGGATACCACACCTCCACCCGGTACGTGCCGGCGCTCGGGACGGCCGCGCGGAACCAGGCGGGGTCGCTGGCCGCGACGGGGCTGGCGAATCGGTAGTCGGTGCCGTGGAGCTGCGGCGAGTAGGTGGAGGTGCCCCAGCTCGCGCTGGCGGTGAAGCCCGCCTCGGCGTTGTCGACGACGACGCTGAACGTGCCGCCGCCCGACGGGGTCCTCCCGGCGCTGGGCCCGCTCTCCTGGTGGGTCCGGTTGAGCGCGGTCACGTAGTACGTCACCGACCCGCTGCCCGAGGGATCGGTGAACGTGGTCTGCCGGGTGGTTCCGACGAGGTTGCGGGCGTCGGCGAAGAAGCACGGGTCGGCCGTGGAAGGGGTGCCGGCCACGCGGTAGACGGCGTACGAGGTGCCGGAGCCGGTCCAGGAGAGCTGGACGCCGTTCGTCCCCTGGGTGGCCGAGGTGATGGCGGGGGCGGCCGGGGCCGCGGCCGAGCCGCGGGCGGGCAGCAGCGCGGGCCTGCTGTAGTGGGCGTTGACGAGCCTCGTCATGGCGCCGATCCGGTCGGCCTTGACGTCCTTGGCGCTGAAGTAGATGTCGCCGGCGATCTCGGGGTGCTGCCTGTTGTCGTGCAGGTGGTCGCTGAGCTCGTCGGGGTCCTGCCAGGCGGCGTCCTGGCCGGAGGCGCCGGCGCGGTAGGCGGCCTGGCCGACGACGAGCTGCGTCCCGGTGCCGCGGACGGCCTCCGACCACCAGGCGGTGAGCACCTCGTACGCGGCCGTGGAGAAGCCGATGTGCCAGTAGATCTGCGGCGCGATGTAGTCGACCCAGCCCTGCTTCACCCACAGCCGGGTGTCGGCGTAGATCGCGTCGTAGGACTGCAGCCCGGAGGTGCGCGAGCCGAGCGGGTCGGTGCCGGCGTTGCGCCAGATGCCGAACGGGCTGATCCCGAAGGACACGTGCGGCTTGGCGGTGTGGATGCGCTGGTCGAGCTCGCGTACGAGGAGGTTGACGTTGTCGCGGCGCCAGTCGGCGATGGTGGCGAAGGAGCCGCCGTACTGGGCGTAGGTGGCGGCGTCGGGGATGGTCTCGCCGCTCACCGGATAGGGGTAGAAGTAGTCGTCGAGGTGGACGCCGTCGAGGTCGTAGCGGGTGACGGCATCCATGATCGCGTCCTCGATGAAGTCGCGTACCGCCGGGATACCCGGGTTGTAGTAGAGCTTCCCGCCGTAGGCGAAGCGCCAGCCGGGGTTGCGGCGCGCCGGGTGCGAGGAGATCAGCCGGGTCGGGTCGTCGTGGTTGGCGATCCGGTACGGGTTGAACCAGGCGTGGAACTCCAGGTTGCGGGCGTGGGCCTCCCTGACCATGAACGCCAGGGGGTCGTAGCCGGGGTCGCCGCCCTGGGTGCCGGTCAGCCATTGGGACCACGGCTCGTACGGCGAGGGCCAGAACGCGTCGGCGGTCGGCCTGACCTGCACGACGACGGCGTTCATGCGCTTGGCCACGGCGAGGTCCAGCCAGGCGCGGAACTCGGCCTGCTGCGCCGACGCGCTGAGCCCGGTGCGGCTGGGCCAGTCGATGTTCGCGACGGAGGAGATCCACATGGCCCTGAGCTGGCGCTTCGGGGTGGCGGGGTCGACCGTGCAGGCGGCGGCCGAGGCTGCGGGGGTGACGATGCTGACGAGCGCGGCCGTCAGGGCCGCTAAGGCGGTACGCAGAAGCGCGGTCACGAAGGGAATTTTCAGCGCATCGACATCGAAGCGCAATGGTTTTCAGGGAATTGGTGGGCGGAAAGTTTCACCTAACAGCTCGGTAATGTCAATTATCGACATGGAGTCAGAAAGTACCGTACGGTGGGCCGCGTCTAGGCGGGCCACCGGAAGCCGTGGTGCCGACGGTGTGCTCGTCACCCTTGTGAACGAGGAGCACCCCATGACACTCGCCCGCACGCGATTAGCAGCCCTCGCCACCTCGATTCTCGCCGTTCTTCTCATCGCCGCAGGCCAGCCCACCACGGCCCTAGCCCAGGCGCACGCGAAGGAGCCCGCGCTGCCGGCCGCCTTCGCCAAGGCCGCGGCCGCCTACGACGTGCCGCGCGACCTGCTGGTCGCCCTCGCCTACGCCGAGACCCACCTCGACGGCCACAACGGCGAGCCCAGCGCCAGCGGCGGCTACGGCGTGATGCACCTGGTCAGCAACCCCACCAACCACTCGCTGGAGAAGGCCGCCGAGCTGACCCGCCTCCCGGTCGAGCAGCTGCGCGCCGACGACGCGGCCAACGTCCTCGGCGGCGCGGCCGTCCTCCGCTCCCACGCCGACGCGCTCGGCCTCGACGAGACCGCCAGGAAGGACACCGGCCGCTGGTACCAGGCCGTGGCCAAGTACGGCGCCGCCTCCTCCCCCGAGATGGCCCGCCTTTACGCCGACGCCGTCTACGAGGGCCTCGGCCTCGGCATCAACGCCCGCGGCGTCCAGGTCAAGCCGCAGGAGGTCACCGCCGACCGCGGCGACCTCGCGAACGCCCGCGACCTCAACTCCCAGGCCGGGATCCTCAGCACCGACTACGGCCCGGCCGCCTGGGTGCCCGCCAGCTCCAGCAACTACACCGCCAGCAGCCGCGAGTCCAGCTACAACATCGACCGGGTGATCATCCACGTCACCCAGGGCTCGTACGCCGGCACCATCTCCTGGTTCCAGAACCCCAGCGCCGGGGTCTCCGCCCACTACGTGGTCAAGTCCTCCAGCGGCGCCATCACCCAGATGGTCCGCGACAAGGACGTCGCCTGGCACGCCGGCAACTGGACCTACAACACCCGGTCCATCGGCATCGAGCACGAAGGCTTCGTCAGCGACGCCTCGTGGTTCACCGACGCGATGTACCGGGCGTCCGCGGCCCTCACCAGGCACCTGTGCGACAAGTACGGCATCCCGAAGACCCGTACCGGCATCATCGGCCACAACGAGGTGCCCGGCGCGACGCACACCGACCCGGGACGGTACTGGAACTGGACCACGTACATGAACTACGTGACCGGTGGCACCAACCCGCCGTCGTGGACGACGACCGTCGACAACGCCACGGCCGGCCAGTTCACCGCCAGCGCGAACTGGGGCACCTCCACCTACTCCAGCCAGCGGTACGGCGCCGACTACCGCTTCGCCGACCCGGTCGCCGCCAGCGACCCGGCGTGGTACTCCGCCACGATCCCGAGCGCCGGCACGTACCGGGTGGAGGTCTGGTATCCGGACGATCCCGGATACAACAGCTCCGCGCCGTACATCGTGGCGGCGTCCAGCGGGAATCAGACCGTGTACGTAGACCAGCGCTCCGGCGGCGGAGTCTGGCGTAGCATCGGCACGTTCTCGCTCAACGCCGGCACGTACGACGTGGTCGGTGTGAGCCGCTGGACCTCAGGCACGGGCCTCGTCGTCGCCGACGCCGTCCGTATCAGCCGCGTCTGAGATCTCCGTACGGCCCGCGTCCGCTCTGGCGGGGGGCGCGGGCCGTACCCCGCGGAACCCCACGCGCGACCGGTTCCGCCTTGCCCTTGGGCTGCACCGGCGCCTGGCTCACTGCCAGCGGGTGAGGACGGCCCGGTGGCCGACCTGCGCACCCGTGCCGGGGTCGATCAGGAACGCCCCGAACAGCGTGCGCGTCTCCAGGGCCGCGGCGACCGGCCACAGCCGTTCCCGTGCCGTGTCCCCGGCGAGACCGGCGCAGTGGACGGCGACGATCGCCGCGGCGGCGGCCTGCACGGCCGGGTAGTCGGGCGGGACGCCGGCCCTGGCCTCATAGGCTTCGACGAAATCCCGCTCGGTCACGCCGATGAGGGGCTCGGCGCCGCGACCGGGGCACCACTGGCCGATTCCGTACACGCCGCGCGGATCGCCCACCGCCGTCCCGAACTCCCGCACCCCGGCAGCCACCGCGCACACGACCCCCGGCCGGCCCGCACGCGTGATCACCTCGACGTCCTCCTCGAAGGAGCCGGCGCAGAGCAGGTTCCACGAGCCGGACTCCGGGAGCGCGGCTCCGGGGGCGGCCCGGACGACCGGGATGCCGCGCTCGGCTGCGCGGGCCGCCGCGCCCGCGGCCACCTGGCGGCCGAAGCGGCCCCTGCCCTCGGCGATCCACAGCGGGCTCAGGTCGCCGCTCGCCGCCAGGTGGTCGAGGAAAGGCTCGGCGTACCGGCCGGCCGGCGTGGGGATCGAGACGACGTGGCCCGGGTGCGCCGTCCCGACGTCGTCGCCGGACCCGCCGTGGTTCCACAGGAGCCGGTCCAGGCCCGCCGCCACGTCCCCCGCCCGGCGGGCGAGCTGCGAGGAGTACGGGCCCAGCAGCACGTCGCAGCGCCCGGCCAACCCGCGCAGCACCTGCTCCAGCACGTCCGGGTCGCTGCGGTCGTCCTCGACCGTCACCTCGGCGCCGCCGCCGAGCGACCGCCATACCTCCAGCCCCAGCCCGGCCTGCCGCCCGAACCTGGCGTGCCGCCCCGACAGGGACAAGGCCGCCCCGAGCCGGAGACCGGCGGTCTTGGTTGGAGACATACCTCCCCTCCCTCTCGAAGTCACGTCACGTCTGTCGCGTGACATCATGTCGGGCCGCGTCAGGGGAACCACGTGTCCACCTTCAGCGCCACCCGGTACGCCCCTCGACCACCGCGCCCGAGGTCTGCCTCGGAGCCGCGTCCCGGTCGGATCGGCGGACGGGCGGCGCTGTCACGACCGGCGCGCCTGCCCGGTCGCGACGAGTCGTGACCAGGCAGGGGCCGGTCGTGCGTCACCTGGGGGTGAGCACCCAGTGCCAGGTGCCGTCGTCCTGGGTGTTCCGGTACGGGGTGAGCTGGGTCAGGCGCCGGCCGTCCACGCTCACCAGGACCAGTCCGTTGTTGTACTCGTTCTCGCACTGGCCCGCGCAGCCCAGCGCGAGGACGTTGTCGTCGTCGGCCCAGGCCTGCAGCCGCAGCACGTTCTGCTGGCCGGCGACCTCGCCGGTCGCCACATTGGTGATCTTGGTGGGCATGCCGTCGGGGCCCAGCAGGAGGCGGCCGTCCGGGGAGGTCGCCGAGTGGCCGGTGCCCCAGACGTACCGCTCGCCCTCCGGGGCCGCGTGCTTCCGGCCGTCGAGGGTGTAGAAGACCTTGCCGGGCTCGACGACGAGGGGCGCCCAGATCAGTGAGCCGTCCAGGCTCCAGCCGAAGTCCTGGCGGGCGTTGAACCTGTTGTCGGCGTCGTCGGCCGGCAGCGGGTGGAAGTCCGCCGTGCCGGCCTCGACGTCGACGATGTAGTAGCCGGTCCGCGGGCTCGTGCGGCTCGGGCTCGCCTGGTCGACCCGGTGCCCCGACGTCCCGTCCGGTGCGCTGACGCCGTCCAGCACGTCGGGGTAGCTGGAGTAGGCGGTGGCGAGGATCTTCGTGCCGTCCGGGGACCAGGCCACGGACGCGACCGAGTGCTCCAGGTCGAACCACTTCAGGTACTCACGGGTGTTCATGTCCATGATGCCCAGCCGGCGGCCCATCAACTCGCCCTGCACCACGGCGGCGACCTGCAGGCCGGGGGCGACGTCCACCCAGGCGAAGGAGGTGCTCTCGTAGCCGCCGGTCGACGGTTCGTACAGCGACCAGGTGCGCCGCAGTTGCGAGCGGTCCTCGGCGATCTTCTCTTGGTGCGTCGTGTAGTACGCGGACACGGCCATGCGGCCCGCGGCGACGAGCCTTGCCGGGGGGCTGTTCTCGGTGTCGGCCCTGACGTCGGTCGGCGCGGGCGACGGGCGGGCCGGGAGCGTGACGCCGCTGGCCGGGCGTACGGTGAGCTCGGGCCCACCGAGGTCGGAGACGACCAGGGTGAGGGCCGCCACCAGCCCCAGCGCCAGCGCCGACGCCATCACCGGTGTCCACCGGACGCGCCTCCGTAGCGCCCGATCGGCCATGTCGTGGGGGACGCGGACCTCCCCGGCCCAATTCTCCAAGGTGTCGCGCAGCATTCGGGTCACCTGGCCACCTCCAGTTCCTGTGCCAGTTCGGGGGCGATGTCGCGCAGCCGCGCGAGAGAACGGTGCGCGGTGCTCCTGACCGTGCCGACCGAGCAACCCATCGCCCGGGCTATCTCCTGCTCGGGCATGTCCTCGTAGTACCGCAGCACCAGCACGGTCCGCTGGCGCGCCGTCAGCCGGGCCAGCGCGGACCTCAGCACCATGCGCAGCTCGCTCTGGTGGTTGAGGTCCCGGCCGGCCGACTCGGGCGGGTCCGCACTGATCACCTCACCGCGCCGGCCGCGCGCCCGCCACCAGCTGATCTGCTGCCGGTACATGACCTGCCTGGCGTACGCCTCCGGCGCGTCCACGCGCCGCCACCGAGCCGCCAGCTTCGCCAGCGCGCTCTGCACCAGATCCTCGGCCGCGTGCTGGTCACCGCCGGTGAGCAGGAACCCGAGCCGCATCAGGGCGGGAGAACGCGCGGCGACGAACTCGCGGAAGCGTTGCTCATCCTCGGCGTCCACGATCACCTCCAGAGGGTTGACGTCACCCTCTCAGACGCCGTCCGGCCGCCTCGCTATGCGTCTCGTCCCCAGGAAGCCGTCACGAGGTCGCCGGGGAGTCACGCGCCCGGCTCGGGGCGGCCGGCGTCGGGCGGCGGCGGGTTGAGGTGTTCGAGCGGCGTCTCGTCCCGTGCCGCCCGTTCGGCCTCGGCGGTCTCCTCCACCGGCCGGATCCGCCGCGGGACGTCCAGCAGCCCGAGGCTGTCCTGCTCGCCCCGCCGCCTGATGACGTCGTTGATCGCCTCGGTCACCTCCGCCTGGCTGTAGGCGCCCTCGGGCACCTCGTTCAGGTACGCCAGCAGGTCGGCGGGCAGGTTCACGTGCGCGGACGCCCGCGCGTACACCTCGCGTACCGCGACCCGGTCACGCCCGCCGAAAGCCTCGTCGATGGCCTGTCGCAGTTCGTCGAGCACCGCGTGGTCAGTCATCTCCACATCTTCCTTCCACCGTCAGCAGGTCTGTGACCTGCTCCATCACTCTGCCCACCGACACGTCGGTCACCCACGACAGGTCGTGCGGGCAGCGTTCGGCGGTCAGGTCCACGCCGCTGGCACCGCACACCGGGCAGGCGGTGGTCCAGGAGATCAGGGGGCGGTGCCGGGTCCTGGAGAGCGGGCCGGCGTTGATGAGGTTGCCGCACCAGTACACGGCGACCGTGGGCGTGCCGACGGCGGCGGCCAGGTGGCGCGGTCCGGTGTCGTTGGCGATGAGCAGGTCGCAGCGTTCGTACAGGGCGGCCAGGCCGCCGAGGCCGAGCGTCCCCACGACGGGGACGGCGGGGCGGCGCATGGCCGCGATCACGCCCTCCACCAGGTGCCGCTCGGCCTCGGTCCCGGTGACCGCGACCGGCCGGCCGATCGCGTCGGCCACTGCGGCGAAGCGCTCCACCGGCCAGCGGCGGCGCGGATCGGTCGCGCCGGGATGCACGGCCACCAGCCCCGGGGGCGGCTCGCCGAACGCGGCGGCCAGCTCGGCCCGGTCGCGCCCGGTGACCTCCAGCCGCGCCTCCAGCCCGTCCGCGACCGCCCCGACCAGTTCGGCCACCTGGAGGAAGCGCAGCGTCTCGTGGTGGAAGTCCGTGTACGGCACCCAGCGGTCCAGCCCTTCGGCGTCCGGCGCCCGCAGCCCGGCCGTCACCCGCGCCCCCAGCCGCCGGACGAACGGGTTGGAGTACCGGCCGCCGCCGTGGATCTGCACGGCCAGGTCGAACCCGTGTTCCCGCAGCTCGGCGCAGAGCCCGTCGGGCACCGGATGCCCGCTCTCCGACGTCGACACGCCCGAGATCGGCGGCAGCGTCACCACCTCGTCCACGGGTCCGGGCCGCCCGGTGAGCAGTTCGGCGTGCATGGCGGTGCCGAGGAGGGTCAGCCGCGCGCCCGGGTAGGCGCGCTTGAGCGCCTCCAGCGCGGGCACGGCCATCAGGAAGTCGCCGAGCGCGTTGGCCCGGAGCACCGCGATCCGCTCCACGCCCTCGACGAGCGCCGTCACGGGCGGGGCGGCAGCACGCAGGCGTGGCATTCCGCACTCCCGTCCGGGGGCGCGTCGAGATCTGGGCAGCCGTGCATAGCGGCCCGGCTACCCCGGTATCCAGCCTCCGTAACCTGGCGCAGGGGCCGACCGCCGGGTTTGAGCCGCTCTCTCGCAGGTAGCTCGATCCCCATGGGC
Source organism: Nonomuraea sp. (assembly GCA_036276095.1). Taxonomy (GTDB): domain Bacteria; phylum Actinomycetota; class Actinomycetes; order Streptosporangiales; family Streptosporangiaceae; genus Nonomuraea. The sequence goes on along the minus strand of DASUCK010000174.1, from coordinate 22,000 downwards.
ACCTCAGACGGGAAGATCGTCCAAGCCGTGGTCGTCGGAGACGTCATGCTCGACTCCTGGCTGCACGGCTCGGCGAAACGGCTGGCCCAGGAGGCGCCGGTGCCCGTGATGAGCCTGGAGGCGACCGAGAACGCGCCCGGCGGCGCGGCCAACACCGCGGCCAACCTCGTGGCGCTCGGCGCCCGCGTCCGCATCGTCGGCGTCGTGGGCGACGACCCGAGCGGGGAGGAACTGGAACGGTCGCTGTGCCTGCTCGGCGTCCGGACCGACCTGCTGACCGTGCCGGGACGGCGGACCGCTCACAAGCGGCGGCTCGTCACCAGCGGCCAGCTCACCGCCCGCTACGACGAGGAGGACCACGACGGCCTCCCGCCGGAGGCCGAGCGGGAGCTGGTGCGCCGGGTACGGGCCGCCGTGCGCGGCACCGACGTGGTGGTGGCCTGCGACTACGGCGGCGGCGTGTGCACCCCGGCGGTGCGCCGGGCGCTGGCCGGGCTGCCGCTGCTGGTCGTGGACGCGCACGCGGTGGCGCCCTGGCGGGCGTGCACGCCGGCCGCGGTGCTGCCGAACTACGCCGAGGTCGTCCGCCTGCTCGGCGACCACGACGGCGGAGGCGGGCGCGCGGGCGCGGGCTTGGGTGACGGCTTCGGTGACGGGTTGGGGGACGGGGTGGGTGACGCCCTGGGAGACGCCTTTGGAGACGGGGTGGACCGGCCGGCGTACCTGGTGGCCCGCTCCGACCGGCTGCTCGACCTGACCGGCGCCGACATGGTCGTGACCACGCTCGACGGCGAGGGCACGCTGCTGCACCGGCGCGGCAGCCCGCCGTACCGCACCTATGCCCAGCCCGCGCCCCAGCACATGGCCACGGGGGCGGGCGACACCTACACCGCGGCGTTCGCGCTCTGGCTGGCCGGCGGCGCGTCGCCGGAGGAGGCGGCGCAGGCGGGGCAGGCGGCGGCCGGCGTCGTCGTACGCCGCCCCGGCACCGCCATCTGCACCCGCCACGACCTGCTGCGCGCGCTGCGCCGCCGCGAGGGCGCGGTGCAGACCCCCGAGCGCCTGGCCCAGCTCCTCGACGAGCACCGGCGCAGGGGCGAGCGCGTGGTGTTCACCAACGGCTGCTTCGACGTGCTGCACCGCGGCCACGTGACGTACCTGGAGCAGGCGGGCAGGCTCGGCGACGTGCTGGTGGTGGCGGTCAACAGCGACGCCGGCGTGGCCCGGCTGAAGGGCGCGGGCCGGCCGGTCAACCCGTGCGAGGACCGCATGTCCGTGCTGGCCGCGCTGAACGACGTGGACTACGTGGTCGAGTTCGACGAGGACACGCCGGAGCGGCTGCTTCGCATGATCCGCCCCGAGCTGTACGTCAAAGGCGGCGACTACACGCCCGAGATGCTGCCCGAGGCGCCCCTGGTGCGTGCGCTGGGCGGCGAGGTACGCGTGCTCGGCTACCTCCCCGACCGCTCGACCACCGCCATCATCGACCGCATGAGATCGCTGCCTGAAGAGCAGATGGGAAGCGCGTGACCACGACATGACCTCAAGGCCCATCCTCCGTGCCGCCGCCCGCGGCGCGATCGCGTCCATGGCGATGTCCGGCCTGCGCCAGTTCACCACCGCGCTCGGCCTGGTCCGCCAGACGCCGCCGGAGGCGGTGATCAAGGCGACCGCGTCCGAGGCGTTCCGCCGCGTCCCCGCGGAGCGCCGGCCGGCCGTCGTGGAGCTGGTCCACTGGACGTACGGGTCCGGCGGCGGCGCCGTGTTCGGCCTCCTGCCGCGCCTGATCCGTGAACGCCCCTGGGCCGGCCCGCTCTACGGCGTGCTGTTCTGGGCGGGCTTCGAGGCCGTCATCGCGCCCGCGCTCGGCCTTCCGCGCAAGCCGGAGACCGGCGTCGAACGCCTCGCCCTGCTGGCCGACCACCTTCTGTACGGCGCCATGGTGGCCGCCTCCCCCTGGCCCCACCAGGACGGCTGACTCAGCCGCTCAGCGGGTTGGGCACCGGCACGCACCGCATCGCCTCGCCGGCCGCGCCCGTCCAGCGCAGCAGCAGGTTGGCCTTGGCCGGGACGTACGGGTCCGACAGCAGCGCCCGCAGCTCCTCCGGATCCCCGTGGTCGCGTCCGACGCCCTTGAACACGGCCCGCGCCCGCGCCCACAGCTCCTCCCGCAGCCGCGGATGCCGCTCGGTCACCGCTCCCGCCAGCTCGCACAGATTGTTGGTCACCAGGCAGTAGACCAGCCGCTCCCACCCGTACGCCGGGCTCACCACGCCCGTGCCCGAGAGCCCCGCATGCCGTCCGGCCACGATCCGGACGCCCTCGTGGTCGCGGTGGAGCACCTGGGCGGGCTGCCCGCGCCCGTCCACGGCGACGAGCACGTTCTGCAGGTGGCATTCGAGCACGACCCCGTGCCGCAGGTACGCGTGCAGCACCGGCGGCACCACGTGCTCCAGGTACCTCTCCCACCAGGCCAGCGCCATGTCCTCGTCCAGGCCGTCCAGGGGGTTGCCGGGGAAGCCCTCGCTGATCCCGGCCGCCATCAGGGGCGTCAGCCCGGGGCGTACGTGCCGGCCCAGCCCGTCCCGGACGATCACCGCCAGCGCCTCGCCGCCGTCCCCGCCGAGGTCGGCGCTGCGGTAGCCGCGGTCGCGGAGCACCGCGGGGCGCGGCACGTGCGCGGGCAGCCCGTCGAAGGCCCGGTCCACCAGCTCGGCCACGACCGCGAGCCGCCGCAGGTCGCGCAGCCACAGCCGGCGCACGTCGTTCGTGATCCGCACGTCCAGGCTGAACTTGAGGAACAGATCCGGGCCTGGCAGGTAGACCGTCCTGATGGACGCCGTCGGCACGGCCGGCGCCGTACGGCCCAGGCGCCGCACCGGCCCGGCCCGCAACCCGCCGAGCAGCTCCAGCTGCCACGGATGCGCGGGCAACACCACCAGCCCACCCGCCGCCCCCGCCGCAGAGCCCGCCACAGCGCCCGCAGAGCCCGCCGCAGAGCCCGCCGCCGCGCCGTCCGCCGGGTCCAGGGCGCTCGTGTCGCCCTCCTCCACCAGCAGCTCAGGAGGGACGCCGAGCAGCGGCAGGGTGAAGGCCGCGTGCGCCTCCGGCGCGTACCGGAGCCATTCCTCCGGGCCCGCTCCGCCGCGCGCCTTCGGGGCCGGGTGGTAGCGGTGGCCGGCGACGAGGGCCTGCTCGGAGCGGAGGAACGGGTCCGCGGGCGGCGGCGCGGCCTGCCGGGCGGCGAGGAGCGCGGCCGTGACGTCGCGGCTGTGGAGGATCTCGGCGGGGAGCGTGTCGTTGGCCACGCCGGTGCCCGCGCGCAGCTCAGCCGCCGTCAGCGCGATCAGGTCGGGCAGGGAGAGCGGACACCAGCCGTCGGGGGTGCGGAGCGCGGGCGCGGTCGGGAAGCGTTCGACGCGGGCCCTCAGCACGTGGCCGGTGGCGGGCAGCGTGTACGTCCCCGGGTCCGGGCCAGGGCGGGCGACCTCCCGGAGCAGGCAGTTGAGCAACGCCGTCACCGTGCGGGCCGCGGCGCCGGTCGTCGCCTCGCGCGCCGGATCCGGTGGCGTGAGGAGGCCGTCAGTGGATGCCATGGCGACCCGAATGTACCCAGGGTGGATGCCCATCTTTCTGGAAATAGAGCGAAATATGGGGCAGGTGACAGAGCGGTTCGCCGCCGAATTGGCAAGGGTACGTCCCGGCCTGTCCACGGCCTACGCCGCCGCGCTCCCCGGCGCCCGCTCCGCCGTCCTCGGCCGCCTGTGGCGCGGCCTCCTCTACGAGCCCGTCCCGGGCATGGAGAGGCCCGGGAGCCCGGTCCCGGGCGTGGAGAGGCCCGGGAGCCCGGTCCCGGCCGCGCCCGCCGGGGAGGTCGTCCTGCGCACGTCCGGCGGGCGGCTGCTGCGCGGGCGGGCGCGGACGCCGTACGACCTCGCCGGCGAGCCGGCCCTGTGGCTGGACGGCCGCAGGTACGACGACCCCGCCGCGCTCCTGGAGGCGCTCCTGGCCGCGCTCGACCTGCCCGGCACCGACCGGCCTGAGGAGGACCTCGACAACAGCGTCGCCTCCCTGGCCCTGTCCCGCGCGGGCGCCGCCACCCGGCCCGCGCGTCCCGCCGCCACGCCCGAGGACCACGAGCAGGACGTGATCGACGGCCACCCCTACCACCCGTGCTGCCGCAACCGGCCGGGCGTGTCCGTGGCCGAGCAGCTGGCGTACATGCCGGAGCACCGCCCGGTGGTCGCCCTCGACCTGCTGGCCGTCCCGGCCGCCGGCTGCCTGGTCTCGGGCCCGTGGCCGGACGCCCTGCGCGACGGCGACCGGCTGCTCCTGCCCGTCCACCCCTGGCAGGCCGAGCACGTGCTGGCCGGGCTGGGCCTGCGACCGTACGCGACGGGGGCGATCAGGGCCCGCCCCCTCATGTCCGTACGGACGCTCGCCCCGCTCGACGGCGGCCCGCACCTCAAGACCGCCCTCAGCATCCGCCTGACCTCGGACGTCCGGGACATCTCCCCCGGCTCGATCCGCGACTGCGTCACCCTGTCGCGACTGCTCACGGACCTGTCGGCGCGGCTGGGCGGCCGCCCGCGGGTGGCCCGCTACCTGGCCGGGGCGGCGGCCCCCGTGAAGGGCGAGGTCAGCGCCGACGTGTCGGTGATGCTGCGCGAGCCGGCCGCCGCGCTCGCCCCGAACGCGACCGTGCTGCCGGTGGCCGCGATCACGCGGGAGACGGCCGGGGACGACCCGGCCGGGTGGCTGGCGGCGTTCGCCCGGCTGGCCTTCGCCGACGTGCTGGGCCTGCTGGCGCTCGGCGCGGCCCTGGAGGCGCACGGCCAGAACCTGCTGCTCGTGCTCGACGGCCGCAACCGCCCGGCCCGCCTGGTCTACCGCGACCTGGCCGACATCCGGCTCAGCCCCGCCAGGCTCGCCCGCCACGGCATCGAGGTGCCGCCGCTCAGCGCCCGGCTCCTGAGCGACGACCCGGACGTTCTGCGCGCCAAGGCGTTCGGCTCGCTCGTCGGAACGACGTTCGGCAGCCTGATCTCGCTTTTCGGCAAGGGCGACCGCGCCGCCGAGTCCCGCCTGTGGGCCGTGGTGTCGGCGGCCGCCCGCGAGGTCAGCCGCGACCTGCCCGACCGGGACGCCCTGTTCGCCCCGACCATCCCGGCGAAGGCCCACCTGGTCGCGCTGCTGGCCGGCGCCGGCGACAGCTGGACGCGCCTGCCGAACCCCCTCGCCCCCGGCATCTGAGCCGAACGCCTGGCCCTCCGCACGACTCGGGAGGAGGATGGAACGCACTCCGCCGACGGCGCGAGGAAGGAGTTCGTACGATGATGCAACTCTCTGTACGGCTCGTTCCCGTGGGCGAGACCACCCTGGTCATCGCCCTGACCGGGGAGCTCGACGCCACGACCAGGCCGGTGCTGGCCTCGTTCCTGGAGCCGCTGCCCCGCTCCGGGGTGAAATACGTCGTGGTGTCGGCCGCCGACCTCTGGTTCTGCGACCTGAGCGGGCTCCGGCAGCTCGCGAGCGTCCACGAGGCCATGCTGGCCAAGGGCGGCCACCTGGCGCTCACCGAGGCCAGGCCGGCGCTGTGCCGCCTGGTGGAGCTGATGGCCGAGCGCACCCATTCCGCGATCCCGGTGTACGCCACCATGCCCGAGGCCCTGGCGGCGACCGACGTCGAGGTCTACGAGGTGCCCGCCCCGCCCACCCCGGTCAGCCGCCACCTGCCGTGCCTGCGCAACGTCCATCCCGTCACCGCGCCCGGCGGCCGCCGCCGCCACGCCAAGCCGCGGCCCGTGCCGCTCGACCAGGCCCTCGCCCGGAGCCGCGCCCTGCGTGAGCAGGCGCACCGCAGGCGGGAGGCCCTGGGCCGCACCCTGCGCGTGGTGAACACCACCCTCGAACGCCTGCAGTCCACGCGCGAGCGCTTCGACGCGAACGTGCGCACCATGCGCGACACGCTCGTGACCGCCCGCTCGGCCGCCGCGGCCGGCCCGGCGCACGGATCGGCGCTCAGTGACCGGCATTCCCAGGCCGGCGGCACCTCGTCGGCGTAGCCTGGCACTGTGACCCCCGAGGAGGAGCGCGAGTTCGACGATCTCCTCATCCTGCTCAAGGAGACGCGCGGGTTCGATTTCGCCGGCTACAAGCGCAACACCCTGATCCGCCGCATCACCCGCCGCCTGGAGGCGCTGAAGCTGCGCACCTACGGCGAGTACCGCGACCTGCTGGAGCTGCAGCCGGAAGAGTATGGCCGGCTGTTCGACAGCCTGCTCATCAACGTCACGAGCTTCTTCAGGGACGCCGCCGCCTGGCAGCGGCTGCGCGAGACGGTGATCCCCACCCTGCTCGCCGGGAAGGGTCCGGACACACCCGTCCGGGTGTGGAGCGCGGGCTGCGCGACCGGCGAGGAGGCGTACACGATCGCGATGGTGCTGGCCGAGGAGCTCGGCATCGACGCGTTCCGCGGCCGGGTGAAGATCTACGGCACCGACCTCGACGAGAAGGCGCTGCTCTCGGCCAGGACGGGCGTCTACGGCGAGCGGTCGCTCGCCGACGTGCCGCTCGACCTGCGCGAGACGTATTTCGAGCCGGTCGACAACGGCTTCGCGTTCCGCCGCGACCTGCGCCGCCAGCTGATCTTCGGCCGCAACGACCTCACCCAGGACGCCCCGATCTCCCGCGTCGACCTGCTGCTGGCCCGCAACACGCTGATGTACTTCAACACCGACATGCAGCTCGCCATCGTCAGGCGGTTCCATTTCGCGCTGGCCGAGCCCGGTTTCCTGTTCCTCGGCAAGGCCGAGACGCTGCTCGGCCACGGCGACCGGTTCGAGCCGGTGGACCTGCGCCTGCGGTTGTTCAGGAAGGTCAGGAGCGCCCAGCCGGGCGGCGGCCGGACATCGTGGGCGGCCGGCGCGCCGGCCGACGACCTCGCCTCCCGCCTGCCGCCGCTGGCGTCCGTGGCGGTGTCCACGGGGCCGGTGGCGCAGCTCGTGGTCGACCTGTCCGGCAACCTCGCCATGGCCAACGCCAAGGCCGAGGCGCTGTTCGAGCTCCATCGGCGCGACCTCGGCCGTCCCTTACGCGACCTGGAGGTGTCGTACCGGCCGGTCGAGCTGCGCTCGCTGATCGAGCAGGCCCGCCGGGAGCTGCGGCCGGTCGAGGTGCGGGAGGTGGCCTGGCATCGCGTCGGCGGCCCCGAGGGGAGCGTCTTCGACGTGTCGGTGGTGCCGCTCCTCGCCTCGGGAAACCTGGTCGGGACGGCCGTCCACTTCGCCGACGTCACCCGCTACCGCAAGCTCAGGGACGACCTGGAGCAGGCCAACCGCCAGCTCGAACAGGCCTACGAGGAGCTCCAGTCGCTCAACGAGGAGCTGGAGACCACCAACGAGGAACTCCAGTCCACCAACGAGGAACTGGAGACCACCAACGAGGAACTCCAGTCCACCGACGAGGAGCTGGAGACGATGAACGAGGAGCTGCAGTCGACCAACGACGAGCTGCGGCAGATCAGCGACGCGCTCACGGCCAGGACCATCGAGCTCGACGCGGCCAACCGGTTCGTCTCCGCGGTGGTGCGCGGCCTCGGCGACGCCGTGGTGGTCGTGGACGAGCGGCTCCGCGTGGTCGTGTGGAGCCCGGGGGCCGCCGAGCTGTGGGGGCTGCGCGCGGACGAGGCCGTGGGCGCCACGCTCGACTCGCTCGACATCGGCCTGCCGCTGGACGATCTCGTCCCGCGCCTGCGCGCCGCGCTCACCGGCGCGGCCAGGCGTCCGGAGGAGGCCGACGGCGTCGTGCTGGACGCGGTCAACCGGCGCGGGCGCAAGACGCCGCTGGCCGTGCGGCTGTCGTACCTGCGTGCGGAGGACGACCGGGTGCACGGCCTCATCATGGTGATGGACCTCGTGGTCACCTGACCGCCGTCCGCGGACGCCACGGGCCCGGGGTGAACCGCGGCCGACGGCCGGCCGTTGGGCGACCATGAGCGCCACATGACAGATCTCTCACGCGGGTCGTGAAAGAGTTCAGCTAGCGGACGAGTGCTTCTGGAGGCTGTGGTGGCTGACGAGTTCGACGTCATCGTGATCGGCGCTGGACCGGCGGGAGAGGTCGTCGCGGACCGGGCCGTACGCGGCGGGCTGACCGCGGCGGTCGTGGAGGAACGCCTGGCCGGCGGCGAGTGCTCCTACTGGGCGTGCGTGCCGAGCAAGGCGCTGCTGCGCCCGATCGACCTGGCCGGCGAGGTGTCCCGCGTCCTGGGGCTGTCGCTGGGCGAGATCGACGTGGCCGCCGTGCTGACCCGCCGCGACGAGGCCGTCGGCCGCTACGACGACGGCGGCCAGGTGCGCTGGATCGAGGACGTCCCGGCCGAGTTCGTCCGCGGCCACGGCCGCCTCGACGGCCCCGGACGCGTCCACGTCACCACGGTCACCGGCGGCGAACGCGTGCTGACCGCCCGGCAGGCCGTCGTCCTCGCCACCGGCACCACGGCGGCGATCCCGCCGGTGCCCGGCCTGGCCGAGGCCGACCCGTGGACCAGCCACGAGGTGACCGCCGCCACCGAGATCCCCGAACGCCTGGCCGTGATCGGCGGCGGCGTGGTGGCCTGCGAGATGGCCCAGGCCATGCACGGGCTCGGCGCGCGGCAGACGACCGTGCTGGTGCGCGGCGGCGGGCTGCTGGGCCGGATGGAGCCGTTCGCGGGCGAGCTGGTCGCCGAGTCGTTCGCGGCGGCCGGGATCGAGGTCCGCACCCGTACCGATGTGGCGGCGGTGGAGCGGCCGGAGCCGGGCGGGAAGGTGACCGTCCACCTGACGGATGGGCCGCCGCTGGAGGCGGACGAGCTGCTGGTCGCCACCGGGCGCCGGCCCGCCACCCGCGACGTGGGGCTGTCCACGGTGGGTCTGAGGGACGGCGGCTACGTCGACGTGGACGACAGCCTGCGCGCCACCGGCGTCCCCGAGGGCTGGCTGTACGCCGTCGGCGACGTCAACGGCCGGAACCTGCTCACCCACATGGGGAAATACCAGGCCCGGGTCTGCGGCGACGTGATCGCGGCGCGGGCGCGCGGCGACGAGCTGCCCGCGACGCGCGACGTGGCGGACGGGTACGGCGCGCCGCAGGTGGTGTTCACCGACCCGCAGGTGTGCGCGGTGGGCCGCACGGAGGCGGCGGCCAGGGAGGCGGGCTTCCGGGTGCGCGCGGTGGACTACGAGCTGGGCTCGGTCACCGGGGCTTACCTGCTGGGCGACGGCTACAGGGGCCGGGCCAGGGCCGTCGTGGACGAGGACAGGAGGGTGCTGCTCGGCGTGACGTTCGTCGGCCCGGGCACGGCCGAGCTGCTCCACGGCGCCACGATCGCGGTCACCGCGGAGGTGCCGTTGGAGCGGCTGTGGCACGCCGTGCCGTCGTTCCCGACGGTCAGCGAGGTGTGGCTGCGCCTGCTGGAGACGTACGGGCTCTGACGGCCGCCCTCCCCGATCACCCGTGTCACCAACCCACCGGGGCAATACGCCTAGCGGCGGCGGTCGCCGCACCGGTGCTCGGCGTTCCTGGCCGGACCGTGCGTGGCGGCGGTCGGGGAGCCCGGCTCCGGGCTGTCCGGTTCCCTCGGCCGCAGCATCAGCTCGGCCACCGCCACCTCGGCGCTCTCGCGGATCTCCACGCGCGACAGCAGGTCCGTGAGCCGCAGCACGGACAGCAGGTGAGCGGAGGGCCGTACCAGGATGATCCGCCCGCTGCCCTGCTCCTCCATCCGCTGCATCACCATCGCCAGCACGCCGATGACGGACGAGTCGTAGAAGTCGAGGTCGGCGAGGTCGAACACGAGCACGGGGCCTTCCGACCAGTCCCATACGGAGTCGATGCAGGCGCTGAACCGGACCCGTCCCGCGTGGTCGAGTTCGCCGCGGGCCCGGATGACCGTGCACTGGACGAACCGAGTGGTCTCGATGCGCAAGCCGCTCCTGCTCACATAGTGTCACTGCCCCCAGGGCGGCGTTATCACGAGCGATCGCGGTTTTTCCACGGACATTAAGCCCCGCGGTTCCCTCGGTTACCATGCGAGCGCGGGCGGGTCCACGCGGCGGCCCGCCCGGGCGGTCTCAGTGGGAGGTGCCGGACTCCAGGGTCGGGATCACGCCGGGGACCTGGGAAATGATCACCAGCAGGGGTGAGCGCGCGGGTCCGGGCAGTTCGAGTTCGGTGACGTTGCCGTGGCGGCGTTGCTTGGGCCGGCCGGTGTTCCCGTCCCGGACGTTCAGGATCCGCTCCACCGACGGCGCCGCCGCCCGCAGGACCTTCCGGGAGGCGTGACGCAGCCAGCGCAGCTCGCTGTTGATCCGCCGCCAGGTCGCCGGGATGACGGAGGCGGGCTCGGCCCTGGTGCCGATCCTGAGCGTGATCCGCTCGCCCGACCCGAACGTGTCCGGCAGCACGGGATTGACCACGAACATGCCGCAACGCAGCAGCCGCATCCCCTGCCGGTTGGGGTTGGCCAGCCCGCCGGCGCTGATCAGCGAGTACTGCTCGCACCTGCACCCGTCGAGCGTGTCGGGGTCGTAGTCGACCGGCGGCAGCTCGTCGAACACGATCTTGTCGAGGCGCAGCCCGGCGACGCCGTCCGCCATGACGCGCCCGGCCACGGCCCGCCGCACCTCCTCGGAGACCCCGTCGCCCTCCATGATGTCCAGCAGCTCGACGCAGATCAGCCCGTCGTCGGGGATCTCCTCGGCGGCCAGGTCGAACGCCACCTGAGCGTGCGCCCTGCGCCCCCGCAGCAGCACGCACTGCCGCAGGCTCCCCTGTGACCGGACCTGCACCAGCCGCGGCAGCGTGCCGGTGAGCTGGTTGCCGCCGGTGTTCCAGCCGGGAACGGACAGGTCGTCCGCGGACAGCGTCATCCGCACCCGCAGCGGGCGCCCCTGGGCGGCGATCTTGAACCCGGCCAGCCCCGACGTCTCGAACCGGCCCACGATCTGCGTGCCGCGGTGCAGCCGGTCGGTCACCTGCAGCGCGGCGAGCTGGCCGCTGATCACGTGCGCGGGCGGGATGGCGGGAAGGATCACCTGGTCGAGGTCGGTGGCGGATCCGGCGCTGCTCATCGCGTGCTCCTCGCGGGGGTGAGTGTGGTGGACAGCCCTGCCGGATAGCGGAAGTCGAAACGGGTGAGCAGGGGTTCACGCCGTTCCCACATGCGGTGGACCGAGGTGAAGAGCGGGTCACCGTCGCGCTCGACGAACCGCAGGTTGACGGCGAGCACGCGGGCGTAGTCGGCGCCGTGCGCCCAGTGCGGCAGGAGCTGGGTGGGCACGTCGGCGCCGCAGCGGCGCATCCAGAGCCACAGGCGGGCGCGTTCGCGCTGCTCGGGGCCGAGAATGGTGTCGCCCTTGGCGTGCCGGGCAATGGCCTCCTCCAGCAGCCCGCGCAGCTCCGGCACGGACCTGGCGACGTGCGTGGCGCCGCAGTCGGCGCCCTCCGACCAGCCGGCCTGGATGACGGGGATGCCGAAGGCCGGCAGCTCGCTCTCGCCGAAGCTCACGCCCACGTCGGCCAGGCTCCACAGGATGTTCGGCGACAGGTTGCCGGCGGCGTGCTTCATCCGGGCGTGGGCGCTCTTGACGGGGTCGAGGAAGAGCCAGTTCGCGGACTCGTCCGTGGCGGCGAACTCGGCCGTGGTCTCGAACAGCTCGGTGTCCTCGCCGGGCACGTGCCCGAAGACGACGATCGTGGGCAGGCCGGGGTCGAGGCCGAGGCGGGCGCAGCCGTAGCTGCGGAGCTGGCGGCGTTCGGTGTCGGTGCGCACCTGGTAGCCGCTCTTGGCCTGCCAGGCCACGCGTTCGGCGCTCGGCGCGATGACCTCGCGGTTGGGCCACACGTGTTGCTCGAAGAACGCGGCGACCCGTTCCGGCAGCGCCTCGCGGAAGGAGCTCGGCCCCTCGCCGGGGAACAGCGCGTACGCCTGCAGCGTCCCCTCCCCGTGCACGTGCACGACCGGGATCTCGCGCGGCACGCCGAGGTCGACGCGCCCGGTCACGAGCGCGGCCGGCGGCGTCTCCGGCTGGAGGTCGCGAGCCGCCCCGAACACCTCGGCCAGCTGCCGCGCCTCCGGATCCCCGAGGACGACCAGCCGCGCCGACGTGGCCCCGCACACCGCTTTGGCGACCATGAGCGTCCGCACCACGACCCGGAGGTCCTGGTCGAACACCTCGGCCACGACGCACTTGTCGCCGCTGGGGCTCTCTCCCCAATGAGAACGGGCGGCGCGGAGCAGACGATCGAAGTGCTCGCCATCCCCGACACGACGCATGAGACCTCCACCAGCAGCAGGAAGAAATGCCCTGGTAGACGCTGTCAGAACGATGCGGCATCTCCCGGTTCATGACACGCGTCTTTGCCGTCGCCTGACGGAAACCGCACCGAACCGCGACACCGGAAGCGACGTGCCGGAAATCACGCCCGTCCGAGCCGAACAAACCAGCTCCAAGCGGGGTCCAAGCTTTTACCCGGAGCATGCCATGGGCGGGTTTAGGATGCACCCTATTGCCACGAGGGGGAGGAATTTCCGCATGGGTTCCCGCATGTCGAGTATCGCGCGCCTGACCGCGGCCGCGACGGCCGCCGGAGTGGTGGCCGCCGCCATCGCGCTGCCCGCGGTCGGGGGCACCGGAGCGATGTTCGTCTCTGCGTCCGAGGATCTCGGCATCAAACCCGAGGAGCTCAAGGAACCTCCGCTGGCCGAGCGTACGACCGTGCTCGACGCCAAGGGCAACGAGATCGCCTGGTTCTACGAGGAGTACCGGGAGAACGTCAAGCTCGACCAGGTGGCCGAGATCATGAAGACGGCCATCCTCTCCATCGAGGACTTCCGCTTCTACGAGCACGGCGCGATCGACATCGAGGGCACCATCCGCGCCTTCGCGAAGAACCTCAGCTCGGGCGGCATAGCCCAGGGCGGCTCGTCCATCACGCAGCAGTACGTCAAGCAGGTGCTGCTCAACTCGGCCAGCACGGCGAAGGAGAAGGCCGCCGCGCTGGAGGCCAGCTACGCGCGCAAGCTCAAGGAGCTGCGGTACGCGATGGCGGTCGAGGAGAAGTACACCAAGGACGAGATCCTGGAGAAGTACCTCAACATCGCCTACTTCGGCGCCAGCGCGTACGGGGTCGAGGCGGCGGCCAAGCGCTTCTTCGGGGTCCCCGCGTCGGAGCTCAACCTGGCCCAGGCCGCGACGCTGGCCGGCGCCGTACAGGACCCGAACGCGACCGACCCCAACCTGGGCAAGAAGCAGCAGGAGGCGCTGCTGAAGCGGCGCAACGTGGTGCTCGACCGCATGGCCGAGCTGAAGAAGATCACGCCAGAGCAGGCCGCCGAGGCCAAGAAGGCCAAGCTCGGCTACGAGGCCACCGACATCCCGGGCGGCTGCATGAGCTCGGACTACCCGTACTTCTGCCTGTACGTCCGCAACGAGATCCTGACCAACAAGGCGTTCGGCGAGAACGCGGTGGCCCGTGAGCAGTTCCTGGACCGGGGTGGCCTGACCATCCACACCACGCTCGACCCGCGCATGCAGAAGGCCGCCGAGCGGGCGATCAAGAAGTACGTGTTCCCGTCGGACGACCCGGTGGCCTCCGAGGCGCTGGTGGAGCCGGGCACCGGCGCGATCAAGGCCATGGCCGCCAGCCGCAGTTTCGGCACGAAGAAGCGCAAGAACGAGATGTCGTACAACGTGGTCGCCGACGCGGTGCACGGGGGCGGCACCGGCTTCCAGGCCGGGTCGACGTTCAAGACCTTCACCCTGCTGACGGCGCTCAACCAGGGCATGAAGATCAACGACGGACTGTCGGTGGGCGGCAGCTGGCGGGCCCCGTACTACTCCTCGTTCAAGAACTGCAAGGGCGAGAACATCGGCGACCCCAGCCACACGGTCACCAACGCCGAGGGCGGCGGCGGCGGGTTCAAGTCGCTGGCCACCGGCACGTGGGGCTCGGTCAACACCTTCTTCATGGCGCTGGAGCAGAAGGTGGGCCTGTGCAACGTGATCAAGATGGCCAAGTCGCTGGGCATCAAGCGGTCCGACGGGCAGAAGCTGCTGGAGTACTCCACGTTCACGCTCGGCACCAACGAGATGGACCCGGTGACCGTGGCCAACGCGTACGCCACCATCGCCGCCCGCGGCCAGTACTGCGCCCCCATGGTGATCACGAAGATCACCGACCGCTACGGCAAGGCGAAGGACTACAAGCCGAGGTGCAAGGAGGTGCTCGACCCGGAGGTCGCCGACGCCGCGTCGAGCATCCTGTCGGGCGTGTTCACCAAGGGCACGATGCGCGGTGTCGGGGGCATCGGCCGGCCGGCCGCCGGCAAGACCGGCACCACTGACGAGCAGTCGACCGCCTGGTTCGCCGGCTACACCCCCGACCTCGCGGGCGCGGTGAGCATCGGTGACCCGCGCGGCGCGGCCACGCGCCAGCTCAACAACATCACCATCGGCGGCCGCTACTACGGCTCGGTTTTCGGCGCCTCCATTCCTGGGCCGATCTGGAAAGACACCATGATCGCGGCATTGAGGGACGTGCCCCCGACCGACTTCACGCCGGTCAACACCGCCCGATTCGGCGGCTGCGGTTCGAGCTGCCAGCCCGTGCAGTCGGACCGGGTGCAGCCGGAAGAGGCCGAGGACGGCGACGAGTTCACCGTCAACCTCAGCGATTGATCAGTAAAAAGAGTTATCAAAACCGTCGGATACGACAAATCGGACATGGAAATATGGCGGTGATCAGCGTTCTCCACAAAAACCTCTGAGGGTTACCAACGCCACTAGCTCCGCAAATTCGGAGTGCGTCCGCACAACGGGACGCACTCCTTGCAAAGGCCCTATTAACAGCGGCGAAACATTGGTAACGTGGGAGCGCTCCCAGGATCTTTCCGCGAGGTGCTCCATGACCGAGCAGCCCACACTGGCACAGGTGGCGGCCGCTGCAGGGGTTTCCCCCGCGACCGCATCTCGAGTCCTCACGGGCTCGGTGCGGGTCAGTACCTCGACCCGCCGCCAAGTCTACGACGCCGTCTCCCGCATGGGTTACGTCCGCCACCGGGCGCCCAGGGGGACGGCAGCCAAGACCACGGCCGACGGTGTCACGGCCGTGATCTGTGACCATCTGCCCCGCCTTTTCTCCGAACCCTACTACGCCCGGCTCCTGTCCGCGGCCGGGGCCGTGATAGCCGAGCACGGCACCCACCTCATGGTCACCACCGTCACCCCCACCTCCTCGACCCTTCCCGCGCTGTCCGGCTCAGTGCTGATCATCGGCGCCAGAGAGCGCCACCCCCTCGCCATCAAGCTGTCCACCTCGGGCGTCCCGGTCCGCAACATCGGCCGCCCGCCCCACGACCTCAAGCTGCCGTACGCGGACGTCGACAACCTCGACGGCGGGCGGCAGGCGGCCGAGCACTTCCTGCTCACCGGCCGCCGCAACGTGGCCGCCATCGGCGGCCCGCCCTCCCTGCCCGCCGCCCGCGACCGGCTCGACGGGCTCGTACGCACCCTGCAGGCGGCCGGCCTGCCCGACGTGCCGGTGGCCTACGGCGACTTCACCGCCGCCTCGGGCACCCACGCCATGCAGTGGCTGCTACGGCACGCCCCAGGGCTGGACGCCGTGTTCGTCGCCTCCGACCTGATGGCGGCGGGCGCGATCCAGGCTCTGCGCAGGGCGGGGCGCAAGGTGCCGGCCGACGTCGCGGTGATCGGGTTCGACGACGCCCCGGTCGCCAAGCACACCGTTCCCGCGCTGACCACGATCCGCCAGCCCGTCGAGGAACTCGCCACGGTCGCCACGCGACTGCTCTTGACGGGAGCCGCGGGGATCGACCCGGTCCTCCCCACGGAACTGGTCGTCCGTGAGTCGGCTTGAGCCAGGGGACGTTCTGGCCCGGCGGTATCTGCTGCTGGATCCGCTGGCCAGAGGGGGCATGTCGGTCATCTGGCGTGCCTTCGACCAGTCCCTGCACCGGATGATCGCGGTCAAGGTGCTCACCGCGTCCCTGCACGCCGACCTGGGCGAGCGGGTCAACGTGCGCAGCGAGGCCCGTGCCGCCGCCAGGTTCATCCACCCCGACTCCATCGACATCTACGACTACGGGGAGACCGTCACCACGAACGGCGGCGTCGCGGCCTACGTCGTGATGCCGCTGCTCGACGGCACGCCGCTGGCCGAGCGCATCGAGGAGGGGCCGCTGACGTGGACCGAGGCGGCGGCCATCGCGCTGCGCCTGGCGCGGGTCCTCATGGCCGGGCACGCCCGCGGCCTGGTTCACCGGGACGTCACCGCCGAGAACGTCCTGCTCACCAAGGACGGGCCCAAGCTGCTCGACTTCGGCATCGCGGCCTGGGCCGGCGACCCGGAGGACGACCGGGGCACCCCGCCGTACGTCGCGCCCGAGCGCCTGCTCGGCGCGCCGACCCATCCCGCGGTCGACGTCTACGCCCTGGGCGTGCTGCTGCACACCATGCTCACGGGGCGGACGCCGTACCCGGAGACGACGTGGGAGGAGATCGAGGCGGCCCGCCGCACGTCGCCTCCCCCGCGCGTGCCCGGGGTGCCGCACGCGGTGTCGTCGCTGGGTCAGCGGTGCCTGGCGCACCGGCCGGAGGAGCGGCCCACGGCGGCCGAGATCGTCGCCGAGCTGACCTCGGCGCTGGGCACGGCCACCCTCGGGCGGCACGTACGGCGCGGCCTGACGGTGGCGGGGTCGGCCGCGGCGGCGCTGGCGGCCCTGCTGTGGTTCCAGCAGGCCGGGCTCCAGCAGCAGGCGGGCCCCCAGCAGCACCGGCCTGGGGCGGCGCAGCAGACGGAGAAGGCGGTGGCGCAGCCCTCGGCGGCGCCGTCCGCCCTGCCCTCGGCGGTGCCGTCGACCGCGCACTCCAGCGCGCCCACGGTCGCCGCGACGGCCCGGTACATGGAGAGCGCCCCGGCCGCCGCGGTCACCGTGGAGCAGCTGGTGAGCGGGTTCACGACCGTGCTGGAGGCCAGGACGCCGTGCGGGGCGACCGACGCCGACGTCGTGCTCGACCTCAAGCAGGTCCTGCACGCCACGGTGACGCCGCGGGGGCCGTACGAGTCGACGACCGCCAACGTGCGCCGCAAGCTCTCCGAACGCTGGGCGGAGGGCCGGCTCGAACCGGCCTGCCTGAGCGAGCTGAACGCCCGGCTCGACGAGATCGAGGCCGCGCTCGAACGCGACTGACCGGGCCGACGAACGTCATGGAGGGGTACGGCAGCACCAGCCGTACCCCTCCGGTCGCGCGACGCGCGCCCCTCGCAAAAGCACGCCCGCGCGAGCGCTCGGGCACTGCTCGACCAGCGTACTGGGAGCGCTCCCAAAACGACAGCATCCGACGGCGGTGACCACGCCTTCGCACCGCGCCGCCGCAGGCCGAGTATTCCTGACAGAGGAACGTGACCAAGATCGGCTGAAAGTTTCACCGCGCGTTGTCGATTCCGCGCGCCCCGTGATTCAATGCGGACGGCCGGGCGGGCTGGGTCGTGGGGCAGCTTTCCTCTGTCGTCACCGCACGCAAGGGAATCCCCATGAGGTTATTCAAGTCGGCGGCGATCACCGCCGTCATGGTCCTGATCACGACGATTCTGATGGTGCCGACGCAGGCCCAGGCGCACGGGGTGTCGATGTTCCCGGGCAGCCGCACCTTCCTGTGCTGGCAGGACGGCCTGCGCGACAACGGCGCGATCCAGACCTACAACCCCGCGTGCGCTGCCGCCGTGCAGCAGAGCGGCACGACGCCTCTGTACAACTGGTTCGCGGTGCTGCGCTCCGACGGCGCCGGCCGCACCACCGGATTCATCCCCGACGGTCAGATCTGCAGCGGCGGCACCGGCGGGCCCTACGACTTCACGGCCTACAACGCGGTCCGCTCCGACTGGCCGGTGACCCACCTGACCGCCGGCCGCACCATCGAGATGCGGCACAGCAACTGGGCCAAGCACCCCGGCACCTTCCGCTACTACGTCACCAGGAACGGCTGGAACCCCAGCGGCCCGCTGCGCTGGGCCGACCTGGAACTCTTCGGCAGCGTCACCGACCCGCCGGACACCGGCCCGGCCGGCGCGCTCAACTACTACCGCTGGAACGCCACGCTCCCGTCCGGCAAGACCGGCCGGCACATCATCTTCACCCACTGGATCCGCTCCGACAGCAACGAGAACTTCTACAGCTGCTCCGACGTCGCGTTCGACGGCGGCAACGGCGAGGTCACCGGCGTCGGCCCGAACGGCCAGCAGCCCGGCCCGACCCCGACGGACCCGACGCCCAACCCGAACCCGGGCGCCTGCACGGCGACCTGGCGGGCCACCGACACCGGCTGGACCGGCCACTTCCAGGGCGAGGTGACTGTGCGCAACACCGGCACCAGCCAGCTGAACGGCTGGACGGTCACGTGGACCTACAGCGGCGGCCAGGGCTTCGAAGGCGCACCGTGGAACGGCGTGCTGAAGAGCCAACCGCCGAACGTGTCCGTCTCGAACGCCACCTACAACGGCCAGCTGGCGCCGAACGGCACGGCCGCCTTCGGCTTCAACGCCACCGGCTCCATACCGGCCCCGGCACCGACCCTGACCTGCACCAGCCCGTGATCCGAACGCGTCGCGGGCTGATCGCGGCAATCGTCACCCTGGCCAGCCTGACCCTGGCCGGGGTGATGTTCTTCGCCGCCAGGCAGCCGTCATCGCAGCTGAAGGAGGAGCTGGCCGCCCAGGTGACCAAGATCCTGGAGGAGGCCTCGCCCGACGAGCACCACGCCCACGGGCACACCACGATCGAGTCGCGGGTGGTGTGCGCGGTGGAGCCGTTCGGGACCGAGCCACCGAACGCGACCTCCCTGGTCGAGGTGACCTGGGTGTACGCCCGCCACATGTGCGCGGTCACCGGCGCGAGCCCCGACTGGGCGTCGTCCGTACGGGCGGCCGGTCCGATCGCCGTGAAGATCAGTATCCCGCCGCAGGTCAGAGTGCCCGAGCCGGGCGCCGGCTACCCCGACAGGGTGCGGCGGCTCATCCCCGCCCGCTACCACGAGCAGGCGCTCAGGGAGGAGTTCGAGGACGAGTCGCCCATCGACGCCGCCCGCGAGCGCTTCTCCCTGGCGACCGGGCAGGCCGGACGGCCGGCCCGCTAGCCGGGGCCCGGTAACCAGGCCCCGCTACCCGCCCGATGGCCGGGGCCCGCCTGCCATCCGCGGCGAAAGAGAACGGACGCGGCCGACTGGAGGTATCGGCCGCGTCCTTTCCATCCGGGCGGGGATGGTCTCATCGGGCAGGTTATGGAGTTGTGGCCTCACCTCCTCATACGCGGGGGACCGGGGGATCGTTCAGTTCGCGCACGCGTACCCGGAGGGCGGCGCGGTGCACACTGATCTCGTCGAGGGCCTTTCCCTGAGCCGTGGAGCCGCCCCCGGCGCTGTTGCGCCGGGGGCGGAGTCTTCACTCAGGAGGGAGTGCAGGAGATGGGGTCGGGGGTGGACGGCGAGCCGTTCGCGATGAGGCCGAACGTGGTGGTGGCGTTGGGGGCGAGCCCGCCGTTCCAGCCCTCGTTGGCGACCGTGACGCTGGAGCCGGTCTGGGTGAGCTTGCCGCCCCACAGCTGGCTGATCGCGTTGGACGACGTCCACGCGACCCGCCAGCCGCTGGTCGCCGAGGTGCTCGTGTTCTTCACGGTGACCTCGGCCTGGTACGCGCCGCCCCACGAGTTCGTCACCCTGAACGTCGCCGTGCACCCGCCGGGCGGGGGCGGCTCGTCCGTGGTGGTGAACGGCGTGCCGTCCGACGGCGCCGAGGTGTTGCCGGCCGCGTCCCTGGCCACGACGGTGGCGGTGTAGGACGTGGCAGGGGTGAGACCGCTCAGGTCGAAGGAAGTGCCGGTGGCCGTGCCTGCCTTGGTGGACCCCAGGTAGACGTCATAGCCGACCACGCCCACGTTGTCCGTGGAGGCCGACCAGCTGAGCCGGGCGGTGGCACCGGTGATCCCGGATACCGCGGGCTTGCCCGGCTTGCTGGGCGCAGTGTCGTCCTCTTCCTCCGGACCTGGCGGCTCACCCCAGATCTTGGTGGCGCCGCTGTAGAGGGTGATGTTCTGGGTCCGCGCCGGCGTCGCGCCGGGCGTCGTCGGGATGTTCCGGTACGACCAGTCGTTGGCCGGATCCCACGTACCGGAACTGGCGATCCTGAACTGCACCTCCCTGCGGTGCTGGGACTGCCCGGCCGGGGCGATGGCCTGCCCGGAGCAGTCGATGCCGACGTAGTACGTGCTGCCGCCCGCCGGGTGGAGCGTGGGCGCCCTGCACTGCGTGTACGCCGACGACACGGTGATCTGCGAGGCCGTCGTCGAGCCGTCGAGCGTGAAGTAGTAGCGGAAGGAGCCGTTGTCCAGCACCCTGGCCGGCCACGCCGACTGGTTGCGGACGATGGCCTTGATCTCCGTGAAGGTGGTTCCCGAGGCGTTCACGCCGGCCTCGACGAAGATCTCGGGCCCGTCCGGGGTCTCGGCCACCGGGAAGGTCGCCGCCGGCGCGCCCCCGTACTCCTGGTAGAGCCGGGCGACGGCGCTGGTGAAGCCGGCGTTGTAGTCGGTGGCGACCTCGTTCATGACGTAGTCGTCGCGTTTGTCGGCGTAGGCGTCGTCGGGGCTGGGCGGGCCGCCGACGAGGGCGCCGTACAGGGTGTGGCGGGTCTGCTCGGGGTTGGTGATCTGGTCGGTCCAGGAGCCGTGCGCCGTACGGTGGTGCGGGTTCCTCGGCGGGTTGGCGCCGAAGCCGATCAGGTACGAGGAGTTGCGCGGGTTGTCGCCGAGCGCGTAGTTGATCTGCCGGACCGCGAAGTCGTGGTAGCGGGCCTTGCGGGTCGCGTCGGTGATCGAGTCGCTGTGCACGAGCGCCGCGAACGCGGTGTTGGCCGCGTACCGCAGCGAGCCCCACCGGTCGAGCACGGCCTGCCCGCCGGGTGAGTAGGCGACCCGGGAGCCGTTGACGCCGACCGTCCACCAGTCGAGCCAGCGGTTGGCGTCGTCGAGGTAGCGCTGTTTGCCGGTCAGCTTGTGCAGCAGCACATAGGCGCCGTACGACTTGTCGTCCCACGCGATCGTCCACTTGTACGACTTAGTCGTACTCTGTGGCTCATTGGACAGGTTGTCGTAATTTGCCTCGGCCTTCGTCAGGTAGGAGGCGTCGTTCGTGGCCCGGTAGAGCCAGATCGCGCTCCACACCAGCTCGTCGTTGAAGCCGCTCCAGGACTGGTAGTAGCCCTGGGCGTCGGTGATGCACTCGCTGTACTTCTTCCTGACGGTGTCGGCGAAGGAGTACAGCTGCTTGGCGTGCGTGACCAGCGTGTCGGCATAAGACGGATTTGTCGGGCGGAAGACGATCGACGAGGCCGCCATGGCCGCCGCCGTCTCCCCCGCCAGGTCCGACCCGCCGCACGACGCGTCGATCCTGTACGCCGGCCGGTTCATCTGCATGGCTTCGGCCGGACCCCACCAGGCGTGGTCCGTGCCGCCGTTGCCGACCTGCCCGTACAGCACGTTCGGCGACGGGTGGGCCTTGATGAAGTAGTCGTTGACGAACTTGAGGTTGTTGAGCAGGTGGGTCAGCTGGCCCGAGTCGGCGTAGGCGCCGCGGTACTCCACCGCGCCCCAGGCCAGCATCGTGGCGGAGAACGCCATCGGGAAGCCGAACTTGACGTGGTCGCCCGCGTCGTACCAGCCGCCCGTGAGGTCGATCCCTGCGTCCTTGCCGTCGTTCAGGCCCGAGTCGCCGCGCAGGAGACGCGGTTCCAGTCCGGCAGGACGCCCGACTGCTGGGCCTCGTAGAACCACAGCGACTTCTGCAGCGCCTCGCCGTAGTTGAAGGTCGCCGCCCGCACCGGTGCCGCACTGCGCGGGCCGCCGGCGCCCGTCAGCATCAGCGAGAGGGCTAGAAGGGCCACCATC
>DASUCK010000173.1:0-13685 GCA_036276095.1 Nonomuraea sp. | reverse complement strand
CGGGCGGGACCACCCAGCCGCCGCGGCCCGCAGGTCCCGGATAGACGCCGTCCTCAGAAGCGTCCGCGTGCGGCGCACCGCGTCGAGCCGCCCTGGCCGGCGACGTCCAGGCCGGGCGTGGATCGGGCTGTACCTGACCTGTATCGCCGCCCGGACTGAGGCCCTGGCGCCGGTTTCAGCCGGAGACGAAGGCAGCGCTGTGATCGGCCGCCCAGGTGGCGAACGTACGGGGAGTACGCCCCAGCACCCGCTCGACGTACCGGGTGAGCCGGGCGTTGCCGTCCTGTGCCACCGTCCGGGAGCCGTCGACCGCGAAGTCGGCGAACTCAGGATCCACCCCGGCGGCGATCATCTGCTCGTGGTAGACCTCCAGCGGTACGTCCACTGTCTCGACAGCCCGCCCGAGCGTCTCACCCAGCGCCTTCGCCATGTCCGGGACGCTGAGCAGTTCGGGCCCGGTCAGCGTGAGGACGGTCCGTACGTGCTCGCCGGACGTCAGCGCCGTCACCGCCACCTCGGCCACGTCACGCGGATCGATGACCCCCTGCCTGCCGTTGCCCGTCGTGTTCGGCACCGGTTGCCCCTGCTGGACCCGGGGAGCCCACCTCAAGGCGTTGGAGGCGAAGCTGGACGGCCGCAATACCGTCCATTCCAGCTCACTCGAGCGCAGCGCCTGCTCCCCGGCCAGATGCCAGTCCCCGGCCTTGGCGCCCTCATGATCCTCCCCCGTGCCGATCGCCGAGAGCTTCACCACCTTCCGCACTCCCGCGGCCCGCGCCGTCGTGACCATCGCCTCGTCGTGCCGGGCGAGCCACGGGCCTGGGGCGCTGAGCAGGAACAGGGCATCGGCACCGTATGCCGCCCCGGCCAACGACCTTGGATCGTCGAAATCTCCCCGTACGACTTCCACACCCGGCAACGTCGGGCCCTTCGACGGTTCCCGCGTCATCGCCCGAACACGCTCCCCCCGGCCCGCCAACAACCGGACCACCTCACCGCCGACCGTGCCCGTGGCACCTGTGACTAGAATCATGCGCCCACCCTGTCACCCCGCTCACCAGCCCTTATAGGAACTTTCGGCACGCTTACGCACCCCGCGCCCGGCTACCGTGTGGTTATGAACATCGAGGTCCCGATGGCCGTGCCGGACGGTTTGCGGTCGCTGATCAAGGCGGTGAGCGTGCTCAGGGCGGACGATCCCGCAGCGGGTGAGCGGCAGCCGCTCGTGCACGTCCCCGACGCCGACACATCCCTGATCTTCCGTACGACCTCCGCCGGGCACAGCGACCTGCTGGTGATCGGCCCGCGAACGCGCGCCTCGTACTACGTCGGCAAGAACATCCCGTTCTGCCTGCGACTGCGGCTACATCCCGGCGCCGCTCGGCCGTTGCTCGGCGTCCCGGTGAGCGAGGTCGCCGACCGGGTGGTCCGCCTCGAGGAACTGTGGGGCGCCTCCTCCGACCGGCTGAAAGCCGCGCTGAGGCAGGCGGGCGGAGACGACGGCCTGATACTCGAACACCTGGAGGCGGCGCTGTCGGCCAGGTCTTCACCGGACGGGGAGCGAGGCGAACTGGTCCAGGCCGCCGTCCAAGCGCTGCGCGGTCGCACGGGGAAGCGACGCCAACCGCTGCCCGCCATCGCCCGCTACCTCGCCGTCAGCGAACGCCACCTGCGCACCCTGTTCGCCGAGGCCGTCGGCTTGCCGCCCAAACGCTTCGAACGCATCGAACGCGTCCGCAAAATCCTCGCCCTCGCTCGTGCCAACGGCCCCGTTGGGCCGACCTGGCCGCGGCCGCCGGCTACTACGACCAGTCCCACATGACGGCCGAGTTCCGTACGTTGATGGGCGTCACCCCGGGCGCCTTCTTCGAGGGCCGCCTGCCCGCCCTCCAGCCCTGCTGACACGCTCGCTGCGTAGGACTTGGGCTGCGCCGACGCCACCCCATCTCGCACAGCACATCAATGCTCTCACCGCAAGTTTCCGAGCGCCGTTATTTCTCAGCGACATCGTCTTCCGATGAAACGATCGCTGTCGCCAGAGACCGGCAAGCGCTGTCACGTGTCACCGACAGAACCACCCATAGTCGTTGCTGACGAAGACCTCCACCAGGCGACCGATCGTGCTCTTACCTACCGCTGGAGGTCCCGTCAGCACCAGTGCTCGCACAACGTGATCCTCTCGCACTCCTGCGAGGCATCACTCGAGAGCCCTCATCAGTCGCACCTTGGATCCTCGAACAACGGCCCATCAGGACCGCCACCACGAAGGAGTGACCAAACGATAACTTGCCCCATGATCAACGGGACAGACCCATCCCGCTCCGTCCCACTCAATCTGAGGCATGCAGGTCGCGGCTCCGCTTCTGCCTCAGATTCAACGGAACGCAACAGCTGACCTGCGTAGACGCACGAATGAAGGTGGCCGTGGACATGTCGTCCGACAGGAGCTCGCGGGGTCCTCTACTGGTCGTCGCGCTTGGGGACAGTCGGCACGCCGCCGGTCCACCATGGCGGCGCGGCCATCGCCGCCGTCGACCACGAACGCGGTCAGGGTGTGCGCCATGTCGGCGGCCTCGACGTGCGCGATGAGGACGTTGTCGCCGTACAGCGTGTGGTAGAAGTCGCCGGAGACGATCAGGCGCACCTCGTCACGGTCGCCGAGCTGGACGGTCCATAGCTCGCCGAATCGGTGGCTCACGCGGCCTCGCCCCCGTGCTCATCGGCGGCGCGGGTGATGTCCTCGGCGGTGATGCGCTCGTCGGCTTCCTGGGCGGCGACCGCGCCGGCCCCGTACACCGCGGCGCGGGACGCCGACGTGTGGCTGGCGGCGATCTCGCGGAGGGCGCCGCGCGCCAGGACGGCCGAGACGCTGAGTCCGTTGTCCTCGGCGTACTTGCGGACGGCTTTCAAGATCCACGCTTCCATGCTGACAACACCCAAGCGGTACGATGCGAACACCGAACCGAGCAGCTGGCCGTACCAGCAGCACCAGCGGGCAGGACTTCTCCGTCAGGGGGCGTGGCCGTACCGCGCCCACCAGCGGTTTTCCACGTACCTCACGTCGATGGAGAACCCGTCATGACCTCTGCCGTCCCTCGCGCCTTCCACTGCGAGCACACCCGCGCCAAGAGCAGGGTGTACGCCCTCGTCGAGCGCTCCCGCCAGCCCGCGACCCTGCATGCCGCACTGACCTGCACCGACCCCGCCCTCGCTCAGCACGCCGCCTACCTTCTCTCCTCGGTGCTGGAGAACGGCCTAGGCCCCGCCGCCCGCGCTGAGTCGGAGCGGATCGCAGCGGCTCTGCCCGACGCGCCCGCCGCCTCCTTCCGACGCACGCTGGCCGATGTCGTGAACGGGACCTGGGCCGACACCCCCGACCTCGCCGCCACGTGGGAGTCCCTGCGGCGAGGCCGCCGCGACTCGGCCGGCCTCGGTGGCGACCTTGAGAGCCGCACGCCGCACGACGCCCGCCTCGACGCCTTCCCAGGGCCGGTCGTACGCACGATCAGCCTGCTGGAGGTGCACGTCCACGATCCCGCGCGCCTTCTCGCGGCGGCCACCGCGACGGGCTGGAGGCCGTTCGACGCCGAGGACCTCGACGAGGACGACAAACAGGACATCGTCGGAGCCGTCATGCACTTCGTCAACGGCCCGGAGTTCCTGCCTGGCGCCGACCAGCTGATGGAAACCATGCAGGCACGGCTGCTGCGCGTCGAGAGCGATGAGGTGAGCGACTGGAGCACCGCGCCCGTGACAGCGAGGTTCGACACAGTAACGAGGTCCGACACGGGAACGAGATCCGACCCCGACGACCGGGCCGACTGATCGCTACCTCACAGGCACGTCGGCGCGGCCGAGCACGCAATCGACTCGGCAACCCGCCATGGGAGGTCGGAGCCGTGGCCGGACTACCTTGTACACGCGCCGCGCGAGCCCACCTCGTCCGCCGAGCCGGGGCCGCTCTGACTGGCGGACAAGGGGTTCAGCTGACCCGCACCCTTGGCCGACCTCGGCGAGGGTCACCGGGGAACGGATGCGAGGGTTCGCTACGGCCGCTGCGGGACGGGTCCGGGTGACCGTGTTCCCCAGCGCCGCTACCAGCTATCTGCCCGATCGCGGACGCGTGTTTCACGGTGCTTCACCCGTGACCTCGGGCTGGTCGCCCCATGTAGCATCTGATTTTGACCGGCCCACGGCCTGATCAACGTGGTGCGCGGTCAAGCACAAGGCTGCGACCGACGACCTCGCGGCCGGAACTCTGGATCCGAGTGCCCGCCTCGTGGTTCCTGCCACGCCACGACCGCATCTTTTCTAGGTTCCGTCTCCACAAACTCAGTACCGAGGGCCAGGCGTGATGCCAGTGAGGCCCAGGGCGGCGAGAGCCTCTCTGATCGACAGGCCGGTGGGGAACATGCGCAGGTGAAGCTGCCATCGCACCTGGTCTCGGTGCCACTCGACGACGTAGGCTGCGCACAACTCGGGTGTGATCCCCGCCAGGCTCTGGCGTGCGGCGTAGATCGCATCGGAGATCTTCTGTTTCTCGCTAGGAGGTTTCGGTGACTCCCGTGTCCTGGCCAGGACATGCACCAAGGCCTTGTCTCGCGCTGCTTTGTATGCTCGCCAATAGTCCTGATTGGCCTCGCGTGGTAGCGCGCCGGTCAGCGACAGGTAATACAGGCCCCCGGCGATAACTTCACCGAACTCCTCCGCGCCTGCCCGCGTTGGATCATCGAACGGGTCATAGGAGTCCTGGATGGCCCGTCCTGTCATGGTCACCCTTGACAACCCGGACGCGTTGAGCAGATACATGCGGTCTTCGTTGTAGATTTCTGGAAAGAACGAGCGCACACGCTGTGGCGTTACTGCGATCGCGCCGCCTCCAAGAAACTCACGATGTTGATCGCCGAGCCCACGGACGACGTGACCGATTACTGAGCAGTCGGGAAAGCCTCCTATGGTGAGTCCTACTGCTGCATAATTCTCCATCAAGCCGCCAGCGCGCCTAATGTCGTTGGGCTCTTCAATGGAAATGTCATCGTCGAGAAAGAACAATTTGGTCCACCCCACTTGATGGGCCAAGAGCAGCGCTAAATTCCGTTTCATACTGAGATCAGTGCTCGGTAGGTATCCGGCGTCTTCGATGACGCCGGACGTTCGCCACCCTGGGAGCCTTCTAGCGAGCGTTGTGCCTGTCATCTCAATGCCCACCGCGTCGGCAGAGCCCATCCACGCGATGGTGGCCATATCTTTGACGTCGGAGCTCTTACTGCCAAGCACCACGAGGGCACAACCGAGGGTTTCAGCCAGCCTCGACGCTCCGTCGATGCGTGCACCTGCGCGCGAGGTCGGCATGATAAGTGCATCGATGGAAGGATTGAACGACGTGTTACGTCTCAAGGCTGCTTGATGTGGCTGCATGGCTGAGGCCGGTGCCTCATCGCAGTATCACCTGAGGAGTGGCGAGGTCGGGTCCCCGTGATACGTCTACGGACTGGCGGGTGTAGTCGGGGGGTGTCGTTGCTGCGGCAGCGAGAGGCGTACTCGCGAAGATAAGGCCGACGCAGATCACTGGTACGCCTGTCGTGACGACGCTCTTGGCGGCTGGAATGAACGATTTCCGGCCACTGATTGGGTTGGCGAGCCCGTCTCGTTCCGTCGGGCTGGTTACACTGGAGGTGGGCTGGCTTTCCATAACTACTCCCATGGTTCTCTCTAGGGGAAGAAAATTTTCCGTCGTCGTCATACGGAGCGCTGCTCTCCCGAGAATCGGAGAGAGCCTTCATCGGCCATTCCGGCGTCCAGACCCCAGAACGCAAGAACGCTTCTGCGGACAAAGTTCCAAAGTGTCACACCGACTAGGGTCTTTTACATACGTAGTCCTCGAAATAGCCGACGATGTTTCTTCTGCTCCCCTTGCCACGCCCCCTGTCCAGCGGGCTCGACATGCTTTCTCACCGATCCACGACTGCTGCTTAAAGACCCAGTGATGGAGCTGGTTGAGCAGCCATCAAAGGAACCGACCCGGCGTTTTGCCGAGTATTGACTTCGAAGAGGTGGATGTGGCGCCGATGTGATAAAGGATCCTATTCGCCAGCGTTGCGGCCGGGATTGATCGTCGCCAGGGCGCTGCGCCGCTTCAGCAGGTTCGTCATCTGCATAATTGAGCCCTCGTCCCGAGAGCTGTGCATTCGTTTGCTGGATGCATGAACGCCAAAGCTTTATTGCGGGCTGTCCGAAAGATGAGCGCCTTTCTATCCAGGGTCAGACGATTTGCGTGGACGGCATCAATGAGACCATTCTGTGAACGAAATTCGGTAGGGCCAAGGGTCGCCACCGGACTTTAACCGGACACTTCACGTGGCCGGGAGGGAAGGTCACAAACCCACCACCACGCCACACCACGGGCGCCCTCCAGAACCGGGGCTGAGAGGAACCTGCGGACAGCCCTTGGCGGTCCATGGGGGTTGGCGATGGCGCCAGACTGTCGCGTCGGCCACCAGCCGGTGGCGGCTCACCCGCCAGCCGTTGGCGGTGATCACGTTAATGATCAGGGCGGTGGTGGGGTCCAGCCGAGATACGGATAGAACCGGCCATGAGTCGATCTTGATGCCCGTTTCCGCAGGCAAGCGGTCGGTCAGCAGTCAACCGTGATCAGTTTTGAGGGCGTCCTCCTTGTCCTCGTCGGACGGCGGGCTGTACCGGCGCGGGTGGTCTCCAGCCGGGCGTGGCCACGAATCTCGGCGACCAGAACCAGGTCGGTCTTGCCATGGACCAGCGTGGTGGCGAGCGTGTGGCGCAGGACGTGTGCGCGGTAGTGGGATCACCCAGCCCGGCGTTCTGAGTGATCTCGGCGATGATACCGCCGGCGGCGCGGGCGCCCAGCCGTCCGCCCTTGGCGTTGAGGAACAGGGCCCGGTTGTCGTCAGTGTGGGGCCAGTTGGGGCGTTCATCCAGCCAGAGTTGCAGTTCGGTGCGGAGTTTGGGGTGGATGTCGACCTCGCGGAACTTGCCGCCCTTGCCGTACTGGCGCAGCCGCCCCTTGCGGGCTGCCATCTGGACGCCGTCGACGTCGAGGCGGACAACCTCGCTGACACGGGCGCCGGCGTAGGACGGGGTCAGCGCGATGCCCCGACCGCAGGGCGACACATGCGCGTGCCGGTCGAGTCGTCCGTGGTGGGTGCGGGGCCGGTCCGGGGCGCGGTGGGCGGAGCTGTTGCGGCCGCCCACCTGTCAGCGGTCAGATGGTGGTGGCGCCGTCGGAGGCCGAGCCGACCGATGCCACGTATTTGGCGAGCACGCCGCGCTCCACAGGCCGTTCCAGTGGCCGCCAGGCGGCGCGGCGCGCGGCGAGTTCGTCCTCGGCCACGAGGAGGTCGAGGGTGGCGTTCGCGGTATCGATGGCGACCGTGTCGCCATCGAGCACCAGTGCGATGGGCCCGCCCTTGACCGCCTCGGGGGCGACGTGGCCGATGACGAGCCCGTGGGACACCCCGCTGAAGCGTCCGTCGGTCACCAGCGCCACGGAGTCGCCGAGCCCTTGACCGACCAGGGCGCCGGTGATGGAGAGCATCTCCCGCATGCCCGGCCCGCCCGCCGGGCCCTCGTAACGGACGATCACGACGTCCCCGGCCACCACCGCGCCGCTCTGGATGGCGGCGAAGCACTCTTCCTCGGAGTCGAACACTCTGGCCGGCCCTTCGCGGCGGAAGTCGGCGCGGCCGCCGAGCTTGAGCACGCAGCCGTCCGGCGCGAGCGAGCCACGTAGGATCGCCAGCGCGCCCGGCGGCTTCGCCGGCGCGGCCACCGTCTTCACCGTGGTCTGTCCGGGTGCTTCCGAAGCGCCGGCCGCGACGTCGGCGAGCGTGCGGCCGTCGACGAGCGTCACGTCCTCCCGCAGCAGTCCTGCCTCCATGAGCCGCCGCACCACGAGCGCGGTGCCGCCGGCTCGCCACAGATCGGCGGCGGTGTGCGGTCCTCCGGGCTTGAGCGCGGTGATGATCGGCACCTTCCCGCAGATCTCGCCGATCTCGTCGATCGCCAGCGGCACCCCTGCCTCCCGGGCGATGGCGAGCAGGTGCAGCACCGCGTTGGTGGAACCACCCATGGCCGCCACGGAGACGATGGCGTTGTGCATGGCGTCCGGGGTGAGGATGCGGGAGGGCCTGGCGTCCCTGGCGAGGGCGTCCATGACGATCTCGCCCACGCGCCTGGCGGCCTCCGGCTTGGTCTCGGCGACCGCCGGGATGTCACCGACGCCGAAGGGCGCCAGGCCGAGGAAGTCGGCCACCCCGCCCATCGTGTTGGCGGTGTACTGGGCGGCGCAGGTGCCCGGGCCGGGACAGGCGTGACGGGCCAGGTCGTCGACCTCGTCCTGGTCGAGCCTACCGACCGCGCGCTCGCCCAGAGCCTCCCACATGTCCTGGATCGTCACGTCGCGGTCGCGCCAGCGGCCCGGCATCATGCTGCCGCTGTAGAGGACCACCGACGGCACGTCGAGCCGCGACAGGGCCATGATCCCCGCGGGGACGGTCTTGTCACAGCCGACGATGCAGACCAGGGCGTCGAACTGGTGCGCACGCCCCATGAGCTCGATGGAGTCGGCGATCAGCTCCCTGCTCACCAGGGAGGCCCGCATGCCGGGCGTGCCCATGGTGAGGTTGTCGGAGACGGCGATGGTGTTGAACTCCATCGGCAGGCCACCGGCGCGTCGCACCCCCTCCGCGACGTGGGCGGCCAGCTCGCGGTGGGTGAGGTTGCACGGCATGGTGCCGGTCCAGGTGGAGGCGATGCCCACGGTCGGCCGCCGCATGTCCTCCCGGGTCAGGCCCATGGCGTACAGGTGCGAACGGGCCGGTGCGCGGTCGGGGTCGTCGGCGATGGTCATGTCGCCTCCTGCCGGGTCGTGGAGATGCCTGGAAGGTCGAGGCCGAGCAACCTCGCCGCGTTTCCCGCGAGTATCAGCGCACGGTCGCCCGGCGACAGGTTGAGCTCGTCGAGGATGCGGATCTGCTCGTCGGCGTACTGCCGGACATAGCCCCAGGGGAAGTCGCAGGAGTCGGTGCCGAACAGGATCCGCTCAGGGCCGAACGTCTCGTGGAAGCGGCGGAACAGGTCCTTGAGGGTGAGCTCGTACGGCATCCACCGGGTCCATTCGTGGTTGCTGGAGGAGTCCACGTGGACATTGGCGTTCGTCCAGCCCAGGCGGAGCAGCTCGCCGGGGTAGCCGCAGCCGAAGTGGGCGACCACGAAGTTCACCCCCGGGAATGCCTTGGCCACGTCGTGCAGGGCGAGAGGGTCCATGTTGGGGGCGTGGCCGAGCCCGCCGCCGCCGTTGACGGGGCCGAAGTGGAGCACGACAGGCAGGCCGTACTCCTCGCACACCTCCCAGACCGGCCACAGAGCGCGGTCGGCGAGCGGCACGCTCACCCAGGGGGCGATGACCTTGTAGCCGGACAGCCCGAGCTCCGTGACGGATCTGCGGAGCTCGGCCGCGGCTCCCGGGGCGCAGGGCTGATGGTTGGCGAAGCCGACGAACCGGTCGGGGTGCGCGGCGACCACCCGGGCCAGCCGATCGTTGCCGCCGCCGCTCATGAACACGACCCTGGTGAGGCCGACCTCGTCGGCCTCGTGCCGCCACGCGGCCGCCACCTCCTCGGCCGTCCTCGTCTCGGGCCGCGTGGGCGGCAGGCTGCGGGCCCGCCGCACGCGCTCATGGTAGGCGCTCGCGTTCTGTCGAAGGCGCTCCAGCTTCGCGGGGCCGCAGACGTGCTCGTACTCGGCGTCCAGCCGGTCCTGCGTGGGCTCGGCGCCGGGGAAGTGGCAGTGGAAGTCGATGACGGGCATCCCCCAGCGGCTCATGCGAACCTCACGGTGTTGCGCAGGGTGCCGACACCCTCGATCTCCACCTCGACCACGTCGCCGTCCTTCAGCCACAGCTGGGGCGAGCGGCCCATGCCGACGCCGTGCGGCGTGCCGGTGGCGATCACGTCGCCCGGGTTCAGCGTCATGTACCGCGAGAGGTAGGAGACGATCGCGGGGACATCGAAGATCATGTCCTTGGTCGAGCCGTCCTGGACCAGCTCACTGCCGACGCGGGCTCGGACGGCGAGCGCGTGCGGGTCGCCCAGCTCGTCGGAGGTGACGATCCACGGCCCGAGCGGGCAGAAGCCGTCGAAGTTCTTGCCGCGAAACCACTGGCCGTCGGCGAACTGGGCGTCCCGCGCCGAGACGTCGTTGGCTGCCGTGTAGCCGAGGACGTGCTCCATCGCGCGGTCAGCGGGCACGTCACGGGCCGGGCGGCCGATGACGACGGCCAGCTCCGCCTCCCAGTCGAGCTGCTCGGTGGCTCCAGCCGGCACCACCACGTCGTCGTACGGTCCGGCGAGAGCGTGCGCCGTCTTGACGAAGGCCAGCGGACGCCGCGGCGTGTCCAGGCCAGTCTCGCGGATGTGGTCGGCGTAGTTGAGCCCGATACAGATGATCTTCTGGGGGGCGGCCAGCGGGCTCAGGACGGTCACGTCGCTCAGCGGGACGGCCGGTCCTGTCGCGGGCAGTGCCGGCAGGTCGGCGCCCGCGGCGATGAGGTCGCGCACGGCGTCGGCCATGTACGCGGGGTGCTCCCGAGCCACCGGGACGGCGGCGCCGTCCTCGATCCTGGCGGCGTCGACGGTGCCGTCCGCGTGCTTGACACGGGTGATTCTCATGGGAGGTTCTCCGGAAGGTTTTCAGGCGAACTGGGGCAGGAAGCGCTTCTGCGCGGCGATGAGCGCGTCCATGAGTCGGGCGGCGGCGTCCGGGTGGGTGACCGCGCCGTCGGCGATGACCGCCTCCACGGCGAGGTCGCGGCTGCCGGTCATGGCGGCCTCCACGGCAAGGGAGACGGAGGTGAGCCTGCGCGCCAGGATGGAGGTGAGCGGGGCCGAAAGGTCCGGCACGCTGACGGGGCGCAGGCCCCGGGCGGTGGCCACGCCGGGGATCTCCAGGGCGGCGTCATCGGGCAGGCCCGGTACGGTGCCGCGGTTGGGCACGTTGACCGAGAACATCTCGCGGCTGTCGAAGGTGATCGACCGGATGATCGCGATGAGCTGCTCCTGCTCGCCCGTCGACCGTTCGAAGATCGATTCGTCGAGCGAGGCCTCGCCCTCGGCCTGCGCCCGCATGCTCTGGTAGCGCTGCTCGCCCCATGCGAGGATCTCTGGAACGGAGAAGGCGTCGACGCCCAGCGTCTTGCCGTAGTAAGCGCCCGACGGCCAGCGCTCGGGGAAGAACTCCACCACATGCCGGTCGTTGGCGGCGGGGTAGGCGCCGTAGCGGCGGAAGATCTCCCAGGAGAACGGGTTGTGCCAGGCCTTGCCGTTCTCCCAGATCGATCCGATGTCGGCGGGATCGGCCGGCTGCGCCAGCTCGCGTTCCATGCGTTCGCGCACGATCGGCCAGGCGTCGCGTCCGTTGTGCCGGAAGTCGTAGATGAAGGTCAGGTGGTTGATGCCGGCGTAGAGCGTCGAGGTCTTCTCGAACGGCAGCCCGGCGAAGGCGGCCAACTCCCGCTGGACGTGATGCATGCCGTGGCACAGGCCGACCACGTTCACGCCCGCGTAGGCCGTCATCGCCTGCACGTTGGCGGTCATGGGGTTGCTGTAGTTGAAGAAGAACGCGTCAGGGGCGAGGTCGGCCACGTCCTTCGCGATCTCGACCATGACCGGCACCGTGCGGAGCGCCCGAGAGACGCCCCCGGGCATGACGGAGTCGCCCACCGGCTGGAAGACGCCGTGCCGCACGCAGACGTCGTGGTCGGCCTGCCAGGCGGATCTGCCGCCCACACCCACGCACGTGACCACGAAGTCGGCTCCCGGCAGCATCTCCTTCCTGTCGGTGGAGGACCTGACGGTGATCACGCCGTCGGCCTTTCTCGCCCGCACCATGAGCTCGGCCAGGCGGGTGGCGACCGTCAACGCCTCAGGGTTCACGTCGACCAGCCGGATCTCCCATCTGCCGAGGTCGCTGGCGGAGATGAGATCGGCGAGGAGCCCTCGGGTGAAGACGGCGCTGCCGGCGCCGATGAGGACGAGCACCCGGGTGTCGGACATGCTGCAACACCTTTCCTGTCTAGGCCTGGATCACGGCGATGTCGCGCGCCCGCAGGGCGGCCACCGCCTCGCCCGGCGCGCGGTTGTCGGTGACGACGGTGCCGACGGCCGAGATGGGAGCGATGCGTACGGCGCTGCGCTGGTTGAACTTGCTGTGGTCGGCGAGAACCGTCAGATGCCTGGCGGCCTTGATCATGTTGCGATCGGTCTCCGCCTCGGCGAGGTTGGCGCCGAGAATGCCGTAGCCGGGGTCGATGCCGTAGGCGCTGAAGAAGGCCAGGTCGATGTGGATGTCGGCCAGGGCTTGGGAGGTGAGGTGCCCGAGGAGCGAGAGTTCCCCGTTACGGAGCAGGCCGCCGAGCACGAGGACCTGCAGGGTCTCCGAGGTGGTGCCGATGGCGTAGGCGATGGCCACGGAGTTGGTGACCACGGTGATGTCGGGCACGGCGCTCAGGTGTGGAACCATCTGGGCCGTCGTCGATCCTCCGGTCAGCAGGATGGTGCTGCCGGGAGTGATGAGTTCGACGGCGCGCGCGGCGATCCGCTTCTTCTCCTCCAGGTTGCGCACGGCGCGCTCGTCGACGGAGTTCTCGTGCGGAGCGTGGTCGTCGATCGCCACCGCGCCACCGTGCACACGCCGCAGCAGGCCGCGCTCGTCCATCTCGTCGAGGTCGCGGCGGACGGTGGAGACGCTGACGCCGAGCAGTTCCGCGAGCTCCTCCACGCCCACGGAACGCCTGTGCCGCACGTACCCCAAGAGCTGGTCCCTGCGCTTCTCGCTCAGCATCAGTACCCGGCCTTTCTGTCCACCAGATTCATCAGGGGGCGGCCTTCGACGAACCTGCGCAAGTTCTCGGTGAAGAGAGCGCGCACTTGATCGCGATAGCCGGGCGCGAATCCTGCCACGTGCGGAGTGATCAGTACATTGCTTTCCTTCCAGAAGGGGCTGGAGGCAGGGAGGGGCTCCTCGGCGAAGACGTCGAGCGCGGCGAAGCCGACCTGGCCTGAGCGCAGCGCGGCCAGCAGCGCCGTCTCGTCCACCACTCCCCCGCGGGCCGCGTTGATCAGAGTGGTGCCGGGGCGCATCGCCGCGAAGGCCGCCTCGTCGATGAGGTGGTGAGTCTGCTCGGTGTGCGGCACGGTGAGCACGACGTAGTCGGAGCGGGCCAGCAGGTGGGCGAGGCCCTCCGGGCCGACCACCTCGTCCGCCGCCTCGCCGGACGGC
The DNA here is from genome assembly GCA_036276095.1 of Nonomuraea sp. Classification (GTDB taxonomy): domain Bacteria; phylum Actinomycetota; class Actinomycetes; order Streptosporangiales; family Streptosporangiaceae; genus Nonomuraea. Next base: position 374 of record DASUCK010000173.1, on the reverse strand, counting down.
TCGCCGAAGCGCAGGCCGTTGCGGGCCGAACCCCTGCGCAAGCCGAGCACGTTCATCCCGAAGGCGTGCGCGAGCCTGCCGATCTCCCTGCCGATGCGGCCGTAGCCGATGATGCCCACGGTGGAGCCGGGCAGCATGCGCGGCATGAGCCGGTTCCACCGGTAGTCGAGATCGGGCCAGTGCGTCCTGCGCTGCAGGCCGATGATGTGGGGCAGGTGGTGGGCGTGGGCGAGGATCATCATCAGCACGTACTCGGCCAGCGGCTTGGGCGACACGCCGCCGATCGTGGTGATCGGCGTGCCCGCCTCCCACAGGTCCGTGCCGACGACGTGGTCGCAGCCGGAGGTGTCGAGCTGGACCCAGCCCAGGCGGGG
>DASUCK010000172.1:0-3996 GCA_036276095.1 Nonomuraea sp. | reverse complement strand
CGCGCATTCGCCACGAGATTCTCGGCCCCCACGCCCCGGTCCAGTCCATCATCATCACCGGCATTTACGACGAGGAATGGTTGGTCGCGATCGACGGCGTGGCCGCGGCCTGACTCTCGCCCAAGCCGGGGATCGCGAGCGGGAGGTCGATGCCGTCGAGCGCGTGCGCGCACAGGCAGGTGCGCCCGCGCGGCAGCCGGGCCACCGCGGCGAGCACGAGCAGGCGCAGGCGGGCGAGGTTCTCGTGGAAGATCGCGAAAACCTCGTCCTGCCGCACTCCCGAGCCCACGTCGAGGCCCGCGTCCAGGTCGGTGACGAGCGCGATCGGCACGTAGCACATCGCCAGCTCGCGGGCCAGCACCGCCTCGGGGTGACCGGTCATGTTGACCAGCGACCAGCCCTGGGCGGCGTACCACTGGGACTCGGCGCGGCTGGAGAAGCGCGGGCCCTCGATCACGACCATCGTCCCGCCGTCCACGCAGTCCTGACCGCTCCCGGCGGCCGCGTCCAGCACCGAGCCGCGCCCCGCCGGGCAGTACGGGTCGGCGAACGGCACGTGCACGGCCGAGACGTCGTAGTACGTCTGCGCGCGGCCGCTGGTCCGGTCGACCAGCTGATCGGGCACCACCACGACGCCTGGGCCCAGCTCGGGCTGCAGCGACCCGACCGCGCAGGGCGCGAGGACCTGGCGCACGCCGACCGACCGCAGCGCCCACAGGTTCGCCCGGTAGTTGATGCGGTGCGGCGGATGCCGGTGGTCGCGCCCGTGCCGCGGGACGAACGCCACCCTGCGGCCGGCGACCTCGGCGAGGGTGAGCGGGTCGGACGGGTCGCCGTACGGGGTGCGGATCCCGATCTCGCGGGCGTCGTCGAGCAGCGAGTAGAACCCGCTCCCGCCGATGATCCCGATCTCCGCGGTGGGTTCGGTCATGATCAGCCCTTCGTGCTCGTCAGAGTGGCCGCGGCGAAGCCCGCCAGGCGGGCCGCGGCCTCCCGGAGGATCTCCTCCTGCTTGCAGAACGCGAGCCGGACCAGCGGGCGGCCGGCCGGCTTGTCGTCGTAGAAGGCGACGCTGGGGATCGCCACCACCCCGGCCCGCGGCGCCAGGTCGGCGCACAGCCGCTCGCCGTCGGCGTAGCCCAGCGACCGGGAGTCCAGCTGGAGGAAGTACGTGCCCTCGCACGCGTACGTCCGCACCCCCGCCTCCGCGAGCGCGCCGGCGAGCAGGTCACGCCGCCGGGTCAGCCCGGCGCGCAGCTCGGCCAGCCACGGCCGGCGGGCGAGCAGCCCGGCGGCCACCGCCGCCTGGAACGGGGTGCCGGAGGCGAACGTCAGGAACTGCTTGGCCGTGCGGACCGCGGTGACCAGCCGCGCGGGGCCGCAGGCCCAGCCCACCTTCCAGCCGGTGACGTTGAAGCTCTTGCCGGCCGAGGAGATCACCAGGGTGCGCTCGCGCATGCCGGGCAGCGCGGCCGGGGTCACGTGGGCGGCGCCGTCGTAGGTGAGGTGCTCGTACACCTCGTCGGCGATCACGATCAGGTCGTGCTCGACGCAGAGCGCGGCGATCTCCCGCAGCTCCTCCCCGGTGAAGACCTTGCCGGTGGGGTTGTGCGGGCTGTTGAACAGCAGGACGCGGGTGCGCGGCGAGATCGCCCGGCGCAGCTCGCCGGGGTCGAAGGAGAACCGGTCGCCGTCCGGGCGCAGCAGCACCGGGACGCGCCGCCCGCCGGCCATCGCGATGCCGGCGGCGTAGGAGTCGTAGTAGGGCTCGAACAGGACGACCTCGTCGCCGGGCTCGCACAGCCCGATGAGCGCGGCGGCCAGCGCCTCCGTCGCCCCGGCGGTCACCACGATCTCGGCGTCCGCGTCGTACGGGGTGCCGTGGTCGGCCGCGCGCTGCTCGGCGACGGCGGCGCGCAGCTCCGGCAGGCCGGGGCAGGGCGGGTACTGGTTGAGCCCCGAGGAGATGGCCTCCCGCGCGGCGGCGAGCAGGAACGGCGGGCCGTCCTCGGCGGGGAAGCCCTGGCCGAGGTTGAGCGCCCCGGTGCGCTCGGCGAACCGGGTCATCTCGGCGAAGATCGTGGAGCCGAAGCCCCGCAGCCGGGTGGCCAGCGCCTCAGGCGACATCGGGCACCTCGATCCGCAGTCCCGAAAGGTGGAGCCGGTCGAACCCGGTGACGGCGGGATGATCGCCGGTGTCCGGCGAGCCGTCCTCGGGGCGGCTCACGCCGACGGTGCGCAGGCCCGCCGCGCGGGCCGCGTCCAGCTCCGCGCGGGAGTCGGAGAGGAACACCAGCTCCGGCGGGTGGAGCGCCAGCGTGTGGGCGATGCGCCGGTAGGAGCCTGGCTCGCGCTTGGGGCCCGCCGTGGTGATGTCGAAATGCCCGGCGAAGTACGGCAGCAGGTCCCCGTGCCGGGTGTTCCTGAACCACAGGCGCTGGGCCAGGACCGACCCGGAGGAGTACACGTGGATCCGCAGCCCGGCGCCCGTCCAGGCGTGCAGGGCGGGCGGCACGTCGTCGTAGACGTGCGCGGTCAGCTCGCCGGCGGCGAACCCCGCCTCCCAGATGAGCCCCTGGAGGTCCTTGAGCGGGGCGGCCTTGACGTCGCGGTCGATCCAGTCGCCCAGGATGGCGGCGACCTCCGCCGCGCCGGCGTCCGGACGCCCGGCGAACGCGCGCACCTGGTCCAGGATCTCGGGGACGCCGGGACCGGCCGCCCGCACCCACGCCGAGACCCGCTCCCTGGCGTACGGGAACAGGATCTCGCGCACGTGGCCGAGCGAGCTGGTGGTCCCCTCGACGTCCACCACCACGGCGCGGATCATGGGACGGGGGCCATGAGCTCGTCGAGGTACGGGATGGTGGAGGCGATGGGGTCGCCGGTGAAGTCCCCCACCCAGCCGTCCTCCTTCTGGAAGAACCGGATGGCGCAGAACTCCGGCCGGGCGCCCATGTCGAACCAGTGGCGGGTGCCGGCCGGCACCGACAGCAGGTCGCCGCCCTCGCAGACGACGGCGTGGACCTCGTCTCCCAGGTGCAGGTAGAAGCAGCCGCGGCCGGCGACGAAGAAGCGCACCTCGTCCTCGTCGTGCCGGTGCTCGCTGAGAAACCTCTCCCTGGCCGCGCGGGCCTTGGCGGGCCACTCGGGGTCGGCATCGTCGGGACCCATCCGGACGACGTCGACCAGGGTGTAGCCGCCGGTGTCGCGGATCCGGTCCACCTCGGCCCGGTAGGCGGCGAGCACCTCGTCCGGACCGGCGGCGGGGGCGAGGTCGCGGGCGGCCGCCCAGCGTTCGAAGCGGACGCCGTGCGGGGCGAGCTCGTGCCCGACGCGTCCGGGGTCGTCGGTGCGCAGGAGCACCTCCGCTCCTTCTGCCGCCATGATCTGCAGGATCGTCATGGGTGGTCCTTCGGTGAGGTGAGCAGGTGGAGCCGGCAGAGCGCCTCCAGGCACTCCAGCCGGTTGCGGGCGATCTCCAGCGTCGGCCCCCAGGCGGTCGCCCCGTGGTGCTCGATGAGGAACACCGGGGCGGGGTCCGCGCCGGGGCGGGCGTCAGGCCGAGCGCCGGGGCGGGCGTAGTGGCGGGCGACGTCGTCGGCGATGCGGGGCACGTCCGCCCAGTTGCGGAACACCGGCACCGTGACCTGGCCGGGGTCGGCGAGGCCGAAGCCCTTGATGATCTCGAAACCGGCGAAGCGCACGCTCCACGAGCCGGCGCGGGCCGCGGTCGCCGACACGGCCGTCGCGTACGGGCAGTGGGCGTGCACGACCGCCCCGCAGTCGGGGAAGACGCGGTAGAGGGCGGCGTGGATGCAGGTCTCCGCCGAGGGCCGGCGGCCGTCCGGGTCGACCGGCCGGCCGGTGGCCGCGTCAACGAGCACCACGTCGTCGGGGGTCAGCTCGCCCTTGCTGAGCCCGCTCGCGGTGATCAGCGCCCGGTCGCCGTCCACCCGGGTGGAGAGGTTGCCCGCGGTGCCCTCCATCCAGCCGCGG
>DASUCK010000171.1:0-10381 GCA_036276095.1 Nonomuraea sp. | reverse complement strand
CCCTACGACCGCCCGCCGCTGTCGAAGAGCGTCCTGGCCGGCACCGCCGACACGAGCTTCGTCGACACCGACCTGACCGCGCTCGACGTCGCCTTCCGCCCGGGCGTCGCCGCGAAGGCGCTGCGCGAGGGCGTGGTCGAGACGACCGAGGGCGAGCTCGCCTACGACGGCCTGGTGATCGCCACCGGCGCCGACCCGATCACGCTGCCCGGCGACGGCCCCCAGCACGTGTTGCGCACTCTCGACGACGCCCACGAGCTGCGGGCGGTGCTCGTGCCCGGCGCCCGGGTGGCGATCATCGGGGCCGGCTGGATCGGCGCCGAGGTGGCCACCGCCGCGCGCCGCGCCGGCTGCGCCGTCACCGTGATCGAGGCCGCCGCCGCGCCGCTCGCGACCGCCGTCGGCGCCGAGATCGGCGCCCGCACCATGCCGTGGTACGACGGCATCGACCTGCGCCTCCGCACCATGGTCAGGTCGGTGGAGGAGGGCGGCGTGCAGCTGGTGGACGGCGAGTTCGTCGCGGCCCACGTGGTCGTCACCGGCATCGGCGTACGTCCGGCGGTCGAGTGGCTCGCGGGCGCCGACCTCGACCTGCACAACGGCGTCGTCGTCGACGAGCACCTGCGCGCCTCCCTGCCGCACACCGTCGCGGTGGGCGACTGCGCCGCCTGGTGGTCGCGCCGCTTCCAGACGAGGCTCAGGGTCGAACACTGGGACACCGCGCTCAACGCCCCCGACGTCGCCGCCGCGACCCTGCTGGGGGAGGACGCGGTCTACGACCCGGTGCCGTACTTCTGGTCGGAGCAGTTCGGGCACATGGTCCAGTACGCCGGCCACCACCCCGCGGGCGAGCGCCTGCTCTACCGGGGCGACCCGGCGGGCAAGTGGTCGGCCGTCTGGCTCACCGCCGGCGACACCCTCGCCGCGGTGCTGGCCGTGGACCGTCCGCGGGATCTCGTCCAGGGGCGTAGGATGATCGCCGGGGGCCACCGGCTCGACGCGGAACGCCTGGTAGATCCAGAAGTGTCCCTACGGGATTGTGTTGTTTGAGCAAGCACGGCATGTGGTAGTTGTGGTTTCGTGACGCTTTCTGTTGCACAGATCGACCGGGAGACCGAGCAACTCGTGGACGAGTGGCTGACGCTCCCCGAAGTGGCCCAGCGCCTTGAGCTTTCGATCGGCCGGGCCAAGCAACTCCTCAAGGACCACAAGCTGCTCGGCGTCCGCCGGGAAGGCAGCGGCGGGCCGCAGGTGCCCGCGGTGTTCCTCGACGGAAAGGACGTGATGAAGGGCCTGCCCGGCACACTGACCGTGTTGCAGGACGCCGGCTACGACGACGTCGAGTCGCTGCGCTGGCTCTTCACCCCTGACGACTCGCTGCCGGGGTCGCCCATCGAGGCGATCAAGGCCGGCCGTCACACCGAGGTCAAGCGGCGTGCCCAGGCTCTCGCTTTCTGAGGCCCGCCTCTACCTCTGCACCGACGGCCGCCGCGACCGCGGCGACCTCGCGGAGTTCCTCGACTCGGTGCTGGCCGGCGGCGTCGACATCATCCAGCTGCGGGAGAAGGGCCTGGAGGCACGCGACGAACTCGCGCTCCTGGAGGTCTTCCGCGACGCCTGCGACCGGCACGGCAAGCTGCTCGCCGTCAACGACCGGGCGGACATCGCCTACGCCGCCCGGCCCGACGTGCTCCACCTGGGGCAGGACGACCTTCCCGTGACGGTCGCGCGAGAGATACTCGGCGACGACATCGTCATCGGACGGTCCACCCACTCCGCCGCCGAGGCGTCCGCCGCGGCGGCGGAGGAGGGCGTCGACTACTTCTGCTGCGGGCCGGTCTGGCCCACGCCGACCAAGCCCGGCCGGGTGGCCCCCGGCCCGCCGCTGCTCCGCCACGCGGCGTCGCTGGGCACCACGCGGCCGTGGTTCGGGATCGGCGGCATCGACCTCGCCAACCTGGACGAGGTCATGTCGTACGGAGCGACCAGGGTGGTGGTCGTGCGCGCCGTCACCGACGCCGACGACCCCGGCGCGGCCGCCGCCGAGTTCGCCAAGCGCCTGGCGGCCGGCTCCGGCTGAACGGAGGGCCGCTCGGGGTCGGGCCCGCCGGCGCCTCAGGTCTTGCGGGTGGTGGCCGCGATGGCCAGCTCGGTCAGCGCCGTACGGGCCTCGGCCGTGACGGGGGCCTCGTCGAGGGCCGACAGCGCCTGGGCGAGGTAGCCGGCGATGAGGTCCTCGCATTCCTGGAGCGCGCCGGTGTCCTCGATGATGGAGCGCAGCGTGGTCACCCCGCGCTCATCGAGCCCGGGATCGCCGAGCAGCCGCCGCACGGTCTTCGCCGCGCCGGGCGACGCGGCCGCCAGGGTGCGGGCCACGAGCATCGTCCGCTTGCCCTCGCGCAGGTCGTCGCTGGCCGGCTTGCCGGTGCGGGCCGGGTCGCCGAACACGCCGAGGATGTCGTCGCGCAGCTGGAACGCGATGCCGACGCGGCGGGCGTACCCGGTGCACAGGTCGTCCATCCACGGCGTCAGCTTCCTGGCGGCGAGCACCAGGCCGAGCCGGAGGGGCTGCTCCACCGAGTACTTGCCGCTCTTGAACAGCGCCACCCGCAGCGCCGACTCGTACGTGTTCTCGCCGTGGGCCTGCTCCAGCAGGTCGAGGTACTGGCCGCACATCAGCTCGGTGCGCATGTGGTCGTGCACCGGCTGGGCGGCCGCGAGCGACTCGGGCGGCAGGCCGCTCGTGCGCCACATCTCGCCCGACCAGATCAGCAGCAGGTTGCCCAGCAGGATCGCCGCGCCCTCGCCGAACTGCTCGGCCGAGCCGTGCCAGCCGGCCTTCTCGTGCACGGCCTGGAAGCGGCGGTGGGCGGACGGCATGCCCCTGCGCATGTCGCTCTTGTCCATCACGTCGTCGTGCACGAGCGCGCTGGCCTGCAGCAGCTCCAACGAGGCCGCGGCGGTGAAGATCTCGGGCACGTCGGTGCCGCCGGCGCCCCGCCAGCCCCAGTAGCAGAACGCCGGACGCAGCCGTTTGCCGCCGGCCAGCAGGTCCTCGGCCGCCGCGCGCAGCGGCTCCAGCTCGGGGTCGCCGGGGGAGGGCAGCTGCCGTCCGACGAACTCGCCCAGGGCACGCTCCACCCGCGTGCGGAGGGTGCTCATGCCGGCGGCGTCAATGGTCATGCCTTGAGACTAGTGGGCACGCGCAGGCACCTTGTTATCGGCTCATGCCGTTATGGCGGTGATCGTGCCATGGCGGTTGCCCGGCCGGGTCCGGCTCCGGCCGGGGCCCGGGGAGTTCCTGCGGGTTACCTGTAGCCTTGGGCCATGGCGCTTGGTCGATCCTCCAGACGGCCCGATCGGGTCCCCACCGTCCGTGACATGCTCGCCTCCGGCGGCCGCACGTTCTCCTTCGAGTTCTTCCCGCCGAAGACCGACGAGGGTGAGCGGCAGCTGTGGCGGGCGATCAGGGAGCTGGAGTCGCTGCGGCCGACGTTCGTCTCCGTGACGTACGGCGCCGGCGGCTCCAATCGCGACCGCACGGTCGGCATCGTCGAGCGGCTCGCCCACGAGACCACGCTCACGCCCGTGGCCCACTTCACGGCGGTCAACCACTCGATCCGCGAGCTGCGCCACCTGATCGGACGCTTCGCCGACGCCGGGGTGCGCAACATCCTGGCCGTGCGCGGCGACCCGCCCGGCGACCCCACCGGCGAGTGGGTCAGGCATCCCGAGGGCGTGCTCTACGCCGAGGAGCTGGTGCGGCTGATCCGGCAGTCGGGTGACTTCTGCGTCGGCGTCGCGGCCTTCCCCTACAAGCACCCGCGGTCGCCGTCCATCGAGTCCGACACCGAATACTTCGTGCAGAAGTGCCGGGCCGGGGCCGACTACGCGATCACCCAGATGTTCTTCCGCGCGGAAGACTACCTGCGGCTGCGCGACCGGGTGGCGGCCAGAGGGTGCGAGACGCCGATCATCCCCTGCGTCATGCCGGTGACGCAGATGAGCACCATCGCGCGGTCGGAGCAGCTGTCGGGGGCGCCGTTCCCGCCGGAGGTGGCGGCGCGCTTCGAGGCGGTGGCCGACGACCCGGCGGCGGTGCGGCGGCTGGGCATCGATCACGGCGCCGAGCTGTGCCGGCGGCTGCTCGCGGAGGGCGCGCCGGGCATCCACTTCATCACGTTCAACCGCTCCAGCGCGTCCCGAGAGGTGTTCGAGCGGCTGGAGCACGTTCCCGTCTCGGCCTGAAAGGCCCCCGGTCGCACGCGGCTTTGCGAACACAAGGGGGCCCGTCACCCGCCCGCAGGGGGACCGGGCGGATGACGGGCCAGGGGACGGTGGTCGGACAGTAAGGGTGCGGTCACTTTCCGTCATCAATCATGCCCCGGGTCATGCGACGGCAAACCCCATGGATCGGATCCGGCACGCGGAGGGGCCGGTCAGGGCAGGGGGAGACGGCGGCCGGCGATCGCGTACTCCTCGTAGCCGCCCGGGAAGACGAACGTCGTCAGCAGGTCGGTGAAGCCGAGGCTGGCGTAGAGGTGGCGGGCGGCCGTGGGCTGGTCGTGGGTGGACAGGACGGCCGTGCGCTCGCGGCGGCCGGCGCACAGCGTCCTGATCATCGCTCGCCCGATGCCCTTGCCCTGGTAGTCGGGGTGGACATGGATCTCGGCCAGCTCGAAGGCGTTGCCCAGCCAGGCGTTGGCCACCTCGCGGCCCGACTGCTCGGTCAGCGCGCGCAGCACCACGTCGTGCCACCACTGGCCGGGGGCGCCGCGGAAGCCGTACGCGAAGCCGGCGACCTGAGGTTTCTCCGGAGGGTCCAGGGAAGGGGACGAATTGCGGAATTCTGCGAAATAACACTGAAAATGGGGATACGTCGCGTGGTTTCGCATGATGGTCTTGCGGCCGGTGATCTGGTCCTCGGGCGGGTTCATGGCTGCCGTGTAGACGCCGATCACCGTCTCCAGCCGTTCGGTGAACTCGGCCGGGCCCGCTCCGCGAAACTCGATCACCTTCGCACACTACTCGACGTCGGCCGGCGTTCCCCCGGTGATCCGTACGAGCTCGTCGAAGGTGGTCGGGAACACCGTCAGCGGGTGGCCGCCGGCGGCCCACACCACCTCGTGCTTGCCCAGCCAGGTGTCCACCAGGGTGCGTACCGGGGCCGGATGGCCGACCGGGGCGACACCGCCGATGGGCTGCCCGGTGGCGGCCCTGACGAACTCGGGGGTGGCCCGGCGGACCCGCTCGGCGCCCGCCGTACGGGCGATGAGGTCGGTGTTCACGCGGTGGGCCCCGCTGGTCAGGACCAGCAGCGGCGCGCCGTCGGCGTCGAAGATCAGGCTGTTGGCGATCGCGCCGACCTCGCAGCCCAGCTGGGCGGCGGCGGTGGCGGCCGTGGGCGCCTTCTCCGGCAGGACGACGATCTCCCCGGCCGCTCCCAGCTCGCGCAGCGCGGATGCCACGACGACGGCCTGCCCAGGCAACTTCTCAGACATGGGGACACTCTAAACAGAATGACCGCTTGATTACCCGTTCATGGTGACTGGTGTAGGGTCCTTTGATCGGTTGTTCGACTGGCGTGAGAGGTGATACGGGTGAGGTCTCAACGGCTGCCCGGGATGGCTGCTCTGCTGACGGCCGGCGCGGTCGCGCTCTCGGGCTGCGCGACCGAGCCGACGCCACGTACCCACGCGGCACCGGCACCTCCGGCGGCACCCCTGACGACGGCGCCTCTGACGACGGCGCCGGCCGCCCCGGGCACCGCCGCCGGCGGCGCCCAGTCCGCGCCTTCGGTCGGTCCCGGCGACAACACCGCTGTGGCCCCGCGCAAGACACTCAAGCTGGGCGCCAGGGGCAAGGCCGTCACTTGGATGCAGAAGCGGCTGGCCGAGCTGGGCTACCGCCCCGGCAAGGTCGACGGTCGCTACGGCGGCACCACGCTGGCCGCGGTGTGGGCGTTCCAGAAGGTCAACGGCATCAAGCCGACCAGCACGATCGCCAAGCGCACCTGGGAGGCGCTGGAGATCCCGAAGCGCCCCAGGGTGCTGGTCAAGAACGGCAAGCCGACCAGGGCCGAGGTCGACCTCACCAAGCAGATCATGGTCCTCTACCGCGGCGGCCGGGTCGAGCTGATCACCCACGTCTCGTCCGGCAGCGGCGTCCCCTACTGCGAGACCGCCACGTGGCAGGGCAAGGAGCAGCGGTTCTGCGGCTCGGCCACCACGCCGGCCGGCAACTACCGGACGACGTGGCGCGTGAGCGGCTGGCACAGGTCGTATCTCGGCGAGCTCTACAACCCGATCTTCTTCAACGGCGGCATCGCCTTCCACGGCGCGCTGTCGGTGCCGCTCTACCCCGCCTCGCACGGGTGCGTGCGCATGCCCATGAACGTCGCCCAGGAGCTGCCCGGCCTGCTCGGCAAGGGTGTCCCGGTCCACGTGCGGGGCACGTTCAAGCGCCCCTGAGCCGGTCCGGCACAACGCCCGCGTACCCGGCGGCGGCGTGCCTGTCCGGGCCGCCGGGCGCCCGGCTCGTCAGTGAGCCGCGGCGGGCGCGCCCTTGCCCGCCGCGCGCCGGCTCAGGGCCAGCGCCAGCCCGGCCGCCTGCGCCAGCCCGGCCGCGAGCAGCAGGAAGGCCGTGGCCGGCTGCCAGGACGGGATGCCGGCCAGGAAGTCGGGGGAGTCGTAGAGGCGCGCCAGGAGGCGTACGGGGTCGGCGAAGGCGGCCACGACGCCCAGCGCGTACGGGAGGATCAGGAAACCCGAAAGGACCAGCAGGAGCGCCCGGCCCCTGCCCCGCCGCCGCAGCAGCACGCCGATCGCGACGTAGGCCGCCGCGACCACGCCCACCAGCAGCGCGGTCCACCAGACCAGCCGCCAGGCGTCGGCGCCCAGCGCCGTCAGCCCGTCGGCGCCGACCCGGCCGCCCTCCCACCCCGGCCCGCCCGTCTGCGCCCGCGCGGCGGCCAGGACGGCCGCGCGGCCGACGGTCGCGTACGCCGCCGCCAGGACCGGCCCCAGCGCCAGCAGGACGAGACCGACTCGCGCCATGCGCAGCACTCCTCTCGGCTCAGGCTTGGAGGACTCAGCTTGCCATCCCCGGCGGCTCGGAGCGCAACCGGGAACCGGCCCGCTCGTCGAGCGAGCGCAGCCCGCCCAGCGCCAGCTCCGCCGCCCGGCGGGCGGTCGCCCAGATCTCGGGCATCGAACGGTCGTGGTCGAGGTTGGCGATCACGGCCAGCTTGACCGCGCCGACCAGCGCGCCGACCGCGGCCGCGGCCTCCACCTCGTCGAGCTCGTCGGCGTAGGAGGCCCGCAGCGCCGCGGCGAGCTTCAGCTGCGTGTCGAACAGCTCCAGCAGCGCCCGCCCCTGCAGCGCCGGCTCGGTCATGACGAGCTGCATGCGCAGCTCGGCCTCCTCCCTGGTCAGCTCGCCGCCCTGGCTCGCCCAGTCGAGGCTGGCGTTGATCAGCCTGAGCAGCAGCGCGGTCGGCCGCTCGCCGGGCCTGCGGCCCGCCACCAGCGCCTGCGCCCTGGCCAGGCGTTCGGGCCCGTCGTAGAAGACGAGGTCCTCCTTGCTGCCGAAGTAGCTGAAGAACGTCCGCGTCGACACCTCCGCCTCGGCGGCGATCTCGGCGAGCGTGGTCTCGGCGTAGCCCTTCTCCTCGAACAGCCGGAGCGCCGCCTCGATCAGCGCCCGGCGCGTGCGCTGCTTCTTGCGCTCCCGCAGCCCTGCCATGCGCGAACTATACTGCACGGCATTGGGTTTTTCATTCATTGCAATTTTTCACTGCTAGAGGTTTTCTGGAGGCACGGAACCGGAAAGGAGCCCTGGCATGTCCGAACTCACGCTTCCCATCGACCGGCAGCGCCCGCTCGACCCGCCCGACCAGCTCACCCAGCGGGGCCGGCGGGCGCCGATGCACCGCATGACCTACGCCGACGGCCACGTCGGCTGGCTGGTCACCGGCTACGCGGCCGCCCGCGCCGTGCTGGCCGATCCGCGCTTCAGCAACCGGCCCGACCACATGCACCCGCCGATCGCCTCCCGGCGGGACCTCAATAAGGACTTCCGGGTGCCGAAGGGCATGTTCCTGCGCACCGACCCGCCCGAGCACACCCGCTACCGCAAACTGCTCACCGGGCAGTTCACCGTACGCAGGATGAAGATGCTCGAACCCCGCATCGCCGAGATCACCGACGCCTGCCTCGACGCCATGGCGGCCGCCGGCCCGCCCGCGGACCTGGTGCAGGCGTTCGCGCTGCCGATCCCGTCGCTGGTGATCTGCGAGCTGCTCGGGGTGCCGTACGAGGACCGGGCGCGGTTCCAGGAGGACGCCAAGGTCATGCTCAACCTCGAGACCAAGGCCGCGGACGCGCTGGTCGCGCTGGGCGACGTCATGGCGTACCTGGGCGGGCTCGTGCGGCGCAAGCGCGAGGAGCCGGGCGACGACCTGCTCGGCGGGCTCATCGAGGGCGGGGAGCTCGACGACGAGGAACTCGTCGGGGTCGCGTCCCTGCTGCTGATCGCGGGGCACGAGACGACCGCGAACATGCTGGGGCTGGGGACGTACGCGCTGCTCACCGACCCCGGCCAGCTCGCCGCCATGCGCGACCCGGCGGTGGTCGAGAACGGCGTCGAGGAGCTGCTGCGGTACCTCACGATCATCCACCTCGGGCCCTTCCGGCTCGCGCTGGAGGACGTCGAGATCGAGGGCAACCTCGTCAAGGCGGGCGAGATGGTCGGCCTCCACCTGCCCACCGTCAACCGCGACCCCGAGCGCTTCCCCGGCGGCGACACGCTCGACGTCACCCGGCCCGCGAGCGGCCACCTGAGCTTCGGGCACGGCATCCACCAGTGCCTCGGCCAGCAGCTGGCCCGCATCGAAATGCGCATCGCCTACCCTGCGCTGCTGCGCCGCTTTCCTGGCCTACGCTTGGCCGTAACGCCCGAGGCGGTGCCGATGCGGTCGGACATGAGCATCTACGGAGTGCACCGCCTCCCAGTCACTTGGTAGGTCACCATGGAAGTCAAGGCAGACACGTCGGTGTGCGTCGGGGCGGGCATGTGCGCGCTCACGGTGCCGCAGGTGTTCGACCAGGACGAGGACGAAGGCACGGTGGTGCTGCTGCAGTCCGGGGAGGTGCCGGCGGACCTGGAGGAGGGCGTCCGGCGCGCGGTCACCCTGTGCCCCTCCGGAGCCATCTCCACGTCGTCCTGATCCCGTCCACGCGGCTCTGAACCGCCCGCCGTCGCCGCACTCCGACCGTGCGGCGACGGCTTGGCGCTGTGGCTCCCCGCGCGGTCGTTTCCGTTCAAGGTCATCGAACCTATGTTCGTGGAACGGATTGACATGAGGCGTGATCGAAATTATGTTCGACCTGGTGACGGTGAGGCTCGCGGCTCACCGTCGCCAGGGCCTGGCCGCGGGCCGCTCGCTTCCCCAAGCGAGCCCCGTGGCCGGGCTCCGAGGGCGAAGGGCACGTCCTCGTCGTCGGCGGAGACGAGCGGGCGTGTCCTGGCCGGACGGGGAGAGGGGAAGCTCCTCGTCCGGCCAGCCCGGCGGAATTGTCGGTGGCGTCTGCAAGTCTTGGCTCCGCCGGCGGAGACGCCGGCAGCCGCCCACGACTCCAAGGAGGCGCGCAAAGATGGCACCACGGCCTAGAGACACACCCGGGCCCCGGCTGTCGGCTGCGGTTCGGGCACACCTGACTGACTCGCGTTCCTGCCTGGCGGAGGCGAGCGCCGCTCGCACCCCGGCGTCCCGATATGTGGCCGCCCACCTGGCGGCTCTCCGTGCGGCCGCGGCGATGCTGGCCGCTCGTCCCCGTCCGATGGAAGGGCGCAGGCGACGGCTGCGCAGCGCATGGGAGCTGCTCCCCGAAGCCGAGCCCCACCTGGCCGAATGGGCCGCCTACTTCTCGGTGAGCGCCGCCAAGCGGGCCGCCGCGGAGGCGGGCATGGTCGGCAGGATCAGCGCGGCCGACGCCGACGAGATCATGGCCGAGGCGGAGACGTTCGTCGCCACGGTGGAAGACCTTCTGGGGGTCCCCGGCCAGCCCCAGCTGCCGGTGAACGTCCCACTCGCCGGCTGAGCACCTGGCCTCGGCCGCCCCTGGCGCGACGACAGGGCCGCCCGCGGGCGCGGAGGAGGGCCGGCGGAGCATGGGCCGGCGAAACGATCAGAGCGGTGCGCACACCACATCGCGGGAAATGCGGCCCACCGGCCGCGCATGACGTAGCTCGCGGGCGCAGTTCGCGGACGGTGCTCGGCATTGCTCACGAGCGTTCGTTGCCGGCGTTGCTCAGGGCTTTTGTTGCGGGCGTTGCGCGCGGGCGTTTGTTACGGACGCGACTTTTCGGGCGTCACTATTCG
>DASUCK010000170.1:0-9288 GCA_036276095.1 Nonomuraea sp. | reverse complement strand
AGTCCGTCACCCGGCTGCTGACACTCAAGCAGGAGCGCGGGGCGTTGCCCGCTGCGCCCGCCGCGTCGGCGGAGGAGGCGACCAGGGTGCTGCGCTCCCCAGCACACCGCAAGCTGGCCGCCCGCGGTCGCTGACCAGGGGCTGCGCGACAGGACGCAGGCGGTCGTCGCCGCGTACGAGACGGGCCTGGTCGTGCCGCGCAGCGGTCGCGCCCAGGTCAGACGGGCCAGAGGGGGTCAGAAGTCGAAATCGTCAATGTTGTCCTTGTCGAAGACGGTCGGCTTGCCGAGCAGCACCTCGCCCTTCGCCCCGATCGTGTACTTGCCGAGCTTCCCGGCCTTGAACTTCTCGCCTTCCACGCCGATGATCTGCCCGGACACCAGCGCCGCGACCGCGTACGAGGCCAGGTAGCCGAGGTCGGCCGGGTTCCACAGCTCGAACGCCTCGATGGTGCCGTCCTTGACGAACGTGCGGAGCTGGTTCGGCGTGCCGAGCCCGGTCAGCTTGACCTTGCCCTTGTACGGCGAGTCCGACAGGTAGCGGGCCGCCGCCGCGATGCCCACGGTGGTGGGCGAGATGATCCCGGCCAGGTCCGGGTACGAGCGCAGCAGGCCCTGCGTCTCGGTGAACGACTTCTGGTCGTCGTCGTTGCCGTAGGCGACCTTGACCAGCTCCATGTCCTTGTACTCGGGCTTGCTGAGCTCGTCCTTCATGAACTCGATCCAGGTGTTCTGGTTGGTCGCGTTCGGCGTGGCGGACAGGATGGCGATCTTGCCCTTGTGCCCGACCTGCTCGGCCAGGAGGTGCACCTCGGTGCGGCCGAGGTCCTCGGCGCCGGCCTGGTTGACGAACACGTGCCGGCCGTCGGGCGCGGTGTCGGAGTCGTAGCTGACGACCTTGATGCCGGCGGCCATGGCCTGCTTGAGCGCGGGCACGACGGCGTTCGGGTCGTTGGCGGAGATGACGATGGCGTCCTGCTGCTGCTGCATGAGCGTGTTGATGTAGGACACCTGCGAGGACGCGCTGGCGTCGGACGGCCCGACCTCCTTGCCCTCGCCGCCGAACTCCTTGGCGGCCTCGATCCCGCCGTTGTCGGCGATCGTGAAGTAGGGGTTGTTGACCTGCTTCGGCAGGAAGGCGATCTTCAGCCCCTGCTTGAGCGGCGCGTTCGGGTCGGCCGCCGCCGACGACGCGGCGGTGGCGGCCGGAGCGGAGGACTGCTGCTGCTGCACGTCGCTCCTGGTGGTGCCGCCGCACGCGGCGGTCAGCAGGACGAGCCCGGCAACGAGCCCCGGGAGGAGAGCGGTACGACGCCAGGGGGTACGCGTTGTCATCGAACGGACTTCCCTTCCACTTGTGGTGATGTGCGCCGCCGCCAGAACGCCCCCAGGTTCGGCGCCAGCACGGATGCGACGAGCAGCAGGCCCGTCACGAAGTTGAGCACCTCGTTGGCCACGTCCGCGAGGATCAGGGCGTTGCGGACGACGCCCAGCAGGAGCACCGCCATGAGGACCCCGGGCAGCGTGCCCCGGCCGCCGAAGATCGACACCCCGCCGAGCAGCACCGCCGCGACCACGGCCAGCTCCAGCCCGGTGCCGCTGTCGGCGCGGGCGCTGGCGTACCGGAACGTGTAGACCAGCGACGCCAGCGCGGCCATCACCCCGGAGGCCACGAACAGCCAGAACGTGATGCGCTTGACGCGGACGCCGGAGAAGTACGCGGCCTCGACGTTCGAGCCGAGCGCGAAGATCGACCGGCCGAGCCCGGTGGCGTGCAGCACCGTGGCCGCCACCGCAGCGAGCACCGCGACCAGCACCGTCATCAGCGGGACCGGCCCGATCGAGGACGTCGCCAGGCCGGTGTAGGCCGGCGGCAGGTCGGCCACCGCCTGGTCGCCGAGGATCACGTACGCCAGGCCGCGGAACAGCGCGAACGTGCCGATCGTGACCGCCAGCGACGGCAGGCCGAGCCGGGTGACGAGCAGGCCGTTGCACGCGCCGCACAGCGCGCCGACCAGCAGGCAGACCGGCATGATCGCCTCGATCGGCAGGCCGGCGTTCCACAGCCAGCCGAGCACGGCGCAGGACAGCCCGAGCGTGGAGGCCACGGACAGGTCGATCTCGGCCGCCACGATGACGAGCGTCATGGTCAGGGCCATGAGCGCGATCTCGGTGGTGTCGAGCAGGAGGAAGGAGACGTTGGAGCCGTTGGCGAACCCGTCCACGCCGAGCGCCGCCCAGCCGGCGACGCCGGCGAGGAGCACGAGGATCAGGCCCTCCCAGCGGCGGGCGAGGTCAGTTCTCATCGTGGAACCTCCGGCGGCGGAGTGCGGCGGCCACGCGCAGGGCGAGCAGGCGGTCGAGGACGATGGCGGCGATCAGCAGGGCGCCGTTGATCGCGGTCTGGGCCAGCGCGTCCACGCGGAGCACCGCCAGCGCGCTCGTGATCCCGGCCAGCAGCAGCGCGCCCAGCGCCGCGCCGTACACGGTGCCGCTGCCGCCGAAGATGGCCACGCCGCCGACCACCACGGCGGCGATCACGTCGAGTTCCTTGCCGGTCGCCACGGTGGCGTCCACGGTGCCGAAGCGGGCCGCCCACATGACCCCGGCGAGGCCGGCCAGGGCGCCGTTGGCGACGAACGCGGCGAGGACGCGGCGGCGCACCCGGATGCCGGCCAGCACCGCGGCCTCGGGGTTGGAGCCGATGGCGTACAGTTCGCGGCCGGAGCGCAGGTTGCGCAGCATCCAGCCGACGACCACGAGCACGGCCAGGGCGGCCAGCGCGAGCAGCGGCACGCCGAGCACCGCGCTCGTGCCCAGCGACAGGAACGCGTCGGGCATGTCGGCGGCGTTCACCTGCCGGCCGCCGGCCCAGGCGTAGTCGATGCCGCGGAAGGCGTACAGGGTGCCGAGGGTGGCGACCAGGGCGGGGACCTTGGCCGCGCCGACCAGCAGGCCGTTGAGCGCGCCGCAGGCCGCGCCGAGCGCCACGCAGCCGGCGATCACGACGGGGATGGGCACGCTCGGGAGGTCGGCCAGGACGAGCGCGCCCCCGAACGCCGACAGGCCGACCACGGAGCTGACCGAGAGGTCCACGTTTCTGGTGATCACCACGAGGGTCTGGCCGACGGCGAGCATGGCCACGATGGCGGAGTTGAGCAGGATGTCACGGATGCTGGCGTAGGTGAGGAAGCTCGGGTTCACCGCGCCGGTGACGCCGAACAGCGCGCCGAGCGCCACCACGATGCCCAGCTCCCGCACCCGAGCGACCCGGTCGACGAGCCGCCGCCCGCCGTTTCGCCGCACGGTCCCGGTACGAGCCGCGGTCGTCGTCATGCGGCGCTCCTTCCGGTGGCGGCGGCCATCACGGTCTCCTCGGTCGCCGTCGCGCGGTCCAGCTCGGCCACCAGCCGGCCCTCGCGCATGACGAGCACCCGGTCGGCCATCCCCAGCACCTCGGGCAGCTCGGAGGAGATCATCAGCACCGCCACGCCGCTGCCGGCCAGCTCCGACAGCAGCCGGTGCACCTCGGCCTTGGTGCCCACGTCGATCCCGCGCGTGGGCTCGTCCACGATGAGCACCGACGGCTCGCGCGACAGCCACTTGGCCAGCACGACCTTCTGCTGGTTGCCGCCGGACAGCACGTTCACCGGATCGGCGAGCCGGGCGAACTTCAGCCGCAGCCGCACCGCCCAGTCCCTGGCCCGCGCCCGCTCGGCCGGCCGCGAGACGAGCGGCCCCCTGCGCAGGGACGCCAGCCCGGCGAGCCCGACGTTGCGCTCGATCGACAGGTCCATGACCAGCCCCTGCTGCCGCCGGTCCTCCGGTACGAGCGCCAGCCCGGCCGCCATCGCCGCCGTCGGGCTGCCGGGCCGCAGCCGTCTCCCGTCGACCTCGACGCTGCCGGCGTCCCATCGGTCGATGCCGAACACGGCTCTGGCGACCTCGCTGCGCCCGGCCCCGACCAGCCCGGCCAGCGCGACGATCTCGCCCCGGCGCACGTCGAACGACACGTCGGTGAAGACGCCCTCGCGGGTGAGCCGGCGCACGCTGAGCGCGACCTGTCCGGCGGCCGTGTCCTGCTTGGGGAACAGGGCGGCCGGCTCGCGGCCGACCATGCGGCGTACGAGGTCGTCCGGGGTGAGGTCGGCGGTCAGGTCGCCGGCCACGAGGGCGCCGTCCCGCAGGGTGGTCACCCGCCGGCACAGTTCGAAGATCTCCTCCAGCCGGTGGGAGATGAACAGCAGCGCGCACCCCTGCTCGCGGAGTGCCTCGGCCACGCCGAACAGCCGGGCGACCTCCCGGCCCGACAGCGCGGCCGTGGGCTCGTCCATGACCAGGACCCGGGCCCGCCGCGAGAGCGCCTTGGCGATCTCGACGAGCTGCTGGTCGGCGATGGACAGGCCGCGGGCCGGCCGGTCGGGGTCGAGGTGCACGCCGAGCCGGCCGAACAGGTCGGCGGCGGCCGCCCGCATGGCCCGCCGGTCGATGCCGAAGCGGGCGCGGGGCTGGCGGCCCATGAAGATGTTCTCGGCGACGGACAGGTCGGGGAACAGGGTCGGCTCCTGGTAGATCACCGCGACCCCGGCCCGCTGCGCGTCCGCGGGGCCGGCGAACTCGACCGGCTCGCCGTCGAGCAGGATCCGCCCCGAGTCCGGCCGGTGCACGCCGGAGAGGAGCTTCACGATCGTCGACTTGCCCGCGCCGTTCTCGCCGGCGAGGGCGTGCGCCTCGCCGGCGTACAAGTCCAGAGAGACCTCGCGGACGGCGCGGACCGCGCCGAACGCCTTGCTGACCTGCGAGAGGGACAGAACGGGAGGGTCCTCCATTGCCGCGGCTCCCGGCAAAATCGTTTTAATCGGTGGGAGGACCGTAGATCACCGAGTGGCGGGGCGTCAATGCCTCCAGTTGCTCAGGAGCGCGGCCAGAAGTGCCGCAGCACCTCCGGGTTGGCCATGGCGTCCGGGTTGGCCGCCTGCTCCACCGGCGTGCCGAGCAGGATCTTGCGTACCGGGACCTCCAGCTTCTTGCCCGACAGGGTGCGGGGGATGCCGGGGACGACGCGGATCTCGTTCGGCACGTGCCGGGGCGACAGCTCGGTCCGCAGCGCGTCGCACAGCCGGCGCTCCAGTTCCTCCGTGTACGCGGCTCCCTCGGCGAGGGTCACGTACAGGAGCAGCTCGCCGTCCTTGCCCAGCTGGCCGGTGTCGATCACCAGGCTGTCGGCGACCTCCTCGAACCGCTCGACCACCCGGTAGAACTCGCTGGTGCCCATGCGCACGCCGCCCCGGTTGAGTGTGGAGTCGGAGCGGCCGTAGATCACGCAGCTGCCGTCCTCGTTGATCTTGATCCAGTCGCCGTGCCGCCACACGCCGGGGTAGACGTCGAAGTAGCTCTCGGTGTACCGCTCCCCGGAGGGGTCGTTCCAGAACATCACCGGCATCGACGGCATCGGCCCGGTCAGCACCAGCTCGCCCACCTCGCCGACGACCGGCTTGCCCGCCGGGTCGTACGACTCCACCCTCGCCCCCAGCGACCGGCACGGGATGATCCCCGCCCGGATCGGGTGGAGCATCGTGGCGCCGACGAACCCGGTGCACACGTCGGTGCCGCCGGAGAACGACCCGACCGGCGTGCCCGGCAGCCGCTCGGCCACCCACGCGAACCCCTCGGGCGGCAGCGGCGACCCGGTCGAGCCGACCCCGCGCAGCCGCTCCAGCCCCTCCGGGCGCACGCCCGCCTTCGACGAGGCCATGATGTACGGCGCCCCGACCCCGAAGTACGTCACCCCCTCCGAGGCGGCGATCCGCCACAGCGCGGCCGGCGACGGATGCGTGGCCGCGCCGTCGTAGAGCACCGGCGTGGCCCCCACCAGCAGGGCGCCGATGAGGTAGTTCCACATCATCCAGCCGGTGGTGGTGTACCAGAAGAACACATCGCCCGCGCCGAGGTCCTGGTGGAAGGAGAGCGACTTCAGGTGCTCCAGCACGACGCCGCCGTGGCCGTGCACGATCGGCTTGGGCAGGCCGGTCGTGCCGCTGGAGTAGAGGATCCACAGCGGGTGGTCGAACGGCACCCGCTCGAACTCCAGCGGCCCCTCCTCGGCCCGCAGCCCCTCCCAGCCGATCACCTCGCCGTGCGGCACCGCCTCGGCGCGCGCGGGCGCGGGCTCGGCCAGCTGCGGCGGCAGCCCCTCCGCCGCGGCCGACAGGTACGGGATCCACACGGTCGCCCGCAGCGACGGCAGCGCGTGGGCGATCTCGTTGACCGCGGCCGAGCGGTCGTAGCTCTTGCCGTTGTAGTGGTAGCCGTCGACGGCGATGAGCACCTTGGGCTCGATCTGCCGGAACCGGTCGACGACGCTCGGCACCCCGAAGTCGGGCGAGCCCGCCGACCAGATCGCGCCCAGCGAGGCGGTGGCGAGGAACGCGATCAGGGCCTGCGGGATGTTCGGCAGGTAGCCGGCCACCCGGTCGCCGCGCTCGACGCCGAGCCGGACCAGCCCGGCCCGCACCCTGGCGACCTCGTCGCGCAGCTCGGCCCAGGTCAGCTCCTGGCGGGCGCCGTCCTCCGACACGAAGACCACGGCGGTGCCCGCGGTGCGCCGCAGGGCGTTCTCGGCGTAGTTGATCGAGCTGCCCGCGAACCACATGGCTCCCGGCATCGTCCCGGACAGGACGGGCCCGTCGCCGCGCTCCCCGATCACCTCGAAGTAGTCCCAGACCGACCCCCAGAACTCCGCGGGCCGCTCGACCGACCACCTCCACACGTCCTCGTACGGCTCGCCCGGCCGCCCCAGCCACTCCAGATAGCGGGTCAGCCTGGCCCGCGCCACCACCTCGTCGCCCGGCTCCCAGAGCAGCTCACCCTCAGCAACCATGTGCCCCATCCTGTCGCCCGATCAATGGAGAGTCATACCTGTACCCTCCACATAACTAGCTATCGCCGTAGGTGGTCCACCGCCATACGCGCGGCCGTGCCGATCACCGCGTCGGCCCGCGGCTGGTTGAGCGCGGTGCTGAAGGAGCGGGTGAAGACCGCGACGGCGTAGCGGCGGCCGTCGGGATACTCGACCACCCCCGACTCCGTACGCAGTGTCGGCAGCGTGCCGGTCTTGCCGCTGACCGCGACGTCGTCGTACGGGAAGCCGGAGGCCAGCCGGTGCGGCCAGACCTGCATGGTGAACACCGCGCGCATCCAGGCGCAGGACGCGGCCGAGGCGGCCTCGTCCCGCCAGATCAGGCCGAACAGCCGGGCCATCTCCCGCGGCGTGCCGCGGTTGCCGCGGGCGGGGTCGAGCGCGCTGAGCCGCGCGACGTCGTCAGGTTCCAGGTACGGCCAGCCGTGCCCGGTGTCCCTGCGCATGCTCTCGTGCATCTCCCTGCCGCTCTGCGTCACCCGCGTCGTCTCCAGCCCGAACCCGGCCAGCGTGGCGTTGACCGCGTCGATCCCCACCCGCCCGAGCAGCACGTCGGCCGAGGTGTTGTCGCTCACCGCGATCATCAGGTACGCCAGGTCGCGCAGCGACATCGTCACCTCGTCGAGCATCGCCGAGATCCCCGTCGGACCCGGCACCCGGTCGGCGGCCGTCACGGTCACCCGGCCGGCCGGGTCGAGCGCCCCGGCGTCTGCCTGCCGGCAGAACTCGACCAGCAGCGGCACCTTGAACATCGACGCCGTCGGCAGCGGCTCGTCGGCGCCGTGGCCGACGTCCTGCCCGGAGTCGAGGTCGGCCGCGTACAGCCACCCGGTGACCCCCGCCACCCGGAAGAGCGTCGCGAAATCCGGACGGCTCATGCCATCATCCCCGGCCTGCGGCTGATCCGCCGCGCGGGCACGGCGCCCTCGTCCGTCATCCCGGCGCTCTCCTTCAACGTGCGTACGGCCACGGCCGAGAACTCGGCGACGGTGTCGCCGACGGTGTCGCCGACGGGGTCCGTCGCCGCGCGCCGGGCCGTGGAGATCCGGCATGCGATCGGCGAGCCCAGCAGCGGCCGCCACGCCAGCCCCGCGATCTCGACCTTGGGCGCGAACGCCACGGCCGCGCCCGCCAGCACGAGCCCGAGCCCGGCGCCCTCGTGCACCTGCGGCGGCACGTAGCCGTGGCGACGGCACTCCGAGAGCGTCTCGGCGTGCATGCCGGCTCGCCGTCCTGCGGCGGCATCAGCAGGTCGCGGCCGGCCAGGTCGGTCAGGTGCACCTCGCCGACGTCGGCCAGCGGGTCGCCGGCGGTCAGCAGCACGCCCTGGAGCTGCACCAGCGTCTCCCCGAACCGCAGGCCGGGCGCGGACACCGGGTGCCGGACGAGGCCGACGTCGATCGTGCCCTCGGCCAGGGCGGTCACCTGGTCGGCGGTCCAGATCTCGGCGGGCGCGAGGCGGACACCGGGGTTGGTGGCGCGGAAACCGGCGATGAGCGCGGCGATCACGGCGGCGGCCAGGTCGGGCGGGACGCCGACCTTGAGCACGGCGCCCTGGCCGTGCCGGGCCAGCTCGTGCAGCCGGTCGACGCGGGCGACGATCTGGCGGGCCTCGGCCAGCAGCACGCGTCCGGTCTCGGTGAGGCGCACCTGGCGGGCCGAGCGGTCGAACAGCCGGGTGCCGAGTTCCTCCTCCAGACGTTTGATGCGCTGGCTGAGCGGCGGCTGGGCCATGCCGAGCCGGATCGCGGCGTTGCCGAAGTGAAGGTCCTCCGCCACCGCGATGAAGTAGCGAAGATGGCGGACGAAGTCCATGACCAGCTACTATATCCAGATTTATATTGTTGAAGCGGTCATATCAATATCGGACACCCCGGCGGCGCCGGCTCGGCGGTCGCGGCCCCGTGGCCCGCCCGCCTCCTCGACGCGCTCCCGCGGCGGCTCAGCCCGCCTTGCGCCCGGCCGGGGAGGTGAGGGCGGCCACAGCCGCCACCACCTCGGAGGAGTTGGACAAGTCGGGCAGCACGACGTCGGCCCCGGCCTCGCGAAGCTCGCTCGCCATCGACCGCCCGGACGCCACCCCGATCATGGCCGCCCCGCCGATCTTGGCCGCCTGCACGTCGCGCGTCGAGTCGCCGATCACCACGGTGTTGGCCGCCGTGAACGCCGCGCCGAGCCGCTGCTTGGCCCGCCCTTGGGCGACCTGCAACAGCGTCGCCTTGGGGTAGGGCTCCTCGCCGTAGCCGCCGAGCTCGAAATCGATGTACTTGTCCAGCCCGAACGCCTTGAGCTTGAGCACCGCGTTGCTCTTGATCGTCCCGGTCAGCACCGTCTGCGCCACGCCGTCGAGCCTGGACACCGACTTCAGCG
>DASUCK010000169.1:0-2216 GCA_036276095.1 Nonomuraea sp. | reverse complement strand
TGCTCTACGCCCCGCCCTACCGCTGAGCCGCTGACGACGGCCACGACCGAGGCACGCATGGCGGCCAGGCCGCCGCTCTGGCGCGACGTCCGGATCCTCCGGTTCGCCTTCCAGGCGGCGGTGCTGGCCGCGGTGGGCGCGTTCTTGCTGTGGCTGGCCGGCAACGTGCGGGCCAACGCCCAGGCGACGAACATCCCGCTGAGCTATGACTACCTCGACCAGCCCGCGGGTTTCCCGATCGCCGGCAACGCATTCCGCCAGACCCAGAGCACGTGGGACGCCATCGTCGTCGGCTTGGGCAACACCGTGCGGGTCTCGCTCGCGGGGATCGTCCTCGCCACGATCATCGGCACCCTCGTCGGCATCGGTCGGCTGTCGACGAACTGGCTCGTCTCGAAGGCGGCCCAGACCTACGTCGAGGTGTTCCGCAACATCCCGCTGCTGGTCATCATCGTCTTCACCTACCTGGCCGTCTTCCTCCAGCTGCCGCGCATCGAGAACGCCACCTCGATCGACGGCCTCCTCGTCCTGTCCGTGCGGGGAGTCGCCGTGCCCTGGGTCCGCGCCGACGGGCGCGGGCTCAGGGTGCTCGCGCTCCTGGCGGCCGCTGCGCTCGTGGCCTACGCCGTGGCCCGCTGGCGCCACCGGGTCACCGACCGAACCGGGCAACCCGCCTACGCCGGCGTCGCCGCCACCGCCTCCGCAGTGGCCGTTACCGCCGTCGGCATGGTCGCCCTCGGCGGGCCGCTGGACGTCACGGCCCCGCGACTCGACGAACGGCAGGTCACGGGCGGCATCACGATGGGGATCGAGTACGCCGCACTGCTCTGCGCCCTCGTCGTCTACACCGCCAGCCACATCGCCGAGATCGTCCGCGGCAGCATCCAGGCGGTGCCCGGGGGCCAGATCGAGGCGGCCACCGCCCTCGCCCTGTCTCCGGGCCAGCGCATGCGCAGGGTGATCCTGCCCCAGGCCATGCGGGTGGCCACGCCGGCGCTTGGCAACCAGTACCTGAACCTGACCAAGAACTCCTCGCTAGCCGTGGCGATCAGCTACTTCGAGCTGACGAAGGTCACCCAGGTCGCGATCGCCTCGCGGGCGCCGGCGGTGCCGTCCTACGGCCTGCTACTGCTCATCTACCTCGTGGTCTCCCTCGTGATCTCGGCCTTCACCAACGCGATCAACCGGCGCATGGCTCTGGTGGAGCGATGACGGCCGCTACCTGGGCCCGGACGCAGCTGTTCCGCGACCGGCGAGACACCGTCACCACCGTGGTGGCCGGTGCCGTCGTGGGATGGGTGCTGTACCGCCTGTTGCGCTTCGTGCTGGTGACCGGCCGCTGGGAGGTCGTGCGCGACAACCTCAGCCTGTTCCTCGTCGGCCGCTACCCCGTCGACGACCAGTGGCGCGTCGTCCTCGCGCTCGTCGCCATCGCGACCGTGGCCGGCCTGGTCGCCGGCCAGATCGCCGGACGTCGCCGTCGCAGGGCCGAGGCCGCCGGGGAACCCGTCGAGCGCGCCCGGCCGACCGCACGCGTCGTCGAGATCGTGGTCCGCGACTGGCCGGTCCTGGGCCTGGTCCTTCTGCTGCTCCTCCTCGCCCGCACCCCCACCCCCTGGCTCGTGGCCGCGGCGACCCTGTGCGCCGCCGTGCTCGGACGGGTGGTGGGCTCGCTCGTGCCGCCGGCCGTCGGACGAGCCGTCTTCGTGCTGCCGGTCCTCCTGCTGATCGTGCTGCTGCCGTTCCTCACCGGGCCCCTCGGGTGGGACAGCTGGGGCGGGCTCATGCTCACGCTGCTGCTGGCGTCGGTGAGCATGATCGCCTGCTTCCCGCTCGGGATGCTGCTGGCCCTCGGACGGCGCTCCGGCTTCCCGGCCCTGCGCGCGGTGTCGGTGGGTGTCATCGAGTTCTTCCGGGGCGTTCCGCTGGTCGTGCTCGTCCTGATGAGCGACGTGGCCCTGGGCTTCTTCTTCCCGCGCGACGTGCTGCCCGGGAAGGTCGTACGAGTGGTGGTCGCGTTCACGATCTTCACGGCTGCGTACGTGGCCGAGATCATCCGCGGCGGGCTGCAGTCGGTGCCGCGGGGCCAGACGGAGGCGGCGCAGGCCGTCGGCCTCTCGCCGCTCCGGGTGACCGGGTTCATCGTCCTGCCGCAGGCGCTCCGCAACGTCATCCCGGCCCTGGTCGGGCAGTTCATCTCCCTCTTCAAGGACACC
>DASUCK010000168.1:0-4786 GCA_036276095.1 Nonomuraea sp. | reverse complement strand
ACCGTGCGCCGCAGCTCCTGCGGCGGTGCACTGGTGATCTGTCCCAGCATAGTGGCACCTCCCACGCCGGTCTGCGTGCGGGATAACCCGCATCCCGACGGCGGGGAAGTCCTCATACCGCCGCTCCCGGATAGGTGGTTTCGTGGAAGACACGAAACCACACAACAGGGACGGCTCTCACGGCGGAGGTAAGACTGATGGCCCGCATCGGAATCCTGACCAGCGGCGGCGACTGCCCGGGGCTTAACACGGTTATCCGCTCGTGCGTGCTGCGCGGGATCCGCGTCCACGGCGACGAGTTTGTTGGCTTCACGGACGGCTGGCGCGGCCTCGTCGAGGGCAGCACCATCAACCTGGACTGGATGAGTGTGCGCGGCATCGCGAACCTGGGCGGCACCATCCTTGGCACGTCGCGCTTCAGCCCGCTCGGTGAGGGTGGCGGCGTCGAGCGGATCCAAGCGAATTTGCGCTCCGTGGGCGTGGACGCGCTGATTGTGATCGGCGGCGAGGGCACCATGGCTGCGGCGAAGATCCTGAGCGACGCGGGGATCCCCATCGTCGGTGTGCCCAAGACGGTGGACAACGACCTCTCCGCCACAGACTTCTCCTTCGGCTTCCACACGGCGGTGGAAATCGCCACAGAGGCAATCGACCGGCTCAAGACCACCGGGCAGTCCCATCACCGCTGCATGATCGCGGAGGTCATGGGCCGGCATGCCGGCTGGATCGCACTCTACGCCGGTATGGCCACCAGCGCGCACGCGATCCTCATCCCCGAACAGACGGCCACCCTGGATGACATCTGCGACTGGGTGGAAGGCCCGTTCCGGCGCGGCCGCACCCCCCTGGTGGTCGTTGCCGAGGGGTTCGTGTCCGCAGACATGACCGAACCGCACGCTGACCGGGGCCTGGACGGCTTTAATCGGCCCAGGCTCGGCGGGATCGGAGAGCGGCTCGCCCCGGTGATCGAGGACCGCACCGGCATTGAGACGCGTTCGACGACGCTGGGCCACATCCAGCGGGGCGGCGCCCCAAGCGCCACGGACCGGGTCCTTGCCACCCGGCTGGGCCTCGCCGCCGTCGACGCGATCCACGAGAGGGCGTGGGGCAAAATGGTCGCCACGCGGGGGGACAAGATCGTCCGGGTGAGCCTGGCCGAAGCCATCGGCAAGCTCAAGACGGTGCCGCAGGACCGCTACGACGAGGCGACGTACCTGTTCGGCTAAGCGGCCCAGTGCGACGGCGTTGCGACGAGCGACTACAAAAGCGAGCCAGGACAGAAACCGGAGCCGGCTACCCGAAAAGGGTGGCCGGCTCCGGCTTCGTACTTCACTCCCTGGCCACCCCAATGATTGGGAGGGCCCTTTAGAACACCCGGATCGGGATCTCGGCCGGGTCCCTGAGCAGTGACTCGATCTCGTCGTCGAGCTTGACCAGGGTGATGGACGCCCCGGCCATGTCCAGGGAGGTGCAGTACTCGCCGACGTAGCTGCGGCCGACGCTGATGCCCTGCTCGGCGAGGCGCTTGTGGGCCTGGCCGTAGAGCAGGTACAGCTCGCTGATGGGGGTTCCGCCCAGGCCGTTGATCATGAGTGCCACGCGGTCCCCGTCGCCGAACGGCAGGTCCTGGACGATCGGAGTGAGCATTTCCTCGACGATCTCGTTGGCGCTCATCATGGCCGCCCGACGCCGGCCCGGTTCACCGTGGATGCCGACGCCGATCTCGATCTCGTCCTCACCGAGTTCGAACAGCGGGCTGCCCTTGGACGGCGGGGTGCAGGCGGTCAGTGCGACGCCCATGCTGCGGGTGACCGAGTTGACCTTCTCACCGATCCGGATCACCTCGTCCAGGTCCGCGCCGCGCTCGGCGGCGGCGGCGACAGCCTTGATGACGAAGAAGTTCCCGGCCACGCCGCGGCGGCCGATCGTGTAGGTGGAGTCCTCCACGGAGACGTCGTCGTTGATGAAGAGGGTCCTGACCTGGATGCCCTCGGCGGAGGACATTTCCTGGGCCATGTCGAAGACCATCTTGTCGCCGGTGTAGTTGTTCACCAGCAGCAGCACGCCTTTGGGCGAGGCCATCATTTTGGTGGTCTCGTAGACGTAGTCGAACGGCGGGGCGGCGAACACGTCGCCCGGGCAGGCGGCGTCAAGCATGCCCTTGCCCACGATCATGACGTGCGCGGGTTCATGGCCGGAGCCGGAGCCCTGCACGATCGAGACCTTGTTCTGGTCCGGGCCGTCAGCGCGCATGATCAGGTTGTATTCGGGGACGTACTTGAGGGTCTCGGGGTTGGCCAGGGCCAGCCCTTCGAGCATCTCGGGGACGAACTGTTTGGGGTCGTTGACGAACTTTTTCATGTGATCTCCACGTCGTTGTGCTGGTCAGGTTGATGGGAAGGCAAACAGGGCTAACGCTGGTCCCAGCCCTCGGTGATGCGTTCAATGATGATGGCGATCGCTATCGCGCCGGCGTCAGGGGAGCCGATGCTGCGCTCGCCGCTGTAGCTGGCCCGGCCCCGCCTGGCCTCGAGCTTGCTGGTGGCGTCCGCGCATTCCCTGACGGTTTTCGCGAACGCGGCCCGGCATTCGGCGGCTCCGGCACCGGCGGCGAGCTGGCGTTCCAGCTCGTCGGTGGCCGGGACGAGTGCGTCCAGCAGGGTCTTGTCTCCCAGGCTCGCGCCGCCCCGGGCCATGATGCCCTCGGCGGCGGCGCGCAGCATGGCGACGGCGGCGGCGCCGTCGATGGTGTCCACGGTCTTCGCCGCGGCGGAGGCGCGCAGAAACGCGGTTCCCCACAGCGGGCCGGAGGTGCCGCCGATCCGGCTTGAGATCGCCAGGGCGATCTGCTGCAGGAACGTGGGGACGTCGTCGCGCTTGAAGCTGTCCCAGTCCTGCAGGACCTTCTCGAAGCCGCGGGCCAGGGAGTAGCCCAGGTCGCCGTCGCCCACGACGGCGTCCAGGTCGCCGAACTCCTTTTCCTTATCGACTGCAGTCTGCGCGAGGGTGCGGACGACGTATTCGACGTCGGCGAGGTCGGTGGCGGTCATGGGGTCTCCGTGGGGGTCGAATGGGCGGCGGGGTTTGCGGCGCCGGTGCCTGGCCTGGGCGTGGACAGGATGGCCTGCAGCGTCGCGAGGGTCACGACGCCGGAAACGTCGACGCCGGCGTCGTTAGCCAGGACTTCGGTGGCCTCGCCGGCGGGGTCGCCCAGCGAGCTCACCACGAGCGAGGCGCCGGTGAAGTCCTCCTCACGGGTGTAGCCACTGACCGTGACCAGGGTTCGCAGTCCCGCGCCCAGGGCGGCGCGCAGGCCGTTGGCGCTGTCCTCAACCACGATCGCGTCGTCCGGGTCAAGGTTCAGCTCCCTGAGCGCGAGCAGGTAAATGTCCGGGGCGGGCTTCTTCGCCGGGACGACATCGCCGGCAAACACAGCGAAATGCTTCGCGAGGTCCTCGCCGACGGCGTGCGTGAGGACGGCGCGGACGGCCGGCTCCGCCGAGGTGGAGGCCACCGCGAGGGTCCATCCGGCGTCATGCGCTTCCTGGACGATCCGGGCGATCCCGGGCCGGGCGGGCATGACTCCGGACGCCACCATGTCCTTGTAAACGGCGGTCTTCCGCTGGTGCCATGCCAGAATGGCCTTGTCCACGGCGGCGTCGTCTTTCAGGCCCAGGCTATGGGCGAGTTCCGGGGTGAGGATGCTGCGCATCCGTTCCTTGCCGCCCCCGATCTTGACCTTCTCCGCGTACTCTTCGACGCTCCACTGGACCGGGACGTTGAAGTCGGTGAAGGTACGGTTGAAGGCCGGGAGGTGGCCGTGCTGTTCGGTGTCGGCGAGGACGCCGTCGCAGTCGAAGATCAGGGCCGGCATCAGCGGCCGCCCTTGCCGGCGCTGCCGAACTGCTCGGTCAGCTCCTTGACCATCGCCATGACCTCCCCGCGTGTGTGCTTGAACAGGGACGGCGGGTCCCACTTGTTGTCCTGCTCGGCCTGTTTGAGGAAAGCCAGGGAGGACTGCATGAACGTTTCCTTCAAGGCGGTGGAGATGTTGACCTTCGCGCAGCCGCGGGCGATCAGGTCCGCGAACTGCTCCTGGCTCAGGCCGGACCCGCCGTGCAGGGCGATGGGGATGTGCCGGGCCTCGACGATCTCGGTGACCCGGCCGAGGTCGAGCACCGGGGCAGCCTTGTAGGAGCCGTGCGCGTTGCCGATCGAGGGTGCAAAGACGTCGATGCCCGTGGCGTCGATGAAGTTCAGCACCGTTTCCAGGCTCTGCTGGGGGGCGACGTCGTCCGAGCCGTGGTCATCCTCGACGCCGGTGATCGCCTCGATCTCGCCTTCCACTTGGGCGCCGTACTGCCGGGCCTCGGCAACCACCTCGATGGTCTGGCGCTGGTTTTCCTCCACCGGCATGCTGGAGGCGTCAAAAAGCACGGAGTTCCAGCCGGCTTTGAGGCATTCGGTGAGCACCTCCCGGTCCGGGCAGTGGTCCAGGTGCAGGGTGACGGGGACCTGGATGCCGGCGGTCAGCGACTTCCACATATCGAACAGCTGGCGGGAGCCGATGCTGCGGACCGTCTTCACCGAGGTCTGCAGGATGACCGGGGAGTTTGCTTCCTCGGCCGCGGCGAGGACCGCTTCCATGGTCAGGTCGTTGAAAATGTTGATGGCCGGAACGCCGTAGCGGGCGTGAAAGGCCGGATCGACTATGTCCTTGAGGGGCACAACACCCATGGGAAACCTCCTTGTTTGGCTGCCTTCAACGCTAAGCGGGCTTTCCTTT
>DASUCK010000167.1:0-2992 GCA_036276095.1 Nonomuraea sp. | reverse complement strand
ATCATCCCGCTCTACATGCTCATGGTGAAGCTGGAGTGGACCGGCACCAACTACGCGCTCATCGTGCCCGCGCTGGTCAACGCGTTCGGCGTGTTCTTCATGACGCAGTACCTCTCCCGCGCCCTGCCCACCGAGCTGCTGGAGGCCGGACGGGTGGACGGCTGTTCGACGTGGGGGCTGTTCTGGCACGTCGTGCTGCCCGCGGCGCGGCCCGCGGCGGCCGTGCTCGGCATGCTCACGTTCATGTCGGCCTGGAACGACTACTTCTGGCCGCTGGTCGTGCTCAGCCCGGACAACCCCACCGTCCAGGTCGCCCTGTCGACCCTGGCGAGCGGGTACGTCAACGACTACGTGCTGGGCCTGGCCGGCACCGCGATCGGCACGCTGCCGCTCGTGGCCGTCTTCGCGCTGTTCGGCAAGCACATCATCGGCGGAATCATGCAAGGAGCTGTTAAGGGATGATCTTTCCCGAGGACTTCGTCTGGGGCGCCGCGACGGCCTCCTACCAGATCGAGGGGGCGGTCAAGGAGGACGGGCGAGGCCAGTCGATCTGGGACACTTTCTCCCACACCCCCGGGAACGTGGCGAACGGCGACACCGGAGACGTGGCCTGCGACCATTACCACCGCTACCGGGACGACGTCGGGCTGATGCGCGAGCTGGGCCTGCCGGCGTACCGGTTCTCGGTCGCGTGGCCGCGGATCCAGCCGGACGGCGCGGGGCCGGTGAACCCGCGGGGCGTGGCGTTCTATGACCGGCTAGTAGACGAACTACTTTCCGCCGAAATTTCGCCCTATGTCACTCTTTATCACTGGGATCTCCCCCAAGCTCTTGAGGATCGCGGCGGCTGGACCAACCGCGACACCGCCTACCGGTTCGCCGACTACGCGGCCGCCGTCCACGACCGGCTCGGCGACCGGGTGCGCGACTGGGCCACGCTGAACGAGCCGTGGGTGGCGGCGTACCTCGGATACGGCAACGGCGTGCACGCGCCGGGCCGGCGCGACCCGGCGGGCGCGCTGCGCTCGGCCCACCACCTGCTGCTCGGCCACGGGCTCGCGGCCCGGCACCTGCGGCCAGGACGGGTCATGCTGGTGGTCAACTCCGCGCCGGTGCTCACCCCGGCCCAGGTCAACGACCCGGCCGCGGTGGCGGGCGAGGCCGACGCGGCCGCCGTCCACCGCATCCACGCGCTCCTGACCCGGCAGTTCCTCGACCCGGCCGTGCACGGCACGTACCCGGCGGAGGTTCTGGCGGCGGCCGAGCGGAACGGCGGGACCGGCCACATCAGGGACGGCGACCTGGAGCTGGTCAACGCGCCGATCGACCTGATCGGCGTCAACTACTACAACCCGTGCGTCGTCGAGGCCGGGCCGGGGCTGCCCGCCGACGCCGCCTGGCCCGGCTCGGAGGACGTGCGGTTCGCCACCGCCGACGCGCCCACGACCGCGATGGGCTGGCCGATCGTCCCCGACGGGCTGTCGCGCCTGCTCGTGCGCCTCTCACGGGACTATCCGCAGGTGGGGCTCATGGTCACGGAGAACGGCGCGGCCTTCGACGACGTCGTCGAGAACGGGCGGGTGCACGACGACGACCGCGTGGCGTACCTGGACGGGCACCTGCGCGAGGTGTGGCGGGCCATCGAGGCGGGCGCGGACCTGCGCGGCTACCTCGTCTGGTCGCTGCTGGACAACTTCGAGTGGGCCGAGGGCTACCGGCGACGGTTCGGCATCGTGCACGTGGACTACGCGACCCAGACCAGGGTGCCGAAGGACAGCGCGCTGTGGTACCGCGACGTCATCGCCAGGAACGGGCTGTAGATTCTTTGGCGTGCTCTCCCACTTGGTGCAGACATGAGACGCCCCACCCTGGAGGCGGTCGCCGCCCGGGCGGGGGTCTCGCGTGCCACCGCCTCCCGCGTGGTCAACGGCCAGACGACGGTGGCCCCCCACATCCGCGACGCCGTGCTGCGCGCGATCGACGAGCTGGGCTACGTCCCCAACTCGGCCGCGCGCAGCCTGGTCACCCAGCGGACCGACTCCATCGCGCTGGTGATCAGCGAGCCCGGCACGCGCGTCTTCTCCGAAGACCCGATGTTCTCCACGGCGATCAGGTCGGCGTCGGTCGAGCTTGAGGAGGCCAACAAGCAGGTCGTGCTCATGCTGGCGTCCAACGCCAAGAGCCACGCCCGGGTGGAGCGCTACATCGCGGGCGGGCACGTCGACGGCGTCATGCTGATCTCCATGCACGGTGCCGACCCGCTGCCGTCCGCGCTGTCCCGCCTGCGCGTCCCGGTGGTCTCCTACGGCCGCCCGGCCGTGCCGGTGGACATCCCCTACGTCGACAACGACAACGTGGGCGGCGCGGAGGCCGGCGTCCGGCATCTGGTGGAGCAGGGGCGGCGGCGCATCGCCACGATCGCCGGCCCGCAGGACATGATCGCCGGCCAGGACCGCCTGACCGGCTACCGCAACGTCCTGCGCGACTCCGACCGCCGCTCGATCGTCGCGGTGGGCGACTTCACCCGCGAGTCCGGCGCGGTCGCGATGCGGCAGTTGCTCGGCGACGACCCCGACCTCGACGCCGTGTTCGTCGCCAACGACCTGATGGCGGTCGGCGCCCTGCAGTCGCTGCGGCAGTCCGGCCGCCGGGTGCCCGACGACGTCGCCGTCGTGGGCTTCGACGACATCGAGGCGGCGAAGTACACCGAGCCGCCGCTGACCACGCTCCGCCATCCGGTGACCGAGCAGGCCGCGGCGATGGTGCGGCTGCTGCTCGGCCTGTTCGAAGGGGGCCCGCGCGACCCGGTCATCCTGCCGACGGAGCTGGTGATCCGCGAGTCGGCCTGACCGCCGGCTACATGAGCCAGGCCGTCGTGTCGGCGGGGAGGGCGCCGGACTCCAGGGCGCCGCTGGCCAGGACGACCTCGCCCGGCGGGAGCGGCACCGGGTCGGGGCCCAGGTTGGCGACGCAGGTCAGGCCCGAGTCGCGG
>DASUCK010000166.1:0-9674 GCA_036276095.1 Nonomuraea sp. | reverse complement strand
GCGAGGCAGCGGCCTGCAAAGCCGTCCACACGGGTTCAAATCCCGTCGCCACCTCACAAGGACGATTAGCTCAGCGGGAGAGCGCTTCCCTGACACGGAAGAGGTCACTGGTTCAATCCCAGTATCGTCCACCACACTCCCCCATCCTTGCCCGTCCCGGGCGCCCGGCGCCGAGCCTTTCCTATGGTGCCTCGCGCCACCTCGGCTCGGTGTCCCCGTTGGAGGCGCGACCATCGAACGTGCCGGCACCTCCGGCATGTCCGTATACGACCGTAAGTTTCGCCATTGTCACCCGTAGTGCCGAGGTCGTCACGGATGCGTACGTGAGCGTCGCGCGACGGCTCACCCGATGGTCACTTCCCGGTCACCGGGGGCCACAAGAGGGTGTGGGCGGGCAGTGGACGGGGCGTGGCGAAGTCGACCCGCATGTTCCTGCTCGCGGCCGCGAGTTCCGCGTTCCTCGTTTCCGGGCTCTGCGCCCTGCCGTCCGTAGGCGGATTCCTGGTGGGGCGGCCCTTCGCCGGGGCGCTGGTGTTTCCCGGGCTCGGGCAAGGTCCGGCGGTGGTCGCCGCGGCCGCGCTGGCGGGGTTCGCGGTGACCGTCACGGGCGCGGGCCATGTGGTGTTCCGGTGGTCGGGGTTCGGGGCGTCCCGTGTCGGGCTGGTGGTGTGCTGGTCCCTGGTGGGCGGGCCGGCCGGGGTGGTCACCGTGCTGGCCTGGGCCCGAGCGGCCGACGTGGCGGTTCCGGCCGGCGTGGCGGCTCCGGCCGGCCCGGGGTTCTCGCTCGACTCCTCGTATGCCGCGGCCTGGGGGATGGCGACGGCGCTGCTGGCGGCGTCGGTCGCGGTGGCCGTCACGCGCACGCTGCCGGCCGCTCCGCCTGAGCCGCGACGGCGGGCGTTCCGGTCGCGGCGGTGGGTGCTGCCCGTGCTGGCGGGCGGGTGGGCGGTGGTGTGGAGCCTGTTCGTACGGGACCGGGAGCCGTTGCTGGCCTGGCTGCCGCTGTCGGCCGACTACTTCGAGCAGGTGGCCGTCATGCTGGCGGCGGTCGTGGCGAGCTACCTGGAGGGCGCGCTGCGGCGGCGATTACCGGTGGAGGGACGGCCGGGGCGGGCGTTCGTGCTGGCGTGGATCGCGCTGTGCGCGGCGCCCATCGCGTACGCGGCCGTCGTGGCCGTCGATCGCGGCATGCGGGAGCTGCTGCTCGCCGCGCCGCTGCGCGGCGCCTGGGCCGTCGAGTACGCGGCCGACATCGGGGCGGTGCTGGTGGCGGCGCCCGCGCAGATCGCCGTTCCGCCGCTGCTGCTCGCGCTGGCGAGCACCGGCCTGCAGTGGGCGTTGCCGGCCGGGGAGCGACCGGCGGCGGCGCCGGACCCGGTGCGGCCGGACCGGCGGTGGGGGCTGCTCGTGGCGGGGGCGGCGGTCGCGCTGACGTACTTCTGCCTGGCGGTCACGTCGCGGTATCCCGTGCTGACGCGGCGGACGTACGACGGGGAGACGCCGGTGATGGGTCGGGCGCTGGCCCTTCTCGCGCCGCCGGACCCGGTGCTGGGCACGACGGCGGTGGTGTGGTCGTGGGCGGTGGCGGCGGCGTTCGGGGTGGCGGCGGCGGTGCTGGTCCACGTCACGGTGCGGGGGCAGCTCGTCCGGCTCTTCCCGGCCTCGGACTTCCTGCTGCTGGCCGGGGCGCTGGCGCTGGCGGCGGCGCTGGGCTGGAACGCGGGCGGCGTGGCGGCCTGGGCGGTGACCGGGGAGCGGCTGCCGGGGCTCTCGCCGGCCGAGGACGCGGCGGTCTTCACGGGGCTGGTGGTGCCGGGGTTCGCGGCGCTCGTGTTCATCGTGCACACGCAGGTGGGGTTGAGCAGGTTCGTCCGGATCGTGGAGCTGGAGGGTGAGGAGCGCTGGGGCAAGCTGGCCGAGCGGTACCGGGCGTGGAAGGAGGAGGCGCGCGCGCACGTGCCGACCCGGCGGGAGCGGAGCGTGCTGGCGGCGCGGGCGGGCGCGGCGGCGCTGGTGGTGGCGGTGGTGGCGGGGGCGCTGCACGGGTTCGGGGTGGCGGAGGCCCGCGCGGTGCCGGCGCTGTCGGTCCGGCAGACGGTCATGGAGAACGTCGCCACCGGCCTGTACGTGCTGCTCCTGTCCGGGCTGGTCTACCTCGGCCTCGGCCGGTCGAACCTGAAGGAGCGCCGCCTGGCGCCGTGGCTGGCGGTGTGGGGCCTGTCGGTGGTGTCCGGCGGGCTGGCGCACCTGCTGCCGGACCCGGTCGAGGGCCTGCAGGCGGGGTTCCTGGCCGGGCCGTTCGCGGCGGCCGGGCTCGCGGCCCCGGTGCGGCGCCGGATCCTCCCGTACGCCGCCGCGCTGCTCCTCGTCGTGGCGGCGGCCCCCGCCGTACGGCAGCCGCCGCCGGGGCCGCTCACGATCGCCCCGGTCACCTGGCGCGAGCAGCGGCCCCGGCTGACGATCGACCTGTCCTACCCGCGCGCCACGGGCCCGGAGGCCGAGCGCGTCAACGGCGTGCTGTTCGCGCCCGTGGCCGGCTACGTCGGCGACGCGCTGCGCGGCCTGCGCGCCGACGCGGCCGCCCGGGCGTCCGTGACGGCGTCGTACGTGCTCGTCCGCAACGACGCGGCGGTCGTGTCCGTGCGTTACCTCATGGCGGGCGAGCACCGGCGGGCCGTCAACTACGACGTGGCCGCCCGCCGGACGCTCACCGAGTACGACATCTTCGAGCCGGTCGCGTTCACGCCTGAGGGCCGGCGGCGGCTGGCCGCCGCGCTGCGGCCGCTCATGCCGGCCCGGCAGAACCCGCGCACGGTGAGCGTGGACAACGAGCGCCTGCTGGTCAACCTGGGGAAGGGCGCGATCGAGTTCACCTTCGGCCGCGGCTACTTCTGCGCCGGCTGCGCGCCCTTCACCGTACGGGCCGCGCGCGAGCGCCTGGCCGGCCTGGTCGCCGCGGTGCCGTGGTGACCTGCGGCGACGGGGGCCGGTACAGAGATATCGCGTTTGCGGTGAGATCGCCGAGGGCAGCGCGAGGGCGGGCAGTGTCCCCCTGCCCTGTTCCGGGTCGAAAGGCTGTGCGCCACATGGCATTCGCGTTGGGTCTTCTCGGTCATGACATAGCGGTCGACTTAGGCACCGCCAACACGCTCGTCTACGTACGCAGGAAGGGCATCGTGCTGAACGAGCCCTCCGTCATCGCGATCAACCTGCACAAGAACACCGTCGTGGCCGTCGGCAAGGCGGCCAAGCGCATGGTTGGCCGCACTCCCCCGCACATCGCCACGATCCGCCCGCTCAAGGACGGCGTGATCGCGGATCTGGACGCGGCCGAGCGCATGCTGCGGATGTTCATCCACAAGGCCCATCCGAGCAGGTTCCTGGCCAAGCCCCGGATCGTGGTGGCGGTGCCGAGCGGCACCACCTCCATCGAGCAGCGGGCGGTCAAGGAGGCCGCATACGAGGCGGGCGCCCGGCGGGTGCACATCATCGAGGAGCCGATGGCCGCGGCGATCGGCGCCGGGCTGAAGGTGGGCGAGGCCACCGGCAACATGGTCGTCGACATCGGCGGCGGCACCACCGAGGTGGCGATCGTGTCCATGAGCGGCGTCGTCGTCGCCAGGTCGCTGCGCGTGGGCGGCGACGAACTGGACGAGGCGATCATCACGTACGCCAAGAAGGAGCACGCGCTGCTGCTCGGCGAGCGTACGGCCGAGCGGTTGAAGATCGAGCTCGGTGCGGTTCGGCCCGCGCAGGAGCGGGACGCCGAGCTGTCCCCGCGCGGCAGGCACCGGGTGGGCGCGCCGGCCGGCGGGGCGTCGCTGCCGCCGGTCACCGTCGAGGACGCCGAGCCGGAGCCGGCGCCCGCGCCGCACCGGTGGAACCCGTTCCGGTCCCGGCCGAAGCCGGACGCCGCGCCGCCGAGCGCCGCGCCGGGCCCGATCGCCCCCGACGCCGGCGCCCCCGTACGCGGCCGCGACCTGGTCAGCGGCCTGCCGAAGACCGCGACGATCACCTCCGAGGAGATCAGCGACGCCATCGAGGACCAGGTGCAGACCATCATCGACGCCGTGCAGACCACGCTCGACCAGTGCCCGGCCGAGCTGGCCGGCGACCTGCTGGACAACGGCATCGTGCTGACCGGCGGCGGGGCGCTGCTGCGCGGCCTGGCCGAGCGGATGGGCCAGGCCACCGGCATGCCGATCAAGGTCGTGGACAAACCGCTGTACTCGGTGGCGCTGGGCGCGGGCCGGTGCGTGGAGCGCTTCCAGGCGATGCGCGACGTGCTGCTGCCCGATTGGTCCCGGCGGTGAAGCGGACGATCGTCCTGCTCGTCCTCCTCGCCGGCACCGGCCTCGTCGTGGTCGACCGCGCGCTCGTGCCGCTGGCCCCGCTGCGCGAGGCCGGCTCCACGGTGTACGGCACGGCGCAGAGCGCGATCGGCGCCGTCACCCGGTCGTTCGGGGGCGACGGGCGGCTGCGCGCGCTGGAGCGGGACAACGCCCGGCTGCGGGCGCTGGAGCAGGAGAACGCGCGGCTCAGGAACGACCTGCGGGCGACCGGCGCCCAGAGCACGGCGGCGGCGCGGCTGCGAGGGGTGGCCGCGCACGTCGTCGGGTTCGGCCACGGACAGCAGGTCACCATCGACGCGGGCACGGGCGCCGGCGTCGAGCGGGACGTGACCGTGCTGAGCGCCGACGGCCTGGTAGGCAAGGTCGCCTGGGCGGGTCCGGCCACCGCGTCCGTGTCGCTGATCACCGATCCGGGGTCGTCGGTGGGCGCCCGCATGGCGGGCTCGGGCGAGCTGGGCGTGGTGACGGGGCTGCCGGGTGAGAGCCGGCTGCGGCTCAGCCTGTTCGACCCGAACGCGCCGCTCCAAACCGGCGACCAGGTGGTGACGCTGGGGTCGGCGGGCGGGCGGCCGTACGTGGCGGGCCTGGCGATCGGGACGGTCGAGCGGGTGGAGCGCGTGCCGGGGGCGGCCACGCGGACGGCGCTGCTGCGGCCCGCGGCCCGGCTGTCGGCGCTCGACCTGGTCGCGGTGCTCGTGCCGCCCGCGCCGGGGAGGTGAGCCGTGGGGCTGGTGGTGTGGCTGCTCGCGGCGCCGCTGCTGCAGGTGCTGCTGGTCAACAGGTCGCCGTGGGGCGGGCCCGACCTGGTGACGCTGGCCGTGGTGTGGCTGGCGCAGTCCAGGGGGCCGCTCTGGGGGTGCGCGG
Organism: Nonomuraea sp.; assembly: GCA_036276095.1. Classification (GTDB taxonomy): domain Bacteria; phylum Actinomycetota; class Actinomycetes; order Streptosporangiales; family Streptosporangiaceae; genus Nonomuraea. The sequence continues at coordinate 4,458 of DASUCK010000166.1, read as the reverse complement.
CCGGGCTGGCCGGCGGGCTCGTCGCGGACGTGACGCCGCCCGCGGACGGCACGGTGGGCCGTACGGCGCTCGTGCTGGCCGTGACCGGGCTGCTGGCCGGCCGCCTGCAGGAGGGCCGCTCGGACGGGCGGTCGGCAGCCAGGTTGGAGGGCCGGATGGAGGGCCGGGCGCTGCCGGAAGGGCGGCGGCAGGCCGGCCGGCCGTGGCTGGTCGGCGCGGCCGGCGCCGCTCTGGGCACGCTGCTGCAGGCCGGCGCGGCGGTGCCGCTCGGCGACGAGCCGTGGCCGGCGGTCGTCGCGGCGATGCCGTCGACGCTGGCCTGGACGGTGGCGCTCGGCACGCCGGTGAGCGCGGCGATCGCGGGCCGCCGGCGGCGGGCGCCCGCGCCCGAGGTGGCGATGCGGCGTGTCTAGGGCCCGGCTGGCGGTGCTGCGGCTGCTGGTCGTGGCGATGGTGGCCGCGCTGGTGGGGCGGCTGTGGTTCCTGCAGGTGGTGAGCGGGGAGCGGTACGTCCAGGCGGCCGCGGACGTGCGCGTCAGGACCGTGCCGGTGCCGGCGGTGCGCGGGCAGATCCTCGACGCCGCCGGACGGCCCCTGGTCACGAACCGGACCCGGCCGGTGGTCACGGTCGACGCCGTGGCGCTGGCCCACCAGCCGGACGGCGGGCGGGCGGTGCTGCGGCGGCTGGGCGAGGTGCTGCGGCAGCCGTACGAGCAGATCGCCGAGAAGGTGCGGGTGTGCGGGCCGGACGTGCCGCAGCCGTGCTGGCGCGGGTCGCCGTACGAGCCGATCCCGGTCGCCGAGGACGTGCCGGCGCCGGTCGCGCTGCAGATCGGCGAGCGCCAGCACGACTTCCCCGGCGTGCGTACGGAGCTGCGGCCGGTGCGGGTCTACCCGCTGGGCGCGGCGGCGGCGCACACGCTCGGCTACCTCCAGGGCGCCGTGGGCCGCGACGGACTCGAAGCCGGGTACGACCGCGACCTGTCCGGCAGGCCGGGCCGACGGGTCGTGACCGTGGACAACACCGGCCAGGTCACCAGGACGCTCCGCGAGGACCCGCCCGTCCCCGGCGACACGCTCGTGACCAGCCTCGACGCCCGCGTCCAGGCCATCGCCGAGCGGGCGCTCGGCACCGCGGCGGCCGAGACCGGGGCGCGGTCGGGCGCGGCCGTGGTGATGGAGTCGGGGACCGGGCGGCTGGTCGCGCTGGCCGGGCTGCCCTCCTACGACCCGGCCGTGTGGACCGACGGCGTGACCGCCCGCGAGTACCGGAAGCTGCCGTTGCTGTCGCAGGCCGTGCAGGGCGAGTGGGCGCCGGGCTCGACGTGGAAGGTGACCTCGGTGGCGGCCGCCGCGGCGGCCGGGTACGGCCTCGGCGCCTCCTACGACTGCCCCAGCGGCTACACCGTCGGCGACCGCGTCTTCAGGAACTTCGCCAGCGCCGACCTCGGCGTCATGACCATGCACGGGGCGCTGGTGGAGTCCTGCGACACGATCTTCTACCGGCTGGCCGACGAGTTGTGGCAGCGCGGCTCGGAGACCCTGGAGAGAACCGCCCGCGGGTTCGGGTTCGGGGCGCGGACCGGCGTGGACCTGCCGGCCGAGGCGGGCGGGGCGGTGCCGGACGCGGCGGCGAAGAAGGCGTACTGGCGGGCCACCCGGCGGGAGAGCTGCCGCCGGGCGGACAAGGGGTATCCGGAGCTGGCCGACCGGGCGCGGGCGGCGTACCTGACGGCGATCGCGAAGGAGAACTGCCGGGGCGGCGGCGTGTGGCGGGGCGGCGACGCGGCCAACCTCTCCATCGGGCAGGGCGGCGTGCTGGTCACGCCGCTGCAGCTGGCCCGCGCGTACGCGGCCGTCGCCAACGGCGGCACGCTGCACAGCCCGCGCATCGGGCTCAGGATCGTGAGCCCGGACGGGGCCACGGTCAGGACCATCACCCCGCCGGTGGCGGGCCGGCTGCCCGCCTCGGCGGAGACGCTGCGCTTCATCAGGGCCGCGCTCGGCGAGGTGCCGAGGAAGGGCACGGCCGAGGGGGCGTTCGAGGGGTTCCCGTTCGACGAGGTCGCGGTGGCCGGGAAGACCGGGACGGCCGAGTCGTTCGGGCGGCGTGACACCTCCTGGTTCGCCTCGTTCGCCCCGGACCCGGCCTACACCGTGGTCGTGGTGCTGTCCGAGGGCGGCCGCGGCGCGGAGGGCGCGGCCCCCGCGGCGCGCGACATCTGGGAGGGCATCATCGGGCTGGCGAAGGAGGCGAGGATCAGGCCCGAGAGCGGCGGGGCCGGGTCCGTGGGCGCCGGCTCGCGCGACCGGCTGGAGGCGAGTGAGCGCGGCCGGCCAGGACAGGAGCGGCGATGATCGCGGTGACGGAGCGGCGGCGGCGGGTCGTGTGGGCGCCGACGCTGGGAGCGCCCGACTGGGCGCTCACGCTGCTGGCGCTGGCGCTGTCGGTGACCGGCCTGTTGCTGGTGTGGTCGGCCACCCGGCACGAAGGCGACTACGCGTTGCTGGTGCGGCAGGCGGTGAGCGTCGGGATCGGGCTGGTGGTGATGTGGTTCGTGTCCCGGTGCGACCTGCGGGTGCTGCGGGCGTACGTGCCGCTGGCGTACGTGCTGGCGCTGCTGTCGCTGGCGGCCGTGCTCAGCCCGCTCGGGGTGCGCGTCAACGGGGCGCACTCGTGGATCGTGCTGGCGCCGGGGGTGCAGTTCCAGCCGTCGGAGTTCGCCAAGGTGGCGCTCGCGCTGGCGTTCGCGGTGCCGCTCGGGGAGCTGCGGGACGGGCAGCGGCGGCCGGGGTTCGGCGGGGTGCTGCTGGCGTTGATGCTGGCCGCCGTGCCGATCGGGCTGATCGCGTTGCAGCCGGACCTCGGGACGATGCTGGTGTTCTCGGCCATGGTGGCCGGGGCGCTGCTGGTGTCGGGGGCGCCCAAGCGGTGGCTGCTGGTGCTCACCGCGGGCGGGGCCGCGGCGGGGGTGGCGGCGTGGAAGCTGGGCCTGGTTCGGCCGTACCAGCTGGAGCGGCTGCTCGTGCTGGCCGACCCGGCCTCCGACCCGGGCGGCGTCGGCTACAACGCCGCGCAGGCGCGCATCGCGATCGGCTCCGGCGGCCTGTACGGCAAGGGCCTGTTCCACGGCGAGCAGACCGCCGGGCACTTCGTCCCCGAGCAGCACACCGACTTCATCTTCACCGTGGCGGGCGAGGAGCTGGGCTTCGCCGGGGCGGCCGCCATCGTCCTGGCCATGGGGCTGCTGCTGTGGCGCGGGCTGTCGATCGCGCGGCACGCCGCCTCCCCGTACGGGGCCGTGCTGGCCGGCGGCGTGGTGTCGTGGCTGACGTTCCAGACGTTCATGAACGTGGGCATGACGGTGGGGCTCATGCCGATCGTGGGCGTGCCGCTGCCGTTCGTGTCGTACGGCGGCTCGGCCACGGTCGCCGGCCTGCTGGCGATCGGGCTGCTACAGGCCGTGCACCGGACTGGGGAGGCCGTGCAGCCGTAGCAGGTTCTCGCCGAGGATCTTGCGTTTGGCCTGGTCGGTGAGCTGCGGATAGCCGTACCCGTCGCACAGGTCCTGCGGGATCCGGAAGTCGCGGAACGCGCGCAGCGCCCACTGCGGGTGGAAGATCGGCGCCTCCGAGCCATAGATGATCTTGTCTTCGCCGCACCAGAAGAGCAGCTTGCCGATGATCTCGGCGAACATCCTGGGCGCGCGGACGATGAAGTTGATCGTGGCGGCCAGGCAGGCGTACAGGTTGGGGTAGCGGATGAGCTGCCAGCACGTCTCGTCCAGGAACGGCAGGCCGACGTGGAAGATGACGAAGTTGATGTCGGGGAAGTTCGCGGCGGCGCCGTCCATGTCCCAGGTCTGGGTGTGCTCGATCGGCTGCGGGCCCAGCGGCACGCCCTTGTGCACGCCGATCAGGTTGACGCCCAGCTCGCGGGCCTTCTCGAAGATCGGGAACGCCACCCGCGGGTCGTCCATCCGCCACGGGTACGGCGACCCGTAGTCGTAGCGGACGTTGTAGAGCTTGAACGCGCGGGCGTTGAACTCCCCCACCTGGCGTTCCATGAGGTCGAGCGCCTTGCGGCCTTCGAGGGGGTTGACCGAGCCCCAGAAGATCGTCCGGTCGGGGTCGCGGGCGGCCAGCTCGGCGCACTCCTGCCAGGGCGACAGGCCGTCGTGGTAGAGGTCGGTGAGCGGCAGCGGCATCGCGACCAGCATGTCGGTGTCCGACTCCTCGTACACCATCCGGCGGATGTCCTCGATGGACCACTTGCGCAGGAACTGCTCCGCGCTGAGGTGCTCCTCCCCCTCCGGGGTGAGGGTGGCGTGGAAGGCGTAGAGGTGGTTGGCGAACATCTCGCCGGGGCTGCCGAAGGCGTTCTTCTGCTCGAAGTTGAACGGGTGTGCCACGCCGTCGAACACGAACGCGTCGTCGATCATGTCCTGACTCCCTTCG
>DASUCK010000165.1:0-3402 GCA_036276095.1 Nonomuraea sp. | reverse complement strand
CACGGGCGCCGGTCGCAGCACCGTCCGCCACCCCAGCCGCCCCTGGCGCGTCAGCATCCGCCGCCGTACCCGATAGGGCCGCGGCCGGTGGGCCGGGCGGACAATGACGCGTTCTTCCGGGACCTCCCCGCCGCCGGGCCCGCCGGCGCCGCCCAGGCCAGGCGCAGGCGGGCGGTCGTGGTCGGCGGGACGCTGGTGGTGGCGCTCGCCCTGGCCGGCAGCGTGCTGTACGTCGCTCCGAAGCTGCTCGGCCCGGCCGGCAAGACCGTCGCCCAGATGACGACCTCCTTCACGCCGACCCCCACACCAACCCCCACGCCCACGCCGGTCACCCCGACGCCCACCCAGGAGGCCGACCCCCCGCTGCCGACCGTCCCGGTCGTGGGCGAGCAGGACGGCAAGTCGCTCAAGGGCCACAGCAAGGGCGTCCAGACGTTGTCCGCCGTCACCGTGGGCAAGGAGAAGGCGTGGCTGGTCACCGGCGGCCAGGACGGCCGGGTACGCCTGTGGGACCTGGTCCGGCACAAGTCCCTGGCCAGCATGAAGGGTCACAGCCAGGAGGTGTACGCGGTCGCCGGCGCGATGATGGGCAAGACCCCCGTCGCGGTCTCCGGCGGCTACGACGGCAGCGTCCGCCTGTGGAACCTCAAGACCCGCAAGGGCAAGGTCCTGGGCTGGCACGGCGAGGCCGTCTACGCGGTTGCCGTCACCAAGGTCGGAAGCAGGTGGCTGGCGGTCACCGGCGACGCCGACGGCTACCTCCGCCTCTGGGACCTGGGCAAGCGCAGGGCGACCGGCAAGGCCGTCCGGGCCCATCGCGAGCCGGTGAACTGGCTCAGCGTCACCCGCATCGGTGACCGCGCCGTCGCGATCTCGGCCAGCGAGGACGAGTCCCTGCGCATGTGGGACCTGTCGAGACGCAAGCCGTACGGGAAGGCGTACAAGGGGCATTCGAGGGGCGTGTACGCCGTCACGGTCGGCAAGCTCGACGGCAGGCCGGTCGTGGCCTCCGGAGGCAAGGACGGCAAGATCAAGCTCTGGGATCCGAAGAACGGCAAGACCCTCGGCACCCTGACCGGCCACAAGAAGATCGTCTACTCGCTGTCGTTCGGCACGGTCGCCGGCCGCACGGTGCTGTTGTCCGGCGGCACCGACGGCACGATCAGGCTGTGGGACCCGGACACCCGCAAGGCACTCGGCACACCGGTGAAGGCACACAGGAGCGGCGTGTACGCCGTCGGCCTCGTCCGCGTGGACGACCGCGTCGCCATCGTCTCGGCCGGCAAGGACAAGCTGGTCAGGGTGTGGAAGACCGGCGACGGGGGCTAGTGGTTCCTGAGCGGTTCGAAGATCGCGTGGTGGGCGGCCACGAGTGCCCGGCGTACCGCGCGGTCCAGCTCGCGCAGGGCGGCGCCGCGGGCGGCGACCTGCCCGGACGTGAGGCCGCGGTCGTCGGCCAGGCGCAGCACCGCGGCCAGCCGGGTGGCGAGCGTGGAGACGCGGTGGGCCCGCCCCGGGTAGCCGGGCGCCAGCTCGCCGCCCTGCGGCCGCGGCTCGGGACGGCTCAGGGCGGGGCCGTCGACGGCGGCCAGCGCCTCGGTGGCCGACCGCATCGCGTCCGACAGCCCCCGTTCCGCCTCGGCCAGCGAGGGCAGGTCGTGCCGGGCCGGTCCCGACTCGTGCACCTCCAGGCGTACCCCGACGTAGGACGACCCGCGCCGGTCGGGGGCGGGCACGAAGCCGAGGGTGCGGCCGTCGAGCACGGCGATCACGGCCTGGCCGGCGTCGACCGCGGCGGAGTTGAACGACGCCGGCCCGGACAGCCCGAGCGGGTCGCCCGGCGCGGGGAGCGCGAGCCGCAGCTCGCGCAGCCCGTCGGCGCGCAGGTTTGCGAGGTATTTACGCAACGGGACCTCGCCCGCGACGGCTGGGCCGGCCGCGGATTCCACGTGGTCAGCCGCCTCGTCGAGGCCGACGTGGCCGGTCAGCCAGGCGTTGCCCCAGGCGACCAGTGAGGGACAGACAGGCGATTCAGGGCGCACCGATCCACGATAAGCGCTCGCCCTGCAATAGGTTTGTCCAGAGGGTGACTCCTAAGGAGGGAACGGGGATGGGTGGTCAGGTGCTGCGGCTCCAGGACGTCGCCGTCAGGCGCGACGGAGCGGCCCTGCTGCGCGGCATCGACTGGACGGTCAACGAGGACGAGCGGTGGGTCGTCATCGGCCCCAACGGCGCGGGCAAGACCACGTTGTTGCAGGTCGCGGCCACGTTGCTCTATCCGAGCGAGGGCCTGGTCGAGGTGCTGGGGGAGCGGATGGGGCAGGCGGACGTCTTCGACCTGCGGCCGCGCATCGGGCTGGCGAGCGCCGCGCTGGCCGAGCGCATCCCGCCGGAGGAGAAGGTCATCGACCTCGTCCTGACCGCCTCGTACGCCATCATGGGCCGCTGGACCGAGGAGTACGACTCCAACGACGTGACCAGGGCCGTCGAGCTGATCGACATGATGGGGGCGGCCCACCTGATCAGGCGGCGATTCGGCACCCTGTCGGAGGGCGAGCGCAAGCGGGTGCAGATCGCCCGCGCCCTCATGCCCGACCCCGAGCTGCTCCTGCTCGACGAGCCGGCCGCCGGGCTCGATCTGGGCGCCCGCGAAGACCTGGTGCGCCGCCTGTCGCTGCTGGCCGGCGACTACCGCTCGCCGACGATGGTGCTGGTGACGCACCACGTGGAGGAGGTCCCGGCCGGGTTCACCCACGGGCTGCTGCTGCGGCACGGCTCAGTGGTGGCCCAGGGGCCGCTGGAGCACCTGATGACGTCCGACAACCTGTCGCGGACGTTCGGCGTGCCGCTGTCGCTCGACCGCAGCGCGGAGGGCCGCTGGTACGCCCGCGCCTACTAGATCACCATTTATGCACTTAAAAGGTCCGCAAATCTGAAACCACATAGGATCCACGAAGTCGGTCCCTTCGGCTTCGGAGCGTCGCCATGTCCGTCGAGCAGCTCGTCGTCGCCCTCGTCGTGGTCGCGGCGGTGGGCTTCGGGGTGGTCCGCACCATCCGCATCGTTCCGCAGGCCACGGCCGCCATCGTCGAACGCCTCGGCCGCTACCACCGCACGCTGACGCCGGGGCTCAACCTGGTGGTGCCGTTCGTCGACCGCATCAAGGACATGATCGACCTGCGCGAGCAGGTGGTGTCGTTCCCGCCGCGGCCGGTCATCACCTCCGACAACCTGGTGGTCTCCATCGACACCGTGATCTACTTCCAGGTCACCAACCCGAAGGCGGCCACGTACGAGATCGCGAACTTCCTCGTCGGCGTCGAGCAGCTCACCGTCACCACGCTGCGCAACGTGGTCGGCGGCATGGACCTGGAACGCACGCTGACCTCGCGCGAGGAGATC
>DASUCK010000164.1:0-3296 GCA_036276095.1 Nonomuraea sp. | reverse complement strand
AGTACTGGACGCGGGTCTGGGACGAGCCGAGCCCCACCGGGATGGCGCAGCCCGTGGCGGCCGCTCCGGCGAGGGCCAGGCTGCCGCCGAGGAGGGTCCGGCGGGTGATGTGAGGGGGACCTTGCACAGTGGCCTCTTCCTTCACCGAGCTTCGCGCTCGGCCGTTCTCACTGAGGTCTGTCGCTTGTTCTCGTTGACAATCGGAGTTGGCAATCGGAGGGGTCACGGCAGCCTGAGGGCGGCCTCCGGACGCCGGGCGCCGAGAGGCGGCGGCACGGCCGTCCCGCGGGTGGGGGGAACCGCCGTACTGACCCCGTTGTCACAATGGGGTTACCCGAGTGTTAGCGGTAACACCAAGCATGTCAAGTGGTCGGAGGCAAGCGCTTCCCGAAAAGATCACCCCCTTGACCCCGTTCGGTGATAACGCTAACAATCAGGTTCACGTCACGGCCCCCGGAACCAGGAGCGACCTCCGTGCATCAGGCCCACCTCACGATCGACCCGGCGTTCACGGTCGCGCCGGTGCGGCGGCGCACCTTCGGCACGTTCGTCGAACACCTCGGCCGATGCGTCTACACCGGCATCTACGAGCCCGGCCACCCCTCCGCCGACGAGGACGGCTTCCGCCGCGACGTGCTCGACCTGACCAGGGAACTCGGCATCTCCACGGTCCGCTACCCCGGCGGCAACTTCGTCTCCGGCTACCGCTGGGAGGACGGCGTCGGGCCCAAGGACCGCCGCCCGCGCCGGCTCGACCTGGCCTGGCACAGCACCGAGACCAACGAGGTCGGCGTGGACGAGTTCGTCCGCTGGTGCCGCATGGCCGGCGCCGAGCCGATGATGGCGCTCAACCTCGGCACCCGCGGCATCGAGGCCGCCCTCGACCTGCTCGAATACTGCAACCACCCGTCCGGCACCACGCTGTCCGACCAGCGTGCCGCCAACGGCGCCAAGGAGCCGCACGGCATCAGGATGTGGTGCCTCGGCAACGAGATGGACGGCCCCTGGCAGACCGGCCACAAGACCGCCCGCGAGTACGGCCGGCTCGCCGCCGAGACCGCCCGCGCCATGCGCATGATCGACCCGACGCTGGAGCTGGTCGCCTGCGGCAGCTCGGGCTCGTCCATGCCGACCTTCGGCGCGTGGGAGGCCGAGGTGCTGGAGGAGACCTACGACGTGGTCGACTACGTCTCCTGCCACGCCTACTACGAGGAGAAGGACGGCGACCTCGGCAGCTTCCTGGCCTGCTCGACCGACATGGAGTACTTCATCCGCTCCGTCGTGGCCACCGCCGACCACGTCGGCGCCCGGCTGAAGTCCCGCAAGCGCATCGACATCTCCTTCGACGAGTGGAATGTCTGGTACCTGTCCCGCTTCCAGAGCGCCCCGCCGCCCGCCGACTGGCCGGTCGCGCCGCCGCTGCTGGAGGACCACTACCACCTGGCCGACGCGGTCGCGTTCGGCGGCCTGCTGATCACATTGCTGCGCAACAGCGACCGCGTGACCGCCGCCTCCCTGGCCCAGCTCGTCAACGTGATCGCGCCGATCATGACCGAGCCCGGCGGGCGGGCCTGGAAGCAGACCACCTTCCACCCCTTCGCCCAGGCCTCCCGGTACGCCGCCGGCGAGGTGCTGCGCGTCGAGCCGGTCGCCCCGACCTACGAGACGGCCGACTACGGCGACGTGCCGCTGCTGCACGCCGTCGCCACTCATTCCGGGCAGGGCACCACGGTGTTCGCGGTCAACCGCTCGGCCGACCGGCCGCTCTCGTTGGAGATCGACGCGCGGGCGCTCGGCGGCGGCGTGCGGATCGTCGAGGCCACCACGCTGACCGACCCCGACGTCTACGCCCGCAACACCGCCGACGATCCCGACCGGATCGCCCCCCGCCCCAACCAGGACGTCGAGCACGACCCGCTGCGGGTGCTGCTGCCCCCGGTCTCCTGGAACGTGATCAGGATCGGCTAGCGGTGCTGTCGCGCACGATGAGCTCCGGCTCCACCAGGCGCCGCGCCTCCGGCTCGGCGCCTGCCATGCGGTCCAGCAGCAGGTGGAACGCGTGCCGCCCGACCTCCCCGAAGTCCTGCCGCACGGTGGTCAGCGGCGGCCAGTAGTACGCGGCCTCCGGCACGTCGTCGAACCCCGCCACGCTCACGTCCTCGGGCACCCGCCGGCCCGACTCGCGCAGCGCCCGCAGCACGCCGAGCGCCATCTGGTCATTGGCCACGAACACCGCCGTGACCCCGGGATCGGCGGCCAGCAGCCGGCCGAGCCGGTAGCCCGAGCGCGAGCTCCAGTCGCCGCGCAGCACCTCGGGCACCGGCCGGCCCGCCGACTCCAGCACGCCGCGCCACCCGTCGATGCGGTCGTTGGCGTCGAGCCAGTCGGCCGGCCCCGCCACGTGCCAGACGGTCTCGTGACCGAGGCTGATCAGGTGACGCGTGGCGCGTACGGCGCCGGCCCGCTGGTCGACCTTCACCACCGGCACGGGGATGTCGTCGCCGGCGTCGACCGCGACCACCGGCATCTCCGGCGGCAGGTGGCGCAGCCCGTCGGCGGCCGACTCGTGCGGCGCCACGATGATCACGCCGTCGACCGCCTGCGCCCGCAGCCGCTGCACGCCGTCCTCGACCGACCGCCGGCTCAGCGAGGGCAGGCTGGCGATGCTGACGTTGTAGCCGGCGTGCCGGGCGGCCTGCTCGATGCAGTAGAGCGTGGAGGCCGGGCCGTACAGCGTGGTGTCGATGCTGACCACGCCGAGCACGCCGGAGCGCCCGGTGACGAGCTGGCGGGCGGCCTGGTTGGGCCGGTAGTCGAGCTCTTTGACGGCGGCCAGCACCCGCGCCCTGGTCTCGGCCCTGACGCGTTCCGGCGCGTTGAGCACCCGCGAGACGGTCATCGTGGAGACGCCGGCGAGTACGGCCACGTCCATGAGCACCGCAGGTCTGCCCGTCTTGGATCTCACCGCGGCTCACCCCCTTGGCGGTAACGCTAACAGGCCACGGGGACGGGCGCGCGAGCATATTGCGCCGACCCGCCCGGCGACGAGGAGCCGGCGCGCCGACGGTCGCGCCGTCGAGAGGGACGCCCCCAGGTCGCCCGGCGCGAACGGAACCCTCGGGGCCGGGACGCGGCGGTGCGGGCCCGCCGGCCGAGGGAGTGTGGTGGACGATACTGGGATTGAACCAGTGACCTCTTCCGTGTCAGGGAAGCGCTCTCCCGCTGAGCTAATCGTCCTTGTGAGGTGGCGACGGGATTTGAACCCGTGTGGACGGCTTTGCAGGCCGCTGCCTCGC
>DASUCK010000163.1:0-25639 GCA_036276095.1 Nonomuraea sp. | reverse complement strand
GGCGCCCCTGGCCTCGAGCGTCTTGACGACATGGGTGTTGTGGACGATCTGCTTGCGGACGTAGATCGGGGCGCCGTACTGCTCCAGCGCCTTTTCTACCGCGACCACGGCTCGATCGACTCCGGCGCAGTAGCCTCGTGGCTTGGCTACGAGGACACGGCGGGAAGCGGGGGTCTGGGGCTCCATACTTTCTATGCTACGTGGAGCGACCATCTGGCCCGTGCGTGCGTGGTCGTCCGCGGTTTGCCAGACTGGCCGTCCCATACTGACCTCCCAGGGAGACGTCATGTCCCTCAGCGACGTGATACGAAACATCGCGAGAACCGTCACGAACAAGGACGAGCTCAAGGAGAAGGCCAAGGACCTGCCGCTCCTGGTCGTCCAGACCACCTTGAGCGCCGCCGGGCAGGTGCTGCTGGCGGTCGACCGGTTGAAGAACTCGATCAAGAACCTGGGCGGCAAGGAGGAGCGGGAGGAGGCGTACGACTCCCGTCCTTCGGCCGCCGAGCAGGTGGCGGCGCCGCCGGCGGGCGAGGAGGACAAGCCGGCCCGCAGGGAGCCGGTCATCTTCGCGCCCCGGTCCGGCGCGTCCGAGCCCAACGGCGTCCCCAGGACCAAACCCGACCCGGTCATCTTCGCGCCCGCGCAGAAGGCGGAGCCGGCCACCCCCGCCGCGGACACCGAACCGGCCCCCAAGCCCGCCGACGCGAAGCCCGCCAAGCCCGCCAAGCCCGCCGAGCCCGTTGAGACCGTCGAGGCCGAGCCCGCCGAGGTCAAGCCGGCCGAGGTCAAGCCGGCCAAGCCCGTCGCCGTCGAGGAGCCCGTGCCCGCTGCCGCGGAGGAGCCCGCGCCCGCGCCGGCCGCCGCCGAGACGTCCAAGGCCGCCGAGACGTCCAAGGCCGCCGAGGAGCTGGTCGAGCCGCTGCCCGGCTACGCCGAGCTGACCGTCGCCTCCCTCCGCGCCCGGATGCGCGGCAAGACCGCCGAGCAGATCTCCGACTATCTGGCCTACGAGCGTGCCACCCAGGCCCGCCCGGAGGTCGTGCGCATGTTCGAGAACCGCCTGGCCAAGCTCCAGGCCGGGGAGTAGGGCGAGGCCCCGTAGTCTTCCGCCATGACCTCGACGAAGACCTCACCCGAGTCTCCTCTGCCCATCCGCACGGTCCTGCAGATGGTCGGCGGGTGGATCGGCAGGCTCGGCACGGTCTGGGTCGAAGGCCAGATCACCGATCTGACCGCACGCGGCGGCACGGTGTTCCTGACCCTGCGCGACCCGGTCGCGAACGTGTCCGCCAGGGTCACCGCCCCCCGCGGCGTCTACGAGGCGGCCATGCCGCGACCGGCCGACGGCGCCAGGGTCGTGATGCAGGTCAAGCCGGACTTCTGGGTCAACAAAGGCTCGTTCGCCTTCACCGCGCTCGAGATCCGCCCCGTCGGCGTGGGCGAGCTGCTGGCCAGGCTGGAGCGGCTCAGGCAGCTGCTGGCCGCCGAGGGGCTGTTCAACGCCGAGCGGAAGCGGCGGCTGCCGTTCCTGCCGGGCACGATCGGTCTCATCTGCGGCCGCGACTCCGCGGCCGAGCGCGACGTGCTGGAGAACTCCCGCCGGCGCTGGCCCGCCGTGCGCTTCAAGGTGGAGGAGGTCGCCGTCCAGGGCCCGTACGCGGTGGGCGAGGTCACCGAGTCGCTGCGCAGGCTCGACGCCGACGGCGAGGTCGACGTGATCGTCATCGCCCGCGGCGGCGGCTCCCTGGAGGACCTGCTGCCGTTCTCCGACGAGACGCTGGTCCGCGCGGTGGCCGCGTGCCGCACGCCCGTGGTGAGCGCGATCGGCCACGAGCAGGACAGCCCGCTGCTCGACCTGGTGGCCGACGTACGCGCGTCCACTCCCACCGACGCCGCCAAGAAGGTCGTGCCCGACGTCGGCGAGCAGCTGGCGCTGATCCGGCAGCTGCGCGACCGGGGCCGCCGCGTGGTGGGCGGCTGGCTCGACCGGGAGATGTCGTGGCTGACGTCGGTGCGCTCGCGGCCCTCGCTGGCCGACCCCGTTCGCGAGCTCGAACGCCGAGCCGAGCAGGTCGAGGCGCTGCGCGACCGGGCCAGGCGGTCGCTGTCCGGCTCGCTCGACCGCGCCGCCGACGACTTGGTCCACCTGCGGGCGCGGCTGATCGCGCTGTCCCCGGCGGCCACGCTGCAGCGCGGTTACGCCATCGTGCAGCACCCGTCGGGCGAGGTCGTCCGCCTGGCCAAGGACGTGCCGCCCGGCTCGCCGCTGACCATCCGGCTGCCCGACGACCGGCTGAACGTGCGCGTGGAGGACGACGGCGCCTGACGCGTGGGGGCCGACCGCGCCGTCAGGGGCGGGTGCCGGCCGTGACCTGCGCCGTGACCTGCGCTGCGACGTGCGCCGTGACCTGCGCCGTGACCAGTGCCGTCACCCCTGCTTTGATCTCGTCGACCGTCATGCCGCGCTCTTCCCGCTGGAAGCGGATGAGCCGGGCGTTGACCGGCGCGAGCAGCGCGTCGGCGAGGTAGGGGGCGTCGGCGCGCGGGCACGCCTGGCCGATCAGGCTGGCCAGGTGGATGTGGTGCACGCGGTACGGGCCGCTGTACGCGTTCATCGGCTTCTTGCTCTTGTCCAGCAGCAGGAACAGCTCCTCCTGCGCGACGATGCGGTCGACCAGCGCGTGCAGGAACGCGACCATGCGCTCGGCGGCGGGCGCGCCGGGGCCGAGCGGCGGCGGGCCGGCGAAGAAGGCCGACTGGAAGTGCCGCTCCTGCTCGTCGAGCAGCGCGTACACCAGGCCGGTGCGGTCGCCGAAGCGGCGGTAGACGGTGCCGACCCCGACGCCCGCGGCACGGGCCACCTCGTCGAGTGACAGCTCCTCGGCGCCGCGCTCGGCGATCATCCGGGTGGCGACCTCGATGATGCGCTGCCGGTTGCGCGCGGCGTCGGCCCGCTCGGGCTGGGGTTGCCCGAGGACGGGCAGCGATGGACGTTCACGCACGGTTGGAGCATACAGGTTGTATCCGGAGAGTTCTCCGGTTAGGCTCCGAAGCGGAGAAAATTCCGATTACTGAGGAGCTGAGGATGTCGAACGACTTCAACACGCAGGTCATCGAGGAGTTCCGCGCCAACGAGGGGCGGGTCGGCGGCATGTTCGAGGGCTCGCAGCTGCTGCTGCTCACGACCACCGGCGCCAGGACCGGCAAGCAGGTGACCACCCCCGTGATGTATCTGACCGACGGCGACCGCTACGTCGTCATCGCCTCCAACGCCGGCGCCGACCACCACCCGGCCTGGTACCACAACCTGCGCGCCAACCCCGAGGCGACGGTGGAGGTCGGCACCGGGAAGTTCGCGGTCAAGTCGGTCGCGATCGACGGCGAGGATCGCGACCGGTTCTACGCCGGGATGGTGGAGCGGGCCCCCCAGTTCGCCGACTACGAGGTCAGGACCGCCCGCCGCATCCCCGTGCTGGCCCTGCTCCCACAGGACGCCTAGCGGCGCGTGAAGGGCCTTCGGAAGGGTGTCGTCAGAAGTCTCGGGAAGGGTGTCGGCTAGAAGGGCGTGTCGTCGCCGTGGCCGTGATCCGCGCGGCGGGCCATGGCGGCGGCCAGCTTGACCCTGGCCCCCTGGAGCCACTCCTCGCAGACCGCCGCGAGCTTCTCGCCGCGCTCCCAGAGCTCGATCGACTGCTCCAGGGTGAGACCGCCCGTCTCCAGGCGGCGCACGACCTCGGTCAACTCCTCGCGGGCCTGCTCGTATGAGGGCGTCTTCTCGTCTGCTGCCACGGACACCACCCTAGACGCGCCCTGCCGGTGTCCGCCGCGCGCCGGTCAATCAGGCTACTGAACGTGGTCGTTCGCTACGCTGGGTCGCCGACGATGGATCCGCGGCGACACCCGCCGGCGGCGCCGGACGTACGGGATCACCTGATGTCTGATCCCGGGACAACTGATGCGTCAACCACCTGGGGCCCCCGCGCGTCGAATCGTCACGGCGTTCACGCTGACTCGGGAGGCCCCTCATGATCCGTCGCATCATCCGGAAACGACGCCCCGCCCCCACCCTGGCGGGCATCAGCCTCGAGGAGGAGCTGGCCCTGATCAGGGTCGAGCTCATGTACGGCCTGCGCGTCAACCGAGAGGCCTACCTGCGCAGAAAGGCGGACGAGCGGAACGAGATGGCCAACCGCATGCGCGAGCGCGACACCGCCGAGATGCTGGCCGACCTGCGCGGCTCCCTGGAGCGCGCGGTGCGCCCCACGGTCGTCGACCTCGACAGCCGCACCACCGTCGTCGACCTGCAGAGCCGCCGCCAGGAGCGCCCCGCCCAGGGCCCTGAGCCGGCCTAGCGCGCCTCCGCCCGCGTCCTCTGCCGAATGCGCAGGTCGTGAGAGTCCATGCCTATTTTGGTCAGGAATCCGTGTCCGTCGCGCTAGGCGGTTTTAGGTATCTGGCCTGGTCAAAAGGCGATTGCACCGGGAAGTGACAGGAATCGGCACTGGAGCCTGTCACGAGGGTCCGGTTTGCCGTGAGGGCGGTCGTGCCTGCAGCATGGGCGTGGCTTTCCTGGAACAATTGCGGAGACCGGATAGGGTGACTACTTCACCGCGGATGATGGGGATCGGCAACGGACGACACCGCGCCAGCCGGGGGGATCGGCGCGAGCGGAGGCGTGATGGCTCGTAGGTCTACCGTCCACGATCCTCGGATCGCAGACGGCCCCGGGCTTTCCGCAACCCTGGACCCGGCTGACTTCGACGCGCCGCCACCTCGCAGGCCGCGCCGCGGCGGCTGGTCCGGTGGCGGCGGGCGTTGGCTGGTGTGGACCGGCCGTATCATTCTCTGGGCGCTTATTGTGGTTATCGTGGTGAATGGGATCCGTGCCCCATTTGAGCGGTTCACCCAGCAAGAAGCCGCGACGCCCAATGGCGCCGCGGTGGCCCACAAGGGATTCCCCGCCGACCGGGGCATGGCTTTCGCCGCCCAGTTCGCCGGGGTCTACCTCAATTTCAGTCCAGAAGACGCCGAGAGCAGGCAGCGCAAGCTGGAGGCGTTCCTGCCCGACGCGTCCAATCCCCAGCTGGGCTGGGACGGCGTGGGCAAGCTCGCCGCCGTCGCCATCCAGGCGTACGACGTCGAGGCGTACGACGCCCACAACGCCGTGGTCAGCGTAGCCTTCCAGACCGGCCCGCGCAGGATGTTGCTGTCGGTCCCGCTCTACTACTCCGGCGACGAGGCCGGAAAGAGGCTCGTCGTGTCCGGCCGCCCGGCGATCCTGCCCGCCCCCGCTCCGGCCGAGCTGCCCCAGGTGGCCCCGCCGGAGACCGACGACGCGGCCGCCGCGGAGCTGGAACCACAGTTGGAGGGCTTCTTCAGGGCGTACGCGTCCGGCGACGGCACCGCGTTGCAGCGCTACGTCGCCGCGGGCAGATCCCTGCCCAGCTTCGACGGCGCGTTCACGTTCGCCGAGCTCAAGAAGATCGTGGTGCCTGTGGGGGGTGCCACCCGAGAGATCCAGGCGGTCGTCGTGTGGGTCGTGCCCAGCGGCGAGACCCCGGCCACCCCGAACACCACCGACCCCGCCGCGGTCGGCGCGCGTTTGGAGCAGGCCTACCAGCTGACCGTCGAGAAGCAGGGCGACAAGTGGTTCGTCGCCGACATCCGCGGCGCGGGCCGGGTCGTTGACTGAGGACGCGGCGGACACACCGCTGATCGGTACCCCCCGGGAGGACAGGAAGTGACTTCGCAGAACGTAATGCTCACCCTGCTGGCAATGACGCCGACGCCCACGTCGACCGGCATCGACACCGGAGGGCTGGCCGACTTCCTGCGCGCGTTCTTCGCCCCGTTGTTCCTGGTCGTCGTGTCTGTGGTGGCGCTCTTCTTCCTCTTCACCCGCGAGATCACGCGATTCGTGCAATTCCTGATCCTTGCCGTGGCCATCGGAGTGATCTTCTACGTTCCCAACATCATCGAGGTGACGGCGAAGGCAATCGCCGGCGCACTGGGCATCAGATAAGGGTTGAGACCGTCCGGCGGCGGTCATACACGAGCGGGTGGAGAGGAGGACCGGGTGGACCTGCCCACGTACACGAACATCTGGCGGATCGAGAAGCGGCTCTACAAGCTGTACGACCTCCGGCTGCCGATGCCGCTGCCCATCGTCTGGATCGGCGTCTTCGTCGGCGTGTTCGTCCCGTGGTCCCTCCTGCTGATCCTGATCGGCGTGCCGGTCGCGATGCCGTGGCACGTGTTGTTCCTGGTCCCGCCCGGGATCGTGACCTGGCTGTCCACCCGTCCGGTCATCGAGGGCAAGCGGCTCACCGAACTGCTCGAATCTCACATGCGCTACCTGGGCGAGCCCAAGGCCTGGTACCGCCTCGCGCCCACGGCCGAGCCCGAGACGGTCACGTTCTCCGTACGGGTGTGGCGGGTCTCGCCGGCCCGCGTCCGCTCCAGGCGTCCCGCCAAGTCGCGCCACCCGGTCCGCCGCCGCGAGACGCAGCCGGCCGCCGGCCCGCGCCAGGTCCGTCCCGCCGTGGCGGCGGCCGCCGCGGCCGCCGGCCACGCGCCCGTCGCCGAACCGCCCGCCCGCACCGGCTGGGGCGCCCGCCGCGGTGCCGCCGCGCCCGCCCTCAAGACGCGGGTACGCGAGGGGGCGGCCTCCGGGGCGCCCGCGGGGCCCGTACGCCGTGAGGAGGGCCTCACCGGCCGTCCTGGGCGGCACGACGATCTGCCACCGGTCGCCCTTCCCGGGGCCGACCCGCGCGGCGCCACGACGCCGCCTCCGCCCGGCCCGCGCCACGACGACGACCGCGGCGGCGGTGACGGCGGGCGGAAGGGCGGCGTCCGCTGGGGCAGCAGGAAGAAGGGCGGCAGCCGGCGGCTGTCCGCCCGCGAGGACGCGATCAGGGAAGCGGCGGCCCAACAGGCGGCCCTCCGCGAAGCCTCCGCCCAACAGGCCGCCGCTCACCGCGCCGCCGCTCACCGGGAGGCCGCCGCTCAGAGCGACGCCCCTGGTCTCCGGGAGGCCGCTGATCACCGGGAGGCCGCTGGTCCCCGGGAAGCCGCGGCTCAGCGTGAGGCTGCTGATCGCCGTGAGGCCGCCGCCCGCCGCGAGGCCGCCATCCGGGAAGCCGCGCTCCGCGGTCCCGGCAGCCGGGATGGCGGTCAGCATCCTGGCGCGCATGAGCCGGTGAGCCGCACGCGGCCCGCGCACGCGCTGCCGGAGCCCGGTGACCAGGTGGCGTCCCGTGAGACGGCCGATCAGGAGCCCGGGTCCCGTGCGCGGACCGGGAGCGAGCTCGCCGCCGAAGAACTGGCCGTGCGCGAGGCGGGCGCCGCGCCGGCGGACGCGCCGGGCCAGGCGGACGCCGCCCGCGGGACGGTCGTGCCGATCAGGACGGCGCAGAGCCGCAAGCCCGCCGCCGGCAAGCCGATCGACACCGAGGCGTTGCGGCGCCTGCGCAGGCTCGCCGCCAGCGCCGACGCACCCGCCGAGACGGTCGGGCGTACGGATGCGACCCGCCCGGCGGACCGCGACCGGCGCGAGGACGAAGCCGCACGGGACCAGCACAGAAAGGGCCAGCCGCCCAGGCTGGGCCCGGCGTTGCCCATGTCCGGCCGGCCAGGTCTCTGGCCCCCGCTCAACCCCGACGCCAAGCCCGCCCCCCGCCTCGCCCCTCCCCGCCCGCCCCACCAGGACCCCGCACCCTTGGACGACGGCGGGGCCACCTGCCTGGACGATGAAGAGTCCGCGGAGCACGGAGTGGCCGCACGCCCAGAGAACGGGCAGGCCGCTCGTCCGGGACAGGGACAGGCTGCTCGTCCGGGACAGGGAGAGGCTGCTGGTCCGGGTGAGGGAGAGGCTGCTCGCGCCGGAGATCCGGGGGCCGCGAGCTCGGGGGGCCGAGAGACGGCTGTGCCCGGCCACCGCGAGGCGCCGGGCTCCCGTCCGCAGGAGGCCGTCCGGCTGGACCCGCACGGGCCCACGGACCTTGCCGGACCTGGTGGGACACCGGCTGCCGGCGAGGCCGGCGCACCGACTTCGCCCGCGGCGGTGCGGGTCCCCAGCGAAGAGCCGGCTCGGGAGCAGGTCACGGATGCTCGGGAGCAGGTCACGGATGATCGTGGGGTGGCGACGCCGGGGAGGAGCGGTGATCGCCCGAGAAGGCTGACGCCGGTCCCGACGGACGAGCGCACCGGGCCGGACCGGCGCACCGCCGGTGAGGCCGGGCGTGACGGGGTGGCCGAGGGGCGGCGTCATGTGCACGGTGGTGGGGAGTTCGTGGCGCCGGTCGCGGTGCCGCGGCCCGGTGAAGGGAAAGTGCGCAGGGTCGAGTCCGTGGTCGGGCGGGACTCCGGGGGTTGGCGGCGGATCGCCCAGGTGGTGGTCGGCGGGAACGGGGTGCGGACCGACGGGTCCGAGATCGACGAGGCCAGGGCCAGGGCGGTGTTCGGCGGGAGCCGGCGCATCGTGGTCCTGGGGTGCACGGGGGGAGCGGGGCAGAGCACGACCGCGCTCATGCTGGGCCACACCCTCGCCCAATACCGGGACGACCGGGTCGTGGCCGTCGACGCCAACACCGGCGGCACCACGCTGACCAGCAAGATCCAGCTGGAGACTCCCGAGACCCTCACCTCGCTGCTGTCCGGGCTCGACCGGGTCAGCGGCTATCTGACGATGCGCGGTTACACCACGAGGACGTCCTCCGGGCTTGAGGTGATCAGCGCCGACACCGACGCGGGCGCCGAGCAGCGCCTGGCGGACCGGTCGTTCTTCTCCGACCACCGGCTGGGCGAGTCGATGCGGCTGCTCGACCGGCACTACAAGCTCGCCGTCATCGACCCGGCCGCCGCGCTGGCGGCGCGGGTGCTCCCGTACGCGGACCAGCTCGTGCTGGTGGTGCCGGCGAGTGAGGAGGCGTCGGAGGCGGTGGCGATGACGTACGAGTGGCTCGACGGGCACGGCTGCGCGGAGCTGCGCAGGCGTGCGGTGATGGTGGTCAACGGCGTGAGCAGGCGTTCGATGGCCGACGTCGAGCAGGCGGAGTCGGTGGCCAGGGGCAGGTGCCGGGCCATCGTCAGGGTCCCCTGGGAGGACGGCCTGGCGCCTGGCGGGGCCGAGGTCGTCGATCCCGGGCTGTTGCGCGCGGCCGGGCGGCGGGCCTATCTCGCCCTCGCCGGTGTCGTGGTCGCGGGCTTCGCGGCACAGTCCGTACGACCGAGCGAGGAGGAGTTGGCGAGTGACCCCCCGGGCACGAGAATCGGTGAGCGATAAGTGAACAAGCGAGCAGGCCAGGTCTGTTCATGCGCCGAGGGGGCGGCATGAGCAGGGCCTCCAGGACGCACCAGCGCCTCGCGGTCCGGTATTTCGACGACCGCATCCTGCTCACAGACACCTCCGCATGGGCATATTTCCGGCTTCCGACGGTCAGCTATGAGTTCGTCACGCCGGAGGAGCGCGAGGCACTGGCCACCAACATCACGATCGCGCTGGCCGCGATCAGGATGCCCGACGCCGAGGTGCACCTCAGGGTCGCCCACCGCACCTACCCGGCCGCCGAGTGGGCCATGGCGCTCAACGCGACGTCCGACGAGGGCTCCGGCTGGCGCGACTACCTCGAGGAGATGTACCGCCACGTCTGGGCGAAGGACTTCTGGACCAAGGAGGTCTACCTCGGCGTACGCCTGGGCCCGCGGGGCAGGCAGCTCGGCAGCGGCGTCCTGGCCCAGGTCTTCGGCTTCTACCAGAAGACCGAGAGGGCGCTCGGCATGGAGGACGACCACGTACCCGACAGCGAGATCGGGCGGTGGACCGAGCAGGCGGAACGCCTCGGTCGAGCGCTCGCGTCGAGCGCGCTCTACGCCCGTCACGCCACCTCGGTCGAGGTGGCGTGGTTGTTCCAGCACGCGGCGGCGGGCGCGCTCGGCGACCCGCCGCCCTCGGCCAGCCCGCGCCGGCGCTGGGGCAGAGGCGAGATCGAGTCGCTGGTCGAGGGTGAGATCCACAACGGCAGGTCGCTGCTGCGCATCGTGCAGCCCCAGGGCGACTCGTACGTGGCCCACCTGTCCTTCGCCCGCTTCCCCGACGTCATGCCGTTCCCGGACGGCGAGCCGTGGATGCACTTCGCCGACCAGCTGCCGTTCCCGGTGGAGATCTCGTCGCGGATGCGGCTGATCCCGGCCGTGCGCGCGTCGAAGGACGTGGCCCGCAAGCTGGCCCACGCCCGCGACATGGACCAGCACATCCGCGAGGCCGGCGCGGAGGCGCCGCTGGCCCTGGCCGAGCAGATCGACGCGGCCCGCATGCTGGAGCACGGCATCACCAAGGAGCGGCTGCCCTTCGTGTACGGCTGGCACCGCCTGATCGTCTCGGCCCCGACCGAGGACATCTGCGTGCAGCGCGTGGAGGCGGTCGTCGAGCACTACCGCGACATGGGCATCGACGTGGTCAACTCGACGGGCGACCAGTTCTCGCTGTTCTGCGAGGCGATGCCGGGCGAGAAGGTGCGCGTCAACGCCTACGCCCAGCGCCAGCCCCTGCGTACGATCGCGGGCGGCATGTCCACGGCCACCGTCGACCTCGGCGACCGGCTGGACGAGAGCGGCGAGGGCTGGCTGGGCCCGTACATCGGCGAGACCGTCGGCCGCGCGCGCAGCATCGTGCACTTCGACCCGCTGGTGGCGGCCACCCGTAACCGGCCGACCGCCATCGCGATCACCGGCGAGCCGGGCGGCGGCAAGACCACGCTCGCACTGCTGATGATCTACCAGATGGCGCTGCGCGGCGTGACGGTCGCGGTGATCGACCCGAAGGGCGACGCCGAGTCGCTGGTGCGGCTGCTGGAGAAGCGCGGGCGCAAGGCGCGGATCATCCCGCTCGGCTCGGCGGCGCCGGGCCTGCTCGACCCGTTCTCGTTCGGCGACGACATCGCGGCGAAGAAGACGATGGCGACCGAGACGCTGCGGCTGCTGCTGCCGCGCATGTCGGAGGAGCGCGAGTCGGCGATGATCCAGGCGGTGGCGGCGGTGTCCAACCAGCCGGACCCGTCGCTCGGCAAGGTCGTCGACCATCTGGAGCAGGCCGACGACCCGGCGTCGAAGAACCTCGGCGCGGTGCTGCGGTCGATGTCGGAGATGCACCTGGCCCGGCTCTGCTTCGACCCCTCCGGCGGCGACCAGATCGACACCGAGGGGTGGACGACGGTGTTCACGCTGGGCGGGCTGACGCTGCCCGACGTGACCACGGCGAGAGACGACTACTCCTACGAGCAGCGGCTGTCGGTGGCCCTGCTCTACCTGGTGTCGCAGTTCGCGCGCCGGCTCATGAACGGCCTCGACCGGCGCGCCCCCAAGGCGATCTTCCTGGACGAGGCGTGGGCGATCACCTCCACGCCCGAGGGCGCCAAGCTGGTGCCCGAGGTCAGCCGGATGGGCCGCTCCCGCAACACCGCGCTCGTACTCGTCTCGCAGAACGCCGGCGACCTGCTGAACGAGCAGGTGACCAACTGCCTGTCGTCGGTCTTCGCGTTCCGGTCCACCGAACGGGTGGAGGTGGACCACGTCATGTCCCTGCTCGGGGTGGAGTCGTCGGAGGAGCACAAGGCCGTGCTGCGCTCGCTCGGCAACGGCGAATGCGTATTCCGCGATCTGGATGGCAGGGCCGGCCGCATTGGAGTAGATCTGATCTCCGAGGAACTGCTCCGCTGGCTCGACACGAACCCGACACACGACAAACCCGACCGCGACGGGCATGATGATCTTCAAGGGGGCGTGGGCAGGGCGCAGGAGGTACGGTCATGAAGATCCGTCTATCCCGACGGCTGGCGCTGACACTCGCGCTGGTCACCGGCATCCTCGTGGTGCCGCTGGTGGTCGGTGGCCTGTCCACGCCGGTGTCGGCGGCGCCCTGCGACCTGTCGGGGCCGCTCAACCCCGAGATGGTCGGGGGCGGCGTCGACGGCCTGATCCAGGCGCCCGCCCCGCCGGCTGGCACGCAGGCGTCGACCACCAACTACGCCCAGTTCGGCATGAGCGGCCAGTTCTGGCACACCCACGAGCTGGGCTGCGCCGACTACGTCGCCGTGCTCGGCAACATGTGGGCCAACGGCGTCTTCACCGCGGCCAAGGCCATCGACCGGCTGACGATCACCACGTACCAGGCGGCGGCCACCGAGGGACCGCTCCAGTCGATCAAGGACGTCGTCGACGACATCGTCACGAACCTGTCCAACGCGATGTACTGGCCTTACCTCCGCCCGATCGTGATCCTGGGCGCGATCTGGCTGGCCTGGTACGGCCTGATCCGCAAGCGCGCCACCACGACCGCCGAGGGCGTGATCTGGATGGTGCTCGCGGTCACCGTGGCGACCTGGTTCTTCAGCCGTCCGGGCGACTTCACCGGCCTGGGCAAGGTCGTCACCGACAAGACCGGCGAGGTGGTCAACTCGGCCTTCTCCGGCCTGCCGGGCGCGGGCGGCGCGTCCTGTCTGCCGCCGCCCGGCTCCACCAGCCCGGGCGCCGCCGCCCCCGCGGTCAGGGCGGGCGGCTACGCCCAGCCGGGCACGCCGGGCGTCGACCAGAACGCCGACGCGCTGTGGTCCACGCTGGTCTGCAAGCCGTGGCTGGTGGGCATGTTCGGCACCGCCGACCCGCAGCAGCCGATCGTGCGCGACTGGGGCCGCAAGGTGCTGGAGATGCAGTCGATCCCGCCCGCCGTGGCCGGCCAGGAGGCCCCCGACGTGGGGGCGCGGCAGCAGGAGTACGCCGCGCTGGCCGACAAGCTCAGGAACGACCCCCGCTACACGGTCTTCTCCGGCCGCGACTGGGCCAACCGGCTCGGCGTCGCCGTCGGCGCGCTGATCGCGGCGGTCGTGGCCGGGCTGCTCATCTTCCTGGTGGCGGTCTCGCTGCTGGTGCTGAAGGTGGGCTTCCTGCTGCTGCTGATCCTGGGGCCGGTGTTCCTGCTCGTCGGCGTGCATCCGGGCAGCGGCCGCATCATCGCCATGCGCTGGGTGGAGATGCTCATCGGCACGCTGCTCAGACAGGCCGTGCTCACGCTCGTGCTGAGCGTCCTCGTGTACGGGTACGCCCTGATCATCTCCACGGCCATGCCGTGGGGCATGCAGGTGCTGTTCATGGCCCTGCTGACGATCGCGGTGTTCTTCTACCGGCGGCCGTTCCAGCACCTGTTCGCCTCGATCAACGGCCACACGGTCACCACCCGCATGCTGGGCGACGCGGCGAGCTCGTCCGTGCTCGAACGGTCGGCGGGCGTGCTCCCGCCGGTCGCCTCGGCCCGGATCGGCCGCTGGGGCCTGCGCAAGGCCGAGCCGGTCATCCGGGCGGCGGCCGCGGCCAACCCGGCGGGCGCGGCGGCGACCACGGCCGCCACCACCGGCCAGGCCCGCGTACGCGCCGAGGAGGGCGAGGGCATGCCCGCCGGCACGCGGCTCCCGGCCACGGCGGCCCCGCTCGACACCGACCAGCAGGGCGGCAAGGCGGCCGCCCGGGCGGCGACGGAGCCGCGCAGGGGCACCGCCCCGCCGCTCAACCTGGGCGGCACGACCCGCAGCCGCGGCGCCGGCGGCCCGCGCGTCGGCGGCATCGGAGCGGCCGGCGGCACCGGCGGCAGGCCCGGCGGCAGCGGCGGTGCCAGGTCGACCGGTGGCGCGGCCGCGTCGAACGGCTCCTCCGGCGCCCCGTCGGGAGGCGGTTGGTTCGGCGGCGGGTCGGGTGGCGGCTGGGCCCGGCGCGGCGGCTCGTCGGGGGGCTTGTCGGGCGGATCCTCGGGCGGATCCTCATCGGGGTCGTCCCGGGGGTCGAGGTTCAGCGGGTCCGGGGGTTCGCGCGGCGGCGGCCTGTTCGGCGGGTCCGGGGGTGCGCGGGGCGGCGGCAGCCTGTTCGGCGGCGGTGGCTCGCGCAACGGCGGACCCAGGTCGTCCGGCGGCGGGTCGCGGGGCGGCGCCAGGACGTCCGGCGGCGGCCCGCGGATCTTCGGCTCCGACGAGCCCGCGTCCCGCGCGTCCGAAGCGCCGCCGCTGTGGCTGCAGAGCACCGGTAACGGCGGCTCCACCGACCGGCCGTCCGTGCCCTTCTGGCTCAAGCCGAACAACTCGGACAAGGACTGAACATGGCGCAGCCAGGTGACAGGCGGGGGGTGGCCTTCGCCGCCATCGTCGTGGTCATCGCCGCGGTCGGCCTCTACCTCACCCTGTGGCCGGACTCCGAGGACCCGGCGGCCCGGCGGGAGCCGCCGCCGAGCAGCCGCCCCACCAGCGTGGCCGTCGCCTCCAGCACGCCGCTGGCGACCGCGAGCGACGCGCCGTTCGACGTGTACGCCTACCTGCCGATGCGCAAGGAGGAGGTCGCCGCGGCCGCCGACCTGGCCGAACGCTTCACCGCCGAGTACGGCACCTTCCGCTACGACGAGGACCCGGCGGCGTACGCGGCCCGGGTGGAGGCGTACACGACGCCCGAGCTGGGCGACATCCTGACCCGCACGATCACGTCGGCGGGCACCCTCGACCAGAACCGCACCGACGAGGTCGTCTCGACGGCCACGGCCCGGCTGAAGGAGATCAGGCAGATCGAGAAGACCTCGATCGTCTTCGTCGTGGCCGGCACCCGGCAGGTCTCCGCCAAGAGCGGCGACAAGCTCCTCAACGAGGAGTACGCGGTCACGGTGAGCCAGCTCGGCACCGACTGGCGGGTCTTCGACATCCTGCCGGCCGCCGAGGGCCAGGAGGGAGACACGGGGTGAACGTCTCGCGTACGCGCCTGGCCCTGCTCATCGGCATGGCCGGCGGGCTCCTGCTGGTCCTGGTGATCGTGTCGCCGATGCTGCTGGTGTCGATGCCGTCGTTCCTGAGCGACGGGCGCACCTCCATCGACTGCGCCGACTCCGTGCAGACGGAGGAGGTCTCCGACTCGGCCGCCGCGGACATCCCGGTGGAATACCTGGAGCTGTACAAGGAACACGGCAAGAAGATCGGCGTCCAGTGGAACGTGCTGGCCGCGGTGGGCAAGCGCGAGACCGACCACGGCCGTTCCACGCTGCCCGGCGTCAGGAGCGGCACCAACAACGCGGGCGCGGCCGGGCCGATGCAGTTCCTGATCTCCACGTGGGGCGGCAAGGCCAGGATCCCGGTGTCGTCGACGTTCAACGGGTACGCCTCCGACGGCGACGGCGACGGCGTCGGCGACGTGTACAACCCGGCCGACGCCATCCTCGGCGCCGCCAGGATGCTCAAGCGCAACGGCGCGCCCGAGAACGTGCGGCAGGCGCTCTTCGTCTACAACCGCGCCTGGTGGTATGTCGACCAGGTCGAGGAGATCGCCAGGAAGTACGCCAAGTCGGGCGACGTGAAGGTGCCGCCGCAGGCCGAGGAGGAGTGCGACGAGCCGCTGGTGGAGGCCGCGCCGAGCGATCTCGTGGCCGAGATCCTCCGGTACGCGCTGGCCCAGCGCGGCAAGCCGTACCTGTGGGGCGGCACGGGGCCGGACGCGTTCGACTGCTCGGGCGTCATCTACGCGGCGTACAAGTCGGCGGGGTTGTGGATCCCGCGGACCACGTTCACCCAGTGGCCGTTCGGGGTGCGGGTGTTAGACGGCCAGGAGCAGCCGGGCGACCTGGTGTTCTTCAACTCCGGCCCGGGCACCTCGCCGAACAACCCCGGGCACGTGGGCCTGGTGGTGTCGAAGGGCAAGATGCTGGAGGCCCGGTGCCGCCTGTGCGGGCCGATCAAGGTGACCAGCTACGAGGCGCGTACGGGCCGCGTCGGCTTCACCCGCCCCCTGCAGAACCCCGATGTCCTGGAGCAGCTCAAGAACCTGGAGAAGCCAACCTTGTGAGTGCGAACGCAGTCGTGGTCGTGGCCGCGGTGATCGTCGCCCCCGGCGGCCGGGTGCTGGCCGCCCAGCGCGCCGACCCGGCGGCGCTCGCCGGGGGCTGGGAGTTCCCCGGCGGCAAGGTCGACCCGGGCGAGGGCGAGGTGGAGGCGCTGGTCCGGGAGTGCCGCGAGGAGCTGGGGGTGGAGATCGCCGTGGGCGAGCGCGTCGGCGGTGACTGGCCCCTGTCCGAGGGGTACGTGCTGCGCGTCTGGCTGGCCACGCTCGCCTCCGGGACGCCCGAGCCGAGGGAGCACCTGGCGCTGCGCTGGCTCGGGCCCGGCGAGTACTACGACGTCGGGTGGCTCGGCGCGGACCTGCCGATCATGAAGACCGTGGAGAGTTTGGTCCTGCGCGATTAGGACATTCCTCTCTGTGACAGAATAGTTACTAGGCGTGTTTACGGGTGATCTGTCACAGCAAGGAGTGGGAGTGATGCGTCGTGGGTGGATCGTGGCCGGCGTGGTGGCCCTGGCGGCGGCGCCGGTCGTGCCGGTGACCGCGGCCGGGGTGTCGCTGGTGCTGGAGCGGATGAGCGACTCCGAACGCGACGACATGGGCAAGTGGATCAGGACCGGCGACGTGCAGCGCTTCCGCGTCCCGCTCAACGGCCTGCCGGCCATGAGCGGGGAGGGGAGAGCCGTGGGTGAGGAGGCCGAAGTCGTGCGGCCGGTGGTGGCGGTTCGGGAGGCGAACTGCGCGCAGGCCACGCTGTACGCCCAGGTCACCCCCTACGCTCGGATCGCTCCGCATGTCCAGGTCACACCGCCGGCGCCGGCGTCCGTCCCGGCCGCTGTGCCCACGCCGGCTCCCGCAGCCACGCCGGCGCGGGCCGCGAGCCCGACCGCGAGCCCGGCCGCGGGCGCGCGGGTCACCCCGCTGATCGCCGGTTACGCCACCAGGGTCGCCCGCCGCCCCGCCCCGCGACCTGGCACCGCTGGCCAGGGCGCCCCGGACAACGCCGGAAGCGAACCCGTCCGGAGCGACGAGCGCCGATCCGCCCGGAGCGACGAGCGCCGATCCGCCCGGACCACCCCCACCGCCTCGCCGCAGGTGACGCTCCCCGCGGCCCCGCCGACCGTCTCCATCCCGCCCACGCCCGCCACGCCGACGGTCCCGATCCCGTCCGTGTCGTTGCCGGTCGTCCCCACCCCGTCCGTGTCGCCGGCCGTGGGCCCGTCCGTCTCCGCGCCCGCCCCGTCCCCGCAGTACGCCGCGGCGCCGCTGCCACTGGACGTGGTGGCCGCGACGCGGCGGGCGCAACCGGCCGTCGGATGGGTCACTCCGCTCAAAGGCCCCATGGGACATGTGCTGGCGGTCGGGGGTGTCGCGGCGCTACTCGCAGCCCTGTGGGCCATTGTCACGGTACAAAAGCACCGGAAGCATAGAATGGTGTCGTAATTCCGGCTTTACTGGTACTTTGACCCGACTAGTATTCCCTTGACCATGGTTCCGGGACCACGCGGAGGGCAGCGGTGGCAGGCGCACGCACCCGAGCGACGGCCGTGTCCGCGATCGTCCTCGCGCTGGGCTTGGCCGGCGCAGGCGCGATGCCGTTCATCATGCAGAGCGCGAGCGCGTCGGTCACGGCGGCCGACCCCGTCGAGCCGTGTGACGCCAACGACCCCGCCTGCCAGACGGACCCGCAGACCACGGTCACCGTCACCACCACGTTAGGGACCCCCACTCCGGGCGACGTGCCGGAGACGACGATCACCAGGACCGTCACCGCCGCCCCGACGCGGACGACCAAGAACCCGTCGCCGACGAAGAGCACGCCCCCGAAGACCACCAGCACGCCCCCGCCTCCCGCCACCCAGAACCCCCAGCCCATCCCCTCGCAGAGCGTCGAGTCGCCGCCCAGCGTGGCGCCGTCGACGTCCGAGCCGCCGCCGTCGTTCCCCAGCATCACACCCGAGAGCTCGGCCCCCGTGGTGCCGCCCAGCCAGACGCAGGCCGCCTCCTCCGAGGAGGTGCCGCTGGAACTGCGTAACGCCGCGCCGGAGTTCGACCAGCGCACGCTGACGCAGAAGCTCAGCATCCCCGCGCTGGTGCTGGTCCTGCTCGCGCTGTTCGCCGTGCTGATCTTCGAGGGGCGGCTGCGGCGCATGGCGCACGCGGCGGCCGTGCGGAAGGCCGGCCCGCTGGGCGGCCGCCCGGACCTGCCGCCACCGCCGCCCGGCGGCTACCCGGCCGGTCCCGGCTACGCCTCGGCGGGCGGCTTCCCCGGCGCCGCCTACCCCGGCGGCACGGCGTACGCGCCGATCATCAGCTTCGTCCCGGTGCAGACGTACCCGACCGGCCCGGTCCAGTACGGCGCCGTCTACCAGGAGCCGGGTCACCCGTACCCGCCGCAGGGCTACGCGCAGGAGCCTCCGTCGCCGGCCCCCGAGCCGCCTCCCGTGGTGCTCCATCCGGACGAGTTCGACTCCTACCCGCACGAGCCGGCGCCGGCGTCCCAGCCGAGGGAGTACCGCGACCCGTTCGAGCCGCTGGTCCCGCCGGCGGACATCCCGCCGGGGGGCGCGGGCCCGTACGACGACGGCTCGGACCATCCGCTCGGCCATGCCCCGGTGGCCGAGCCGGGCGACGCCGAGCCGTGGAGCGGGTCCCTGTTCCAGCCGGCTCGCCGGCCCGCCGAGTACGAGCCGCCGCCGTACCTGCCGGCCGACGAGGAGGCGACGGCCGTGCAGCCGCTCCCCGAGGAGCGCCAGGACCGGACCAAGGCGATGCCGGACTCCGAGCGCGACCGCTTCCTCCTCGGCGAATGACAGGCGAACGAGAAAGGGGGCCGGACGGATCCGGCCCCCTGGTCTCGTGGTGAGACCTACCGCTCGGTGCGCTTGAAGATCTTGTTGCCCAGCCACACCAGCGGGTCGTACTTCCGGTCGACGACGCGCTCCTTCATCGGGATCAGCGCGTTGTCAGTGATCTTGATGTGCTCGGGGCAGACCTCGGTGCAGCACTTGGTGATGTTGCAGTAGCCGAGCCCGTGCTCCTGCTGGGCGGCCTCCTGCCGGTCGGCCACGTCGTACGGGTGCATGTCGAGCTCGGCGATCCGCATGAGGAACCGCGGGCCGGAGAAGTTGGTCTTGTTCTCCTCGTGGTCGCGGATCACGTGGCAGACGTTGTTGCACATGAAGCACTCGATGCACTTGCGGAACTCCTGGGACCGCTCGACGTCGACCTGCTTCATGCGGTATTCGCCGGGCCGCACGTCGGCGGGCGGCGTGAAGGAAGGGACTTCCCTGGCCTTCTGGTAGTTGTACGACACGTCCGTCACGAGGTCCTTGATGACCGGGAACGTCCGCATCGGGGTGACCGTGATGGTCTCGTCCTCCTTGAAGGTGGACATGCGGGTCATGCAGCCGAGCCGCGGCTTGCCGTTGATCTCCATGCTGCAGGAGCCGCACTTGCCCGCCTTGCAGTTCCAGCGCACCGCGAGATCGGGCGCCTGGGTGGCCTGCAGCCGGTGGATAATGTCGAGGACGACCTCGCCCTCGTTGACCTCCACGGTGAAGTCCTCGAGCTTGCCCTCGCCGCCCTCACCGCGCCAGACCTTGAAGTTTGCCTTGTAGCTCATGCCTTCGCTATCCCGTCGAACTCGGCCATCTCTTCGTCGGTGAGGTACTTCTTCAGCTCGTCGCGGTCGAACAGGGTGATCAGGTCGTCCCGCATGGACGGCTGGGACTTCTCCTCGACCGTGACGGTCGTGCCGTCGTCGGTGGAGCAGACGAGCAGCTTGCGACGCCAGCCCGGGTCCATCACCGGGAAGTCGTCGCGGGTGTGCCCGCCGCGACTCTCCTCACGCATGAGCGCTGCCCTGGCCACGCACTCCGACACCAGCACCATGTTGCGCAGGTCGATCGCGAGGTGCCAGCCGGGGTTGTAGACGCGGGACCCGCCGGCCCCGACGATGCGCACGCGCTCCTTGAGCTTCTCCACGACCTGCAGCGCCTCGGCGACCTCCGGGGCCTTGCGGATGATGCCGACCAGGTCGTTCATGGTGCGCTGGAGCTCGTGGTGCACCTCGTACGGGTTGTCGCCGCTGCGGCCCAGCGGGGCCAGGGCCTCCTCGCGGGCCTCCTCGACCTGCTCGGCCGCGATCTTGGGCCGGTCGGCGAGCCCGTCCACGTACGCCGCCGCGCCCGCGCCCGCCCGCCGCCCGAACACCAGCAGGTCGGACAGCGAGTTGCCGCCGAGCCGGTTGGAGCCGTGCATGCCGCCGGCCACCTCGCCGGCCGCGAACAGCCCGGGAACGGCCGCCGCCGCGGTGTCGGCGTCGACCTCGACGCCACCCATGATGTAGTGGCAGGTGGGGCCCACCTGCATGGGCTCGGCGGTGATGTCGACGTCGGCCAGCTCCTTGAACTGGTGGTGCATCGACGGCAGCCGCTTCTTGATCTCCTCGGCCGGGAGCCGGGTGGAGACGTCGAGGAACACGCCGCCCTGCGGGGACCCGCGACCGGCCTTCACCTCGGCGTTGATGGCGCGGGCCACCTCGTCACGCGGCAGCAGCTCCGGCGGGCGCCGGTTGTTGGCCTGGTCGGTGTACCAGCGGTCGGCCTCCTCCTCGGTGGTGGCGTACTTGTCCTTGAACACCTCGGGGATGTAGTCGAACATGAAGCGCTTGCCCTCGGAGTTGCGCAGCACGCCGCCGTCGCCGCGGACGGACTCGGTGACGAGGATGCCGCGCACGGACGGCGGCCAGACCATTCCCGTGGGGTGGAACTGGATGAACTCCATGTTGATCAGCTTCGCGCCGGCCAGCAGGGCCAGGGCGTGACCGTCGCCGGTGTACTCCCAGGAGTTGGAGGTCACGACGTACGACTTGCCGATGCCGCCGGTGGCCAGGACCACGGCGGGGGCGTCGAAGAGGATGAAGCTGCCGGACTCGCGCCAGTAGCCGAACGCGCCCGAGACGCGGTCGCCGTCCTTGAGCAGCCGGGTGATCGTGCACTCGGCGAAGACCTTGATGTAGGCCTCGTGGTCGCCGTGGTTCTCGTAGTCCTCCTGTTGCAGCGCCACCACGCGCTGCTGCAGCGTGCGGATCAGCTCCAGCCCGGTACGGTCGCCCACGTGTGCGAGCCGCGGGTACTCGTGCCCGCCGAAGTTCCGCTGGCTGATCTTGCCGTCCTTGGTGCGGTCGAACAGCGCCCCCCACGCCTCCAGTTCCCACACCCGGTCGGGCGCCTCCTTGGCGTGCAGCTCGGCCATCCGCCAGTTGTTGAGGAACTTGCCGCCGCGCATGGTGTCGCGGAAGTGCACCATCCAGTTGTCGTCCGGGTTGACGTTGCCCATCGCGGCGGCCGCGCCGCCCTCGGCCATCACCGTGTGGGCCTTGCCGAACAGCGACTTGCACACGATCGCGGTGCGCTTGCCCTGCTGGCGGGCCTCGATCGCGGCCCGCAGCCCGGCGCCGCCCGCCCCGATGACGACGACGTCGTACTCGTGACGTTCTGTGTTGAGCGAGTTGTCCACTGAAATGCTGTCCTTACGCGTACGGGAAGGCGATGATGCCCTTGGCCACCAGGCGGACGTAGAAGTCGGCGCCCATGACGGAGAACATCGAGGCCCACGCGAGGGGTTGGTGCTTGGCGTTGAGCTTGGAGACGAACGTCCAGGCCCGGTAGCGCAGCGGGTGACGGGAGAAGTGGTTGAGCCGGCCGGCCGTGATGTGCCGGCAGGAGTGGCAGCCCAGCGTGTAGCCCCAGATGAGCACGACGTTGAGCAGCAGGATCCAGCTGCCCAGCCCGAGCGGCGTGTGGACGAGCGCGAGGATCGCGTCGTAGGTGAGGACGGCGCCGATGAGCAGGGCGGCGTAGAAGAAGTACCGGTGGATGTTCTGGAAGATCAGCGGGAAGCGCGTCTCGCCGGTGTACTTCCCGTGCGGCTCCTGCACGGCGCAGGCGGCCGGCGCCAGCCAGAACGACCGATAATACGACTTTCGATAGTAATAGCAGGTCAGGCGGAACCCGCCGGGCAGGCCGAGGATCAGCAGGCCGGGCGGCAGCGCGTACCAGTCGCCGAAGGGCGCCAGGCCGAGGAATCTGGCGCCCTCGGGGCACGCGGTCGCCAGGCAGGGCGACGAGAACGGGGCGATGTACTCCGACCCGGCTACGTAGTAGCTGGAGTCGAAGATCGCCCACACGCCGTAGATCAGGAAGGCCGTGAGCCCCAGGAAGGTCAGCAGGGGGGTCAGCCACCATCTGTCCGTCCGCAATGTGCGCACCCTGACCTGTGCGCGTTGCCTTCTCCCCGGTGCTTCGGGCGTCGTCTGGGTCATCAGGGACCTCTCCACCTCCCGCGGACCCTTTCGCGCAGGGGGTCCGTGGTTTCGATTCGCTGGGCGCGCGTGCGGGCGGTGTCCGCTTCAAGCGCGCGTTGGTGGGGGATACGTTACGACGCCCGCGTTGACATTTGTGAGCCGGGTCACTCACTTTTTCGCTGACCTGCTGTGATTCCTGTCACGTAGGTCGGTCAGAGGCGCTGTCCCTGCGTCGGAAGCTTCACCACAGTGACAAAAAAATCATCGATTTGACGGACAACTCGGATAAATTGCTCAAAATCTACCGGCTTTGCGACATAGGCGTTGGCGTGCAGCCGGTAGCTGTGCAGGATGTCCTCCTCCGCCTCCGACGTCGTCAGGATCACCACCGGGATCGTCCGCAGCACATGGTCGGCCTTGACCTCGCGCAGCACCTCCATGCCGCTCATCCGCGGCAGGTTGAGGTCGAGCAGGATGAGGTCCGGGCGCGGCGCGTCCGCGTAGCGGTCCTCCCGCCGCAGGAACGCCATCGCCTGCTCGCCGTCGTTGACCACGTTGAGGCGGTTGCGCACCTTGTTGAAGTCGAAGGCCTCCCTGGTCAGCAGGATGTCGCCCTGGTCGTCCTCGACCAGGAGCACCTCGATCGGCCGCCAGTCATTCATCGTCGTCTCCAGCCGCGGGTAGCGTCCAGCGGAACGTCGCGCCCTGGCCCTCCGCGCTGCTGTCGAGCCACAACTGTCCGCCGTGGTACTCGACGATCTTGCGACACAGTGCCAGGCCGATGCCAGTCCCTGGATACACGTCCCTGGGGTGGAGGCGCTGGAAGATGAGGAAGATGCGGTCGGCGTACTTCGGCTCGACGCCGATGCCGTTGTCGGAGCAGGAGAACTCCCACGCGGCGCCCGAGCGCCGCGCGCCGATGTGCACGCGCGGCGGCTCCTCCGACCGGAACTTGACGGCGTTCTCGATCAGGTTCTGGAAGAGCTGGGTGAGCTGCATCCGGTTGCCCCTCACCTTGGGCAGATCGTCCCTGGTGACGGTGGCTCCGGTGTCCTCGATCGTGGCCGACAGGTTCTCCAGGGCCTGGTTGAGGGCCTCACCGGAGTCGGTGACAGTGCGCTCGCCGGTGACCCGGCCGACCCTGGAGAAGTCGAGCAGGTCGTTGATCAGCACCTGCATGCGCTTGGCGCCGTCGACCGCGTAGTGGATGTACTGCTTGGCCCGCTCGTCAAGCTGCGGGCCGTAGCGCTGCTCCAGCATCTGCGTGAAGCTCGCGACCTTGCGCAACGGCTCCTGCAGGTCGTGGCTGGCCACGTACGCGAACTGCTCCAGCTCGCCGTTCGACCTGCGCAGCTCCTCGGCCTGGTCGGTGGCCGTGCGCCAGGCCGACACGATGCGGTCGCGCATGGAGTCGACGTGGCTGGACAGCTCCGCCAGCTCCGCCGGCCGGTCCACGAGCAGGACGTGGTCGAAGTCGCCGGCGGCGACCTTGCGGATCTGGTCGGTGAGCTGGTCGAGCGGCTTCAGCACGGCGTAGCGCACCATGACCGCGAGCCCGGCGCCGCAGGCCAGCAGCACGGCGAACAGCACGATCAGAGCCGTGTTCAGCCGCCCGATCTGCGCGGCCACCTCCGGGTGCGGGTTCATCGCGCGGGCCTGGGCGAGGAGCGTCATGGTGACCACGACGCCGACCACGAACGCCGTGCCCGCCACCGAGCCGATGAGCAGGAACCAGCGCCCGATCGGCAACCTGCCGAGCCCGGTCGGCTCCTTGGGCGGCGGCAGCGGGTGGATGCTCATGCCGTCCTCCTGCTCACCAGCACGACCGCCAGGTCGTCGCTGAGCGTGCCCACGTGCCGGATGAGGCGGTCGAGGTCGACCTTGCCGTGCTCGCGTACGAGCTCGACCAACCCGTCGACGCCCAGCAGTTCCCTGCGCTCGCCCACGGCGGCCTCGATCAGGCCGTCGGTGTAGAGCATCACCGACCACTTCTCGCCGAGGGGGACGTCGAGCACCGACCACTCGGCGTCCGGGAAGATCCCCAGCGGCGGGCCGGAGGGAGCGCCGTCGACCGCCTCCACCACACCGTCGCGCACCAGCACCGGCGGCGGGTGCCCGACCACACGCATCCTGGCGTACCGCAGGTCCGAGGTGATCGTCACCATGCACAGCGTGGTGAAGATCTCCGGGGCCTTGCGCTCGGCACGCAGCAGCGTGTCGAGCGTGCGCAGCAGCGTCTCGCCGGTCTGGCCGGCCAGCACCAGCGTGCGCCAGGCGATGCGCAGCGCCACGCCGAGCGCGGCCTCGTCCGGGCCGTGGCCGCACACGTCGCCGACGACCACGTGCACCGAGCCGTCCGGGGTCTGCACCGCGTCCAGGAAGTCCCCGGCGAGGGTGCCGCCGCTGCCCGGCAGGTAACGCGTGGTGTGCTCGATCGCGTCGGTGTGGAGCAGCGAGACCGGGAGCAGGTCGCGCTGCATCCGGGCGTTCTCCTTGGCGATCAGCTCCGCCTCGACGAGCTTGAGCTGGGCCAGGTCGGCCCGCTTGCGCTCCATCGCGTACTGGATGGCCCTGGCCAGCAGGCGCGCGTCGACGTCCTGCTTGACCAGGTAGTCCTGGGCGCCGGCCTGCACGGCGGCGAGGCCCACGTGGACGTCCCGCAGCCCGGTGAGCACGAGCACGGCCGCGTGCGGGGCCAGCGCGAGCACCTCTTCTAAAGCCTCCAGCCGGCTGGCGTCGGGCAGCGAGAGGTCCACGAGCACGCACTGGACGTTGGAGGTCAGCTTGGTCTTGGCCTCCTGCAGGCTCCGCGCCCGGAAGATCTTCGGCGGCGCCTCGGCCTGTTCGAGCAGCTGCTCGACGAGGAGGGCGTCGCCGTCGTCGTCCTCGACGAGGAGCAGCGTCAGCGTTTCCGAAAGATTTGCCGTCACGAACCGCCTCACCGGGACGTCGGTCAGTTGCCTCATTCTGCGATGAGGTCTACCCCTTGTGGAAGCGTGCCCTCTTGGCCGGCTTCCACCACGAAGGTCAGCAGGGTTTCCCTGAACGCCTGCGCGGCCGTGGTCGGCTCGACGTCCTTGCGGTGGGCCAGCGCGATCGTACGGCTGAGCCCCGGCGGCGCGAGCGGCGTGCCGGCCAGCCCGGGACGCCCGTCGAGCACCATGGACGGCACCACGGCCACCCCCAGCCCCGCCTCCACGAACCGCAGCACCGCGTCCATCTCCCCGCCCTGCACCGCCAACCGCGGCTCGAACCCGGCCTGCCGGCACGCCGCCAGCGTCGCCTCCCGCAGGTCGTAGCCGCGCCGGAACATCACCATCGGCCGCCCGCGCAGGTCCTCGATCTCCATGTACGGCCCGCGCCGGCGCTCGTTCGAGGGCGCGACCACGACGAGGTTCTCCCGCAGGATCTCCTCGGTCACCAGGGACGGGTCGTCGCTCTGCAGCGGCATGATGATCAGCGACAGGTCGAGCT
>DASUCK010000162.1:0-11125 GCA_036276095.1 Nonomuraea sp. | reverse complement strand
ACCTGTTCGCGCCCGACCCCGAGAACGACGCCCTCAAGGCGGCCGCTGAGCAGGCGTACCGGGCCGACAAGCTCAAGGACGACCGCCCGGCCGCGGGCGGCGCCGACCTCGACTGGATCGTGCCCAAGCAGGCGCCCGCCGGCGACGGCTTCCCCGCGGTGAACTTCCCGCCCGGCAGCAACCCCTCGCCGGGCAGCAACAAGGCCACCGCCAAGAGCATGCTCGCCCAGTTCGGGTTCGGCGAGGACCAATGGGGCTGCCTGGAGCGGCTCTGGCACAAGGAGAGCGGCTGGAACGAGCGGGCGATGAACCGCTACTCCGGCGCGTACGGCATCCCGCAGTCCCTGCCCGGCAGCAAGATGGCCAGCGCCGGCTCCGACTGGCAGACCAACGCCGCCACCCAGATCAAGTGGGGCCTCGGCTACATCAAGGGTCGTTACGGCACGCCGTGCGGAGCCTGGGGGCACTCGCAGTCGGTCGGCTGGTACTAAAGGGGCACAGGAGCCGGTCAACTTTCCTTCTGCAATCGGCAAGCCGCCGCGCCCGGATCGGGTGGACGGCCGCAGGCTGACCGCATGGGTGTGAAGGTCAGCGTGATCGTCAATGTCCACAATCCGGGTGACACCGCCGACGCGTGCCTCCGCTCCGCCCTGGAGCAGTCGTTGCCCGCGGCGGCCGACTACGAGGTGATCCTCGTCGACGACGGGTCAACGGACGGCATCGCCGAACGCCTGGACGCCATCGCGGCGGCCCGCGACAACGTGCGGGTGTTCCATCTGCCGTACACGGGGTCGCCGATGCGCGGCCGCAACGTCGGCCTGGCGGCCGCCCGCGGCGAGTACGTCTTCTTCCTCGACCAGCGCGACCGGCTCGCCCGCGACGCGGTCGCCCGCATGCACGAGCGGGCTGTCGAGACCGACGCCGACGTGCTGATCGGCCGGCTCGTCCGCGACCACGGCGCCCCGATGATCGCCTTCGCGCGCAGCACCGCCCGCGCCGACCTCCTGCGCGACCGCCTGCTCAGCCTGCTCGGCCCCCAGCAGCTCTACCGCCGGGCCTTCCTGGAGCAGCACGGGCTGGGCTTCTCCGTGCCCGGCGGGCGGCTGGCCGAGCAGGCGTTCGTCATGCGCGCCTACCTGCACGCCAAGGTCATCGCCGTGCTCGCCGAGCACGTCTGCTGCCACCTCGGCGAGCGGCCGAGAGCCGAGGAGGACCCGAGGGCGATGGCAGGAGAGCTGAGCTCCCTCCTCGACGACGTGGACACCCTCGTCGGCAAGGGTCGCCAGCGCGACCGCATCTACGCCTACTGGTACCGCTACGCCGTCCTGCGCCCCCTGCTGACCAGCAGGTTCGCCGACTCGTCCGTGGACCGCGGCATGCACTTCCGCCTCGTCCAGGAACTCATGGCCGAGCGCTTCCCCGAGCGGCTCGACCGCTACCTGCCGGTCCAGCTGCGGGCCGTGGCCGCGTTCGTCAGAAAGGGCCGGCTCGACCAGATCGTGCTGCTGTCGAACTGCTCGCGCCGGGCCGGGCTGCGCGCCCGGCTCACCGAGGTGCGCTGGGACGCGCACGTGCTGGTGCTCGGCCTGACCGTGGAGGTCGACGGCGGCGACGGCCGTCCGGACCGCTACCGCGCCGACGGCGACCGCCTGCACTGGATCCCGCCCCGCGCCATCGACGCCAAGCTGCTCGACGACGAGGTCACCGACGTGAGCGAGGCCGTCGAACGCGCCCGCATCGAGGTCTACGTGCGCCACGCCGAGACCGGCGTCGTGCATTTCCTGCCCCTGGCCCAGCACGTGGACGTGGTCGAGGACGGCCGCCGCCGGGCCCGGGTGCGGATCGAGGGCGAGACCAGGATCGACGTGACCGCCGCCGCGCTGGGCGAGCCGCTCAACCCGGGCCACTGGGAGGTGCACGTCCGCATGTTC
Source organism: Nonomuraea sp. (assembly GCA_036276095.1). Taxonomy (GTDB): domain Bacteria; phylum Actinomycetota; class Actinomycetes; order Streptosporangiales; family Streptosporangiaceae; genus Nonomuraea. Next base: position 9,194 of record DASUCK010000162.1, on the reverse strand, counting down.
GGCGGCGCCAACCAGGCCAGGAGCCGGGTCGGCCGGCCCGAGGGGCCGCTCAACTGCCTGGGCGTGCTGGCCCAGCGGCCCAGGATGCGGCTGGTCGTGCCGTGCTGGTCCGACCAGGGCCAGCTGTGCCTGGCCGTCGAGCCGCGCTCGTTCTCGGAGTCGATCGCGCTGGTGTCGCCGGGGGCGGAGGTCCGGCAGGCCGACGGGTACGCGTACGTCGTGCTGCCGGTCCCGTACGTGCCGCCGAGCGGCGGGCCGCCGCTGGAACTGGTGCTGCGCGGCACCGGGCGGCGGCCACGGGAGGTGTGCGCGCCGGCGCTGGCCGAGCCGGGGGTGCCGGGCAAGCTGGCCGGGCAGCTCGTGGCCAAGCTGCCCATCCGGCGGATGCTGCCAGGACCGGACCATCTGGGGCCCGGCGGCTGGATGGCCTCGCTGCGGTCGCCGGACGAGGAGATCGGGCTGCGGTTCGCCCTGGAGGTGCGCAGGGGCCGGGCGCGGGTGCGTCCCGCCGCCGCCGTCAACCCGGAGCAGCGCTCTCCCCTGGGACGGGACACCGCGCTGCACCGGCTGGGCCGGCGGCTGCCCGGCGCGCGGCACATCGTCCGGCTCGCGCGCGCGGGCAAGCACCGCTACCTCAGCTGACCGACGCCCGGTGGGCCGACCGGCTCGCCACGAGGATGGGCGCCGCGAACCTCAGCATTCCCCCAGGTGCGCGGCCAGGAGGCGGATGAACTCCGCCGGGCGCTCCAGGTGCGGGCTGTGGCCGCAGTCGTCCAGCACGACCTCGCGGTACGGCCCGTACCGCTCCAGCACCGCCCTGGTCTGCGTCACCATCGGCTGGGCCGGCGTGCCGGGGGAGCCGGGCACCGCGCCGAGCGCGCCCAGGTGGGCCAGGTCGAACAGGGACGTGTCGGAGACGATCACGTCGTCGGCGCCCCTGATCCACAACACCGGAGGCTTGGGGTCGAGCGCGTGGAGGTCGTCCAGGCGGACGTAGGTGGGGGCGATGGCGTTGAGCACGCCGTGCTTGCCCGGGGCCACGTGCGGCCACGCGGCGGACGTGGCCGCGTCGCCCGGGTAGTGGGCCTCGCCGACGCGGGTGGTGAGCATCGAGCGGACGTAGAAGTCCTCGTCGGGGATGGTGTCGTTCCGGGGGCTGCTCTTGACGTAGGCGGAGCGGAGCACGCTGCGCGGGGATGTCGGGGATTCGTCCGACATGTCGCCCGCCTTCAGCCGGGCCACGAAGTCCGCGTTCGCCGCCCCGGCGCCCGCGCCCGCGCCGTCCGGGTGGGTCAGGCGGCCGTCGGGGCCTTCGGTGCCGCCGAAGCCGTACGGGGAGATCGGGTTGACCAGGGTGACGCTCCGGACGGCGGACGGGCGGTCGCGCAGCGCCTGCAGGACGACCCCGCCGCCCATGCTCCAGCCCACGAGGTGCACCCCGTCGAGGCCGAGCGCGTCGATCAGTTCGAGCACGTCGTCGGAGTAGTCCCGCAGGCCGCGCGTGGCGTCCACCGGCTCGGGGTCGGTCTCGCCGAAACCGCGCAGGTCGACCGCGAGCGGCCGGAAACCCGCCGGGAGCGCGGCCAGCCCCGCCATGCTGTCGCGCCAGAACGCGGACGAGGAGACGTTGCCGTGCACGAACAGCACCGGCTCGCCGGTGTCGCGGCCCGCGACGGTCAGGACGTGCTGGGTGAGCCGCCGCGTGGTGATCTTCATTGCGCGTGGATCCTTTCCGCCAGGTCGCGGCCCTGGGTCTCGCGGGCGGCGTAGACCGCGACCAGGGTGAGCACCGCCGCCAGACCAAGGTAGAGGGAGATGGGCAGACTGCTGGAGAAGTCCCTCAGCAGCGTGACGGCGATGATCGGGGCCAGCGCGCCGGCCACGATGGCCGACAGCTGCGCGCCGATCGACACGCCGGTGTAACGCATCCGGGTGCCGAAGAGCTCGGCGAAGAAGGCCGCCTGCGGGCCGTACATCATGCCGTGGAAGAGCAGGCCGACCGTGACGGCCAGCGTGATCGGCAGGAAGTTGCCGGTGTCGATCAGCGGGAAGAAGGCGAAGATCCACACCCCGATGCCGGCCGCGCCGGCAAGGTAGATCGGGCGGCGGCCGAGCCGGTCGGACAGCGCCCCCCACAGCGGGATCGTGACGAAGTGGATGCCGGAGGCGATGAGCACCGCGTTGAGCACGACCGAGTTGGAGACGCCGGTGGTCGTGGCGTAGGTGATGACGAAGACGGTCAGCAGGTAGAAGGAGATGTTCTCGGCCAGGCGGGCGCCGATCGCGACGAGGACGTCCTTCCAGTGGTGGCGGAGTACCCCCGCGATGGGCGCCCCGGGCTCCGGCGGGGCCTGCCGGAACACCGGCGACTCGGTGATCGACAGCCGGATCCACAGGCCGATCAGTACCAGCACGCCCGACAGCAGGAACGGCACCCGCCAGCCCCACGCCAGGAACGCCTCCTCCGGCTGCCAGGCGGCCAGCGCCGCCAGCACGCCGGTGGCCAGCAGGTTCCCGCCCGGCGCCCCGGCCTGCGGCCAGGACGCCCAGAAGCCGCGGCGGGCGTCGTCGCCGTGCTCGGAGACGATCAGCACCGCCCCGCCCCACTCGCCGCCGAGCGCGAAGCCCTGCACCAGGCGCAGCGCCGTCAGCACCAGCGCCGCCGCCGGGCCGAGCGTCTCGTACGTCGGCAGGCAGCCGATGAGGAACGTGGCCGTCCCCATCATCAGCAGGCTCACGACCAGCAGCGTCTTGCGGCCCGCCCGGTCGCCGAAGTGGCCGAAGACCAGGCCGCCGAGGGGGCGGGCGACAAATCCGACGGCATAGGTGAGGAACGACAGCAGCGTGCCGGTCAGCGGGTCGGACTCGGGGAAGAAGAGCTTGTTGAAGACGAGGGCGGCTGCCGAGCCGTACAGGAAGAAGTCGTACCACTCGATGGTGGTGCCGATCAGGCTCGCGGTGACGATCTTCTTGATGGAAGTGGCCATGCCGGTCACGGTAAGGAGTGACCGGCGTCACTCATATGGAGTCGGGACCCACAGTCTTGGGTGTGGATGTGTGGCCGAGTGTGTGCAGGCGGAGCGCCAGCTGGGTCTCCAGCGCCCGCTCGGGCTCCAGCCAGCCGTCGCCGAGCAGCTTGCCGATCCGGTCGAGGCGCTGGGTGACGGTGTTGACGTGGATGTGCAGGGCCTCGGCCGTACGGGAAGGCGAGCCGCCGGTGCCGAAGTACGCCGACATCGTCTCGGCGAGGGCGGTTCCCCTGCGCGTGTCGTAGTCGATCACCGCGCCGAGCACCCGGTCCACGAACCCGCGCACGTCGCGCCCGTCGCCCACGAGCAGCCCGACGAACCCCAGCTCGGCGGCGCTCGCGCCGTCGCCGGCCCGCCCGAGCGCGATCAGCGCCTCGGCGCACCGCCGCGCCTCCTGGTACGCCCCCGCGACCCCGCCCGCCCCCGCGCCGCCCGCCTCCGGCGGACCCGCGCCGGCCGTCGCCGGGACGCCCAGCGAGGCGGTGAGCTCGGCCGCCACGCGTCGCGCCAGACCCCCCGCGTCGTCGCCCGGGAGCAGCAGCACCACCTCCTCGCCCCGCCCCGCGGCCAGCCCGTGCCGCATCGTGGCCTGCGAGGACGCCCAGAAGGCGGCACGTTCCCGCTGCCCGCCGTGCTTCACCACGACGACGACGTGCGGCGCGCCCAGATCGATCCCCAGCCGGCGGGCCCGGTCGGCCAGCCCGGGGGAGCCGGGCCGCGAGATCAGGTCGTCCAGCAGCTCCCCCCTGACCCGCCCCTCGGCCTCGGCCACGCTCCGCCGGAACAGCAGCAGCAAGGCGCACACCAGCGCCGCCCGCTCCAGGATCCGCTCGTCGGCGTCGTCGCTGCGCAGGACGAGCGTGCACAGCGGCTCCCCGCCCACGTCGACCGACGCGATCAGCAGGTCGCCGCGCCGCACGGTACGCCCCAGCGCCCTGGACGCCTGCGCCGCCTCGAACACCCCCGAGTCCAGCTCGCCCACCTCACCGGTGAGCGCCCGCCCCAGGTCGTCGAGCACCGCCAGCGACCCGCCCAGCACGTCGGTCACCACAGCGGCGACGTCCTCGATCCCGCCGCCGCGCAGCACCAGCGAGGTCATCCGGTCGTGCGCCAGCGCCGCCCGCTCCACCGCCTCGGCGTGCGCCCTGGCCGTGCGGTGCGCCTGGGACAGCTCCTCCAGCGCGTTCCTGGTCTCCTGCAGCAGCCTGGCGTTGTCGATCGCGACCGCGGCGTGCGCGGCCAGGCTCGCCAGCAGCGACACCTCCTCCTGGTGGAACGGCCGGGCGCTGCGGTTGGCCGCCATCAGCACCCCGATCACCCGCTGCCCCAGCCGCAGCGGCACCCCCAGGATCGCGACCAGGCCCTCCTCCTTGACGGCCTCGTCGATGTGGTCCTTGTGCCGGAACCGCGCGTCGGCGAAATAGTCGGCCGTCGAGTACGGCGTCGCCGTCTGCGCCACCAGCCCGCCCAGCCCCGCCCCCATGGCCAGCCGCAACGCCCGGAACTTGGCCGAGATCGACCCGTCGGTGACCCGCATGTACGTGTCGCCCAGCTCGGGGTCGTGCAGCGTCATGTACGCCACGTCGGTCGCCAGGAGCTGCCTCGCCCGGTGCACGATGGCCTCCAGGACGGCGTCCAGGTCGCGCAGGGCGGCCAGGTCGCCGGCGGTGTCGTACAGGGCCGACAGCTCCGCCTCGCGCCTGGCCCGCCGCCTGAGCAGCGCGCGTACCTTCAGCGCCGCGACCTTGGCCTGCTCCAGCTCCTCGATCTCGGCCGGGTCGGCGCCGCGCGCCCTGGCCTCGATGATCGGCCCCTCGAACTCGACCGCCGACGCCTCCCTGGCGAGGAGCTCCAGGTAGTGGGTGCTCACTAGCGGGCCGTCCACCCGCCGTCCATCGGCAGCGACACGCCGGTGATGAACGACCCGCCCGGCCCGCACAGGTAGGCGACCAGCTCGGCCACCTCCTCGGGCTCGATCAGCCGCTTGATCGCGGCCGGCGCCAGCATGATGTCCTCCACGACCGCGCCGGGGTCGATGCCGTGGGCCTTGGCCTGGTCGGCGATCTGCGCCTCCACCAGCCCCGTCCGCACGTACGCCGGGCACACGCAGGTCGAGGTCACCCCGTGGGGCGCCCCTTCCAGCGCCACGACCTTGGAGAACCCTTCGAGCGCGTGCTTGGCCGCGGTGTACGCCGACTTGAACGGCGAGGCCCGCAACCCGTGCACGGACGAGATGTTCACGAACCTCCCCCAGCCCCTGGCGTACATGCCGGGCAGCACGCGCCGCGCGATCAGGAACGGCGCCTCCACCATGACGCGCAGCATCGCGGCGAACACCTCAGGAGGGAACTCCTCGATCGGCGCGACATGCTGGAACCCCGCGTTGTTGACGACGATATCAATGGGCTCGTCCGGCAGGGCGTCGACGAAGCCCGGGTCGCTCAGATCGGCCACCACGGCCGTGCCGCCCAGCTCGGCGGCCACCTTCTCGGCGGGCTCGGCCCGCAGGTCGAGGGCCAGCACCCTGGCCCCGGCCGCGGCCAGCCGGCGGGCGCAGGCCGCCCCGATGCCGCCTCCGGCGCCCGTCACCAGCGCGGTCCGCCCAGTCAGCTCCTTCGCCATACCCCCGACCTTAGGCGGTCACCGCCCCGGGACGCATGGGTGCCAACGACATAGATCGGTGCCCTGCTATGTGGATCAACCCGTCTGCTATCTTGGACACATGATCGTGTCTGCGCGGCAGTGGTGGCCCGCCTCCTAGGGCGGACCTCCCAGCTGCGCACACGCACACACCGGCCGCCTCGGCGAGGCGGCCGTCGGCATCCGCACGCGCCCCCGTCGAGCTCATAAGAAAGGGGCGCCCATCGTGACCGAGACCATCACCACCTGGGCCGGCCTGCTCGCCTTGCTTCTCGACGGCGTGTCGCTGACCGCCCGCCAGGCCGCCTGGGCCATGGAGCAGATCATGGCCGGCGAGGCGACACACTCCCAGATCGCCGCGTTCGCGGTCGCCCTGCGCGCCAAGGGAGAGACCGTCGAGGAGGTGTCCGGGCTGGCCGACGGCATGTTGTGCAGGTCGGCCGCCATCCGCATCTCCGGCGACCCCGTCGACCTCGTCGGCACCGGCGGCGACCGGGCCGAGACCGTCAACATCTCCACCATGGCCGCCATCGTCGCCGCCGCCGCGGGCGCCAAGGTCGTCAAGCACGGCGGCCGGGCGGCGTCGTCCAGGGCGGGCGCCGCCGACGTGCTCGAGGAACTGGGCGTGGTGATCGACCTGCCGCCGGCGGCCGTCGTCGACATCGCCGACCAGGTCGGCATCACGTTCTGCTTCGCGCCCGCGTTCAACCCGGCGCTGCGGCGCACCGCGGGGCCGCGGCGCGAACTGGGCGTGCCCACGGTCTTCAACTTCCTGGCCCCGCTCACCAACCCGGCCCTGCCGCCCGCCCAGGCGGTCGGCGTCTTCCACGAGGCGATGGCGCCCGTCATCGCCGGCGTCCTGGCCGAACGCGGCGGCTCGGCGCTGGTCTTCCGCGGCGACGACGGGCTCGACGAGCTGACGACCTGCGGCCCCTCGACCGTCTGGGTCGTACGCCGCGGCGTCGTCACCCGCACCGCGTTCGACCCGGCCGACCTGTCGATCCCGCGCGCCCGCCCCGACGACCTGCGCGGCGGCGACGCCCGCGACAACGCCGCCGTCGCCCGCACCGTGCTCATGGGCGAACGCGGCCCGGTCCGCGACATCGTCCTGCTCAACGCGGCCGCCGCCCTCGTCGCCGGCGAGGGCACGCCCCACGCGGACGAGCTCACGCCCGCCCTGCGAGGCGCCTACAAGCGCGCCGCCGACGCCGTCGACTCCGGAGCCGCGCTGTCCCTCCTCACCCGCTGGGCCCACGCCACCCGGCTGGCGGCGCCGTCCGTCCCGTCCGACACGCTGGACGCCTAGCGGCGGGTCATCGACAGCACGTCGAGCGCGGCGTCGAGCTGGTCCTCGGTCAGGGTGCCGTTGGCCACGTGGCCGCGCTCGACGACGACCTCGCGAATGGTCTTACGCTCGGCGAGCGCCTGCTTGGCGATCCGCGCCGCCTCCTCGTAGCCGACGTACTTGTTGAGCGGCGTGACGATCGACGGGGACGACTCGGCATACTCCCGCAGGCGCTGCGCGTTCGCGGTGACGCCGGAGACGCAGCGGTCGGCGAGCAGGCGCGCGACGTTGGCCAGCAGCCTGATCGACTCCAGGATGTTGCGCGCGATGAGCGGCAGCTGCACGTTCAGCTCGAAGTTCCCGGACGCGCCGGCGAACGTGATCGCCGCGTCGTTGCCGATCACCTGGGCCGCGACCATGGCTGTGGCCTCGGGGATCACCGGGTTGACCTTGCCCGGCATGATCGAGGAGCCGGGCTGCAGGTCCGGCAGGTTGATCTCGCCGAGCCCCGCCCGCGGGCCCGAGCCCATCCACCGGAGATCGTTGGCGATCTTGTTGAGCGACACGGCCACCACCTTGAGCTGGCCGGACAGCTCGACGATCGCATCCTGCGCGCTCTGGGCCTCGAAATGGTCGGCGGCCTCCACGAACCTGATGCCCGTCGCCTCGCTCAACTTGGCGACCGCCTTCTCGGCGAAACCGGGCGGCGTGTTGATGCCGGTGCCGACCGCGGTGCCGCCCAGCGGCAGCTCCACCACGTGCACGAGCGCGCCCTTGACGCGGTTGACGCCGTGCTCGACCTGCGCGGCGTAGCCGCCGAACTCCTGGCCGAGCGTGACCGGCGTGGCGTCCATCAGGTGGGTGCGCCCCGACTTGACGACCTTGTCGAACTCCATCTCCTTGGCGCGCAACGCGATCGCCAGGTGCTGCAGCGACGGCACCAGGTGGTAGACCACCTCGGTCGCCGCCGCGACGTGGATCGAGCTGGGGAACACGTCGTTGGACGACTGCGAGGCGTTGACGTGGTCGTTGGGGTGGACCGGGCGGCCGAGCCGCTCCTCGGCCAGCGTGGCTATCACCTCGTTGGCGTTCATGTTGGACGAGGTGCCCGAGCCGGTCTGGAACACGTCGATGGGGAACTGGTCGTCGTGCTCGTTGTCGGCCACGTCCGCGGCGGCCTGCGCGATCGCCTCCGCCATGTCGTCGTCGACCACGCCGAGCTCGCCGTTGACCTCGGCCGCGACCGCCTTGATCAGGCCCAGCGCGGCGATGTGGGACGGCTCCAGCGTCCGCCCCGAGATCGGGAAGTTCTCCACCGCCCGCTGGGTCTGGGCCCGCCACTTGGCGCCGGCGGGCACGCGTACCTCGCCCATCGAGTCATGTTCGATCCTGAACTCGCTCATGCCCCCAGTCTGACTCACGCCTTCGCGAGCTCAGCGCCCGGTCAGCCTGGAACGGCGCCGGGAGCCAGCGTGGGAAATCCGCGCCGCGGCCAGTGTGGAAACCGTGCCGCGGTCAGCTGGAGAACAGGGCCACGATCAGCACGGCGATCACGACGGCGGCCGCGGCGGCCACCGCCATGAGCACCAGCATGCCGTTGCGGTTGCCCGCGGGCTTCTGTTCCGGCTGCCCGGCGATCGCGAACAGGTCGGTGCCGAGCCCCTGCCCTTCGACACCGCCCGGCGGCACGGGCTGCCGCGGCGGCATCCCCGGCTGTTGCGGCATCCCAGGCTGTGGCGGCATCGGGTGTTGCCGCTGGTGGGACGGGGGCAGCGGATAGACCTGCTGGCCCGGCGAGTTCTGGATGCGCATCGTGGTGATGGAGCCCTCGTCACCCGGCGGCTGCCCGTGATCCGGCTGCGGCGGGAACGTGCCCTTGGGCCGCGTGACGCTGATCGTCCGATCCGGGTCGAAGTCGGCCTCACCGGCCGACCCCATGCCCGTCATCCCGGGCCCCCCACCTTGCGATCCCGGGCCTCCGCCACGCGGTGCAGGGCCTCCGCCTTGCGTCCCTGGACCCGCGGCCTGTGGGTCACGTCCACCACCCGGCCCGCCTGCCTGCCACGGCCCGCCGGCCGGCCGCTGGCCTGCTCCGGGTGTCTGCGGCCCCGATCCCGCCCGGTAGGGTCCCGGGCCCGGCCCTTGAGGTGCTGTTCCAGGCGCCTGGGGCGGGGAGCCGGGTCCCTGCGGGCCGGATGCCGGTCCGTGTGAACCCGGGCCCTGGCCCTGCGGTTCGAAGC
>DASUCK010000161.1:0-4219 GCA_036276095.1 Nonomuraea sp. | reverse complement strand
CCTGTCCGCGGAGCCCGCGACGGTCAAGGAGCTCGACCGGCAGATGAACCTCAACGAAGGCATCCTCCGCACCAAGGTCCTGCGTCCCGACGTGCACTGATCCTGGCATTTTTGTCAGGGGATCCCCGTAGTCTGAGCCGTAACCCAAGCGAAGGCGTGCAGGAAGGCGAGCGCAAGCCATGGCAGCAGGCGACACCGTAATCACCATCGTCGGCAACCTCGTCGACGACCCGGAGCTGCGTTTCACCCCGACGGGGCAAGCCGTGGCTCGGTTCCGCATCGCGTCCACTCCGCGGTACATGGATCGTCAGACCAACGAGTGGAAAGACGGCGAAAGCCTCTTCCTGACCTGCAACGTGTGGCGGCAGGCGGCGGAGAACGCCGCCGAGAGCCTCCAGCGCGGCATGCGGGTCATCGTGCAGGGGCGGCTCAAGCAGCGGTCCTACGAAACCAAGGAAGGCGAGAAGCGCACCGTCTACGAGGTCGAGGTCGACGAGGTCGGCCCGTCCCTGCGCAACGCCACCGCCAAGGTCAACCGCACCTCCCGCCAGGGTGGCGGCGGCGGCTTCGGCGGCGGCCCGGCCGACGACCCGTGGGCCTCCGCGACGCCCGCCCCGCCCCAGGGCGGCGGCTACCAGGGCGGCGGCGGTGGCCAGCAGGGCGGCGGCTTCGGAGGCGGCGGGGGCGACTTCAGCGACGAGCCTCCCTTCTAACACCTGTCCATCAGCCCGAGTCCATTCCCGCCCGGAAGGCGGGGCTCTGAGAGGAGCACCACGATGGCCAAGCCGGCACTGCGCAAGCCCAAGAAGAAGGTTTGCCTGTTCTGCCACGACAAGATCTCCTACGTCGACTACAAGGACACCGGCCTGCTGCGGAAGTTCATCTCCGACCGCGGCAAGATCCGTGCGCGCCGGGTGACGGGTAACTGCACCCAGCACCAGCGTGACGTGGCGACCGCGATCAAGAATGCCCGTGAGGTGGCCCTGCTGCCCTACACGAGCACCGCGCGCTAAGGAGAACCGTCGACATGAAGCTCATCCTCACCAACGAGGTCTCCGGCCTCGGCACCCCCGGTGACGTCGTCGAGGTCAAGGACGGCTACGGCCGTAACTACCTCATCCCGCGCGGCTACGCCATGCGCTGGACCCGTGGAGCCGAGAAGCAGATCGAGACCATCAAGAAGGCTCGCGACGCCCGCGAGATCCGCGACCTCGGCACCGCCAAGGAGGTCGCCGGCCAGCTCGGCGCCCTGCGGGTCCGCCTGACCACGCGCGCCGGCGAGTCCGGTCGCCTGTTCGGCTCGATCACCACGGGCGACATCGCCGAGGCCGTCAAGGCCGCCGGCGGGCCGCAGCTCGACCGCCGCCGCATCGAGATCGTCAACCCGATCAAGAGCGTCGGCTCCCACCGCGTCACCGTCAAGCTCCACCCGGAGGTGTCGGCGGCTCTCGACGTCGAGGTCGTCGCCGGCTGACGCTCGTTGATCAAGGTCCCCTCCGTCCTCCGGAGCGGGGCCTTTTTCATCCCGTACGCGAGCTCGCCTGGGCTGAGTGCCGTGGTTTGAGCAGCGTAGAATGCCTTCGTTCTCCCGCACGTCCCCCCTGGAGGCAGGCCATGGCCCGTCCCTTCCTGCTGCTCGCCTTGGCCGTGGCGGTGGTCGGCTGCGCGCCCGTCGACCAGACGGCCAGCACGGCGAGCACGGCGAGGGCCACTCCATCGACGTCCACCGCCTGCGCCAAGGAGCAGCTCACGCTGGTCACGCCCGGCAAGCTGACGATCGGGACCGACAAACCCGCGTACGAGCCGTGGTTCAAGGACGACGATCCGGCCAACGGGCAGGGGTTCGAGAGCGCGGTGGCCTTCGCCGTGGCGGGGGAGATGGGCTTCGACCGTACCGAAGTGCAGTGGAACACCGTGCGGTTCGACGCGGCGTTCGCGCCGGGGGAGAAGCAGTTCGACTTCGACGTCAACCAGGTGTCGATCACTCCTGAGCGGGCCGAGTCGGTCGACTTCAGCAAGGGCTACTACACGGTGAAGCAGGCCGTCGTCGCGCTCGACGGCGGGAAGATCGCCTCGGCCACCGGCCTGGCCGCGTTGAAGGACGCGAAGATCGGCGTCCAGGTGGGCACCACGTCACTCAACGCGGTCAAAGACGTCATCCGGCCCGCCGCCGAGCCCAACGTCTACAACGAACAGATCGACGCCATCACCGCGCTGAAGAACGCGCAGGTGGACGCGCTGGTCGTGGACCTGCCGACGGCGTTCTACGTGACGGCCGCGCAGGTGGACAACGCCAAGATCGTCGGGCAGTTCAGCTCGACCGGCGGCACGCCCGAGGAGTTCGGCCTGGTCATGGAGAAGGGCAGCCCCCTCAAGAGCTGCGTCGACCGGGCCATCGACGCGCTGAAGGCCAAGGGCGAGCTGGCCACGATCGAGGAACAGTGGCTGGGCTCCGCCGTGGGCGCTCCCGAGCTGCGATGAGCGACTGGGTCAAGTCCGAGCGGCAGCTTGAGCGCGAGCGGGTCCGCAGGTCGCGTGCCCGCCGGTCGGCGTCCATCGCCACGGCCTCGACGATCGTGCTCGTCGTCCTGGTCGTGTGGGGGGTCACGAACGCGCCGGGCTGGCCGCGGGTGCAGGAGACGTTCTTCGACGGGGGGCAGTTCGCCGCGGCGCTGCCCGACGTGGCGAGGGGGTTCCTGCTCAACATCAAGATCTTCCTCATCGCCGAGGCGCTGATCCTCGTCGTCGGCGTGCTGGTGGCGCTGGCCAGGGGCGTCACGTCGCCGGCGTTCTTCCCGATCAGGGCGCTCGCCACGCTCTACACCGACGTGTTCCGTGGGGTGCCGACGATCCTGGTGATCTACCTGGTCGGGTTCGGGCTCCCGGCGCTCAAGCTGCAGGGCATCCCGTCCGACCTGGCGACGCTGGGCGTCATCGCGCTGACACTCTCCTACGGCGCGTACGTCGCGGAGGTCCTCCGCGCGGGCATCGAGTCGATCCACCCGAGCCAGGTGGCGGCGAGCCGCTCGCTCGGCCTGAGCCACGGCAAGACCATGTGGTACGTCGTGCTCCCGCAGGCCACCCGCCGGGTCGTGCCGCCGCTGCTCAACGACTTCGTCTCATTGCAGAAGGACACCGCGCTGGTGGCCACCATCGGGCCGCTGGAGGCGCTCAGGCAGGCGCAGATCCACACGCACCAGGACTTCAACTACACCCCCTACCTGGCGGCGGCGCTGCTGTTCATCCTGCTCACCGTCCCCATGGCCAGGCTCACCGACCACCTGGCGGCCCGTACGCGCAGGAGGCGCGGCGCATGAGCGTGCTTTCCATCGACGGGGTGTGGAAGAGCTTCCACGGCCACAGCGTGCTGCGCGGCATCGACCTGGAGGTGGCCCCGCACGAGGTGGTGAGCCTGATCGGGTCGTCCGGGTCGGGCAAGTCCACGCTGCTGCGCTGCGTCAACCTGCTGGAGACCGTTGACGACGGCACGATCCGGCTCGACGGCGAGGACATCACCGACCCGCGGGTCGACGTGGACGACGTGCGCAAGCGGCTGGGCATCGTGTTCCAGGCGTTCAACCTGTTCCCGCACATGACCGTGCTGGACAACATCACGCTCGCGCCCCGGCGGGTGCACGGGGTGCCGCGGGAGCAGGCCGCCGAGCAGGCGCACGAGCTGCTGGTGAGGTTCGGGCTGGCGGACAAGGCGACGGCCTATCCTGACCGGCTGTCGGGCGGGCAGCAGCAGCGGGTGGCGATCATCCGGGCGCTGGCCACGCAGCCCAGGCTGATCCTGCTCGACGAGGTGACGTCGGCGCTCGACCCGGAGCTGGTGGTCGAGGTGCTGGGGATCATCAGGGAGCTCAAGGAGTCGGGCATGACGATGATCCTCGCCACCCACGAGATGGGCTTCTGCCGCGACATCTCCGACACCGTGTGCTTCCTGGACGGCGGCGTGCTGCTGGAGAAGGGGCCGGCGGAGAAGGTCTTCACCGATCCCGAGCACGCCAGGACGCGGGAGTTCCTGCGCAGCGTGCTGGAGACCCGGCGGCTCTAGCGCCGGTGGCGGCCGCGGGAGGGGGGCGGCGGCGCGGACGGACGGGCGAGGAGGCTGTGGCGGCGGCCGTACACGAGGTAGACCAGGAGGCCGAAGGCCATCCACAGGGTGAACCACGCCCACGTCAGCAGCCGCAGGTTCACCATGAGCCAGAACGTGGCC
>DASUCK010000160.1:0-3559 GCA_036276095.1 Nonomuraea sp. | reverse complement strand
GTTGCCGAACAGGCGCAGGTCCAGGAGCGGGTGGGCCAGGCGGCGCTGGCGGTGCACGAACGCGGTTGCGAGGGCGAGGCCGGTGGCCAGGGCGAGGGCGGGGAGGGGTTGCCAGCCGTGGCGGGCGAGTTCCTTGAGCCCGTAGACGAACGGCAGGGTCGCGGTGAGGGAGAGGGCGACGCTGATCGGGTCGAGTTTGCCGGGCTGGGGAGTGCGCTGGTCGGGCAGCAGGGCGGGGCCGAAGATGAGCAGGAGTGCGATGCCGGGGACGGCGACCAGGAAGACCGACCCCCACCAGAAGTGCTCCAGGAGGGCGCCGCCGACGAGCGGGCCGAGGGTCATGCCGCCCATGAAGCAGGTGAGGTAGATGGCCAGAGCGCGGCTGCGGTGCTTGGGGTCGGTGAACATGCTGGTGACCAGGGCCAGCACGGACGGCATGACGGCGGCGCCGGCCACGCCGAGCAGCGCGCGGCTGGCGATGAGCATGTCGGGGCTGGTGGAGAAGGCGGCGGTGATCGAGGCGATGCCGAACACGGCGCTGCCGATGAGCAGCAGTTTCTTGCGGCCGATCCGGTCGCCGAGGGTGCCCATGGTGACCAGGAAGCCGGCGATCAGCAGGCCGTAGATGTCCACGATCCACAGCTGTTGGATGCCGCTCGGCGCCAGGGCGGCGGTGAGGTGCGGGACGGCGAGGTAGAGCACGGAGAAGTCCATCGAGACCAGGAAGGTGGGGAGGCCCAGCACGGCCAGCGCGATCCATTCCCGCCGCCCGGCCCGGGGGCCGGTGTCTGTAGTGGTCACAACCTGATCCTTCGGTAGGGCGACCGGCCCGTTGCCGGCCTCTCACCCTGGCTACGAACGGTCTCGACGTCATTCGACACATCGGCGGAAAAGTTCGGAAGGACTTTCCGGCCGGGTCGGACGACCAGCCCTGGCACGTGACGCCGCTCACCGGCGCGCAGCAGGTGGAGAGTCTGCCTGCGATGCGGCTCCGCCAGGGCTTCGTAGGCGCTCACGCGCTCATATCGCCATGGGAAACGCGCATCCACGGCCGAGTCGGCTCTGGGAAAAGATGACAGGCGTTGTCGGGTATTGCCGCTACCGTTCCCTGCCATGCGGAACACGTTGAAAGGCAAGATAGCCCTGGTCGCCGGGGGCACGCGGGGCGCCGGCCGGGGCATCGCGGTGGAACTGGGCGCGGCGGGGGCGACGGTGTACGTCACCGGCAGGACGACCCGCGAGCACCGCTCGGAGTCCGGGCGTCCGGAGACCATCGAGGAGACGGCGGAGTTGGTGAACGCGGCCGGCGGAGAGGGCATCGCCGTCCAGGTGGACCATTTGGAGCGCGAGCAGGTGCGAGCCCTCGTCGAGCGGATCGAACGCGACCACGGCCGGCTGGATGTGCTGGTCAACGACATCTGGGGCGGCGAGCATCTGGCCCAGTGGGGCGCCCCGCTGTGGGAGCACGACCTCGACGGCGGCCTCCGGATGCTCCGGCTCGCTGTCGAGACGCACATCATCACCAGCCACTACGCACTCCCGCTGCTCATCAAGCGGCCGGGCGGGCTGGTGGTGGAGATGACCGACGGCACGAAGGAGTACAACGACCACAACTACCGCGTCTCCTTCTTCTACGACCACGCCAAGAGCGCGGTGATCCGGCTTGGCTACGCCCAGGCGCAGGACCTGCGACCGCACGGCTGCGCGGCGGTCACGCTGACGCCCGGCTGGATCAGGTCGGAGATGATGCTGGAACTGTTCGGGGTGGGGGAGGAGAACTGGCGTGACGCCCTCACCCGCGAGCCGCACTTCGTGATGTCGGAGACGCCCCGCTACGTCGGCCGCGCGGTCGCCGCCCTGGCGATGGACCCGGACGTGCTGCGCTGGAGCGGGCAGTCACTGTCCAGCGGGCAACTCGCCGGCGTGTACGGGTTCACCGACCTGGACGGCTCGCGGCCGGACTACTGGCGGTACGCGGTCGAGGTGCAGGACCCGGGCAGGCCCGCGGACCCGACCGGCTACCGCTGAGCGGCACCCGCCGCCGACCGCTGAGCGCACCCCGCAGGGTGTGCCCACGCCGCTCCGGGCCCCGGCCGCCGTCGCCGGGGCCCGGCTGTTGCCACCGCCTGGCTCCCGCCCTCAGCGGTCCGGTGAACCGGCGGTTGTTCGGCGTTCCCGCCGGATCTTCACCGCCGCGAGTCACCCCGTGTCAGGCGGGTTTGTCTGAAGCCGATATGAAAGCGGCCGATTGTAACTTCGTTTTGACAAGGACAGACCGGAGCCCGGCGGTTGTGATGAGTGATGTGTCGCTGGCTATTGGGCTTGGGCGAAGGCGAGTCATGGGATTTCTGAGCAATTCTGTGACGCCGCCCGTGCCCATACGGGAGTCGTCCCGGAAGCCCTCCTGATTTCGCGCGGACAAAGTTCCGGACCGGAAATCAGACTTTCTCACCCCCCACTCCTCATCGTTTCTCAGGAGCCGCCAGTGAGTCTATTCGCAACCCGGGCAACGCACGGGGAACGAGGCAGCTTTTCCCGCCGGAGCGTGCTCGCGGTCCGGCGTCGACGCAGGTGGTCGGCGGTGGCGGTGGCGATCGCCACGGCCGTGTCGCTGGTCGCCACGGCACCGCCGAGCGCCGCGATGATCGGCGACAATCCGGTCGCGAGCCCCCCGACCCCGACGTCGTACACCCACCAGGCGTCCACCAACACCGCTCCGTTCGACCTGCCCGGCGGCGCGCTCGGGCTCAGCCTCGCGCAGGGCGAGCGGGTCTGGCTCTACACCACCGGCCTGAAGGCCAGCACGACGTACGCCAACGAGCTCCCCGACCCCGGCGTCACCTTCATCGTCCAGTGCTACGGGCCCGGCCTCGCCAGCGGCGGCACCGGATGGTATGTCGGGCGCAACCTCGACACGCCCCGCAACACCTACACCTTCACCCCGCAGATCCGCAGCATGTTCGTGGCGCCGTCCACGGGGGCCTACACCTGCAAGATCCGCATAGCGGCCTACCAGCCGCGATCCGACATCAGGATCCCGGTGACCTTCCACGCCGGCGCGAGCCTGCACGCCACCCCCGTCAAGCCCACCAGCAGCCTCGGCGTCACGGCGGGCCACATCTGGAGTGTGCCCAGCAGCTCCACCCAGCCGGTGATCGGCCCGTCGCGACCGAAGATCCGGCACAACTACGGCAACTACATCTTCGAGCGCTCCTCCAGCCCCAAGGTCACGATCATCATGGATCAGAACGTGACCACCTGCGCCCCCGGAGACTCCTTCCCCGGATGCGTCGCAGGAACGAGCGGGACCGAGGTGACCACGACGCTGGTCGTGCACCCGCAGCATCTGGACGGGACGCCGTGCGGAACGTCCACGGCGTTCCCGGTCTTCACGCACACCTTGCGGGTGATCACGCCGTACCACCACTATCCGCTCCTCAACACCGCCGTCCTGGACAAGGCGACCGACCTGTACGGCTGCCCGCGCCTGAACATGGCCCTTGATCTCACCTGGAGATCGGGTGCGCCCATGGTCGTCCACACGTTCCGGCCCAACGAC
>DASUCK010000159.1:0-2341 GCA_036276095.1 Nonomuraea sp. | reverse complement strand
CATCTTCCAGGTCGGGTCGGTGCTGCTGGCCCTGCTCTGGCTGGTCGGGCCGCGCGCCGGGCGGACGCGCCTCGACGGCCTGCTGGGGCTGTACCTGCTCGGGACCGCCCTGCCGCTGGTCGGCCTCGGCAAGGTCGGCTCGAACCACAACCACTGGATGGAGTTCGCCGCCGCCGGCGCCGTCGTGGCGACCGCCAGCCTGTGGGCCGCCGCCGCGACGCGTTGGCGCGCTCTCGCCGGCGGGCTGGTGTTGGCGCTCCACGTCGGCGCGGTCGTCCCGCTGGTCGACGTAACGGTGCTGAAGGGTGTTTGGGAGCAGCGCGGCGTCGCGGCGATCGCGCCGGACGCGGCCCGGGCGGCCGGGTTCGCGGGCGTCGTCGAGCGCGTGCGTGCCGAGCCGCGGGAGGTCATCGCGAACCCACTGGACGTGATCGTGCTGGCCGGCCGACCGGTGCTCTTGGAGCCGTACCTGTTCAGCATCTTCCACAGCCAGGGCCTCTGGAGCCCCGAGCCGATCGTCGAGCGGCTCTGCACCGGCGGGGTGGGCCTGGTGGTCACGAACTACCCACTCGAGCAGTTCAACCCGGCGTACCACGACTACACGCATTGGCCGGCGCCGGTGTACCGGGCGATGCTGGAGGCGTTCGCGCGCGAGTCCGAGGCCGGCGGGCGGTTCCTGTACGTGCCTCGGTCGGGAGGGCCTGACCCGGCGGCGTCGGATGGAGTCTGCGCCCGCTACCGCGGCTGACGTTGGGGTGGGCGCGCAGGGACTCGAACCCCGGACCTCACGGATGTGAACCGTGCGCTCTAACCGGCTGAGCTACGCGCCCGTGGGGCGGAAGTATAGCGACCGATCACCGCTACCGGCACCAGCGTGACCGCACCGGGTTAGACGCCGACGGCCTCGGCCCCATCGACCGCCACGAGGGGACCGATCCGGTCCTCGGCGGGCATCGTCGCGACGAGCGGAACCGCCTCGGCGTGCCAGTCGCCGGTCGCCGGTCGGACCAGGAGCGTCGGCAGCCGGGTGCGGTGCATGGCGGCCGCCGCGACGCTCCCCAGCAGGACGCGCCCCAGCCCGTCGCGGCCGTGCGTGGCCATCGCCAACGCCAGCGGCGCCAGCTCGCGTGCGACCAGCTCGATGCACGGTGCCGGCTCCCCCATCTCGACCCGGATCTCGGTGCGGGCGGCGCGGCCGCGCAGGCGCTGGGCCAGCGAGCACAGGTAGCCGCCGGCCTCACCGGCCGCTGCCGTGTCCCCGGGCTCGACGACGCGCAGCAGCACCAAGCCGGCGTCCAGCGCGCGCGCGAGCCCAGCGGCCGCATCGAGGACAGCCTCGCCAGCCGGCGAGCCATCCAGCGGCACCAGGACCCGGCGCACCGTTGGTTCGGCCGTCCCCGCCGGTGGGTCCGCGGGCGGTACGATCAGCACGGGCCGGCCGGCGCGGCGCAAGACCGCCTCGGCGACGGAGCCGAAGAGCCAGCGGCTGAGCCCGGCGCGGCCGTGGGAGCTCATCACGATCGCGTCGGCGTCGATCAGGTCGGCCAACTCGACGAGGGCATCGGCCGGGTCGCCGCGGCAGACACGTGCCCAGCAGTCGCCGACGCCGCTCTGGTTCGAGGCGAGCCGGTCGAGGTCGCTCTTGATCCAGCTGAGCAGGCCGCGCTGCATCGCTGCGTCGGCTTTGTCGGCGGCCGACGCGTACGGAACCGCCCGCGCCAGCACGACCTGGCCGCCGGGCCCTGTGGCGAGCTGCCGCGCCATGGGGAGTGCCCTGGCGGCCAGGTCGGACCCGTCGAGGGGAACAAGGAGACGCCTCATCATGCCCTCCTGCGCAGCCGTCTTCTAGAAGGGAACCCAGTAGCCGCTCGCGATCGAGTAGCCGTACACCGCCACCACGATCGCGGCCATCAGGCCCATCATCGCGCCGAGAACGGTCAACGTCACCTTCCCGACCTGCGCGTCGCTCAGCTCGTGCATGCGTCCCTCCTCAAGTGCTTAGGCGCATGCTCCGTCCGACCCGCGAAGCCAGCGTCGGGGTTTTCCCCCGATTTGGTCCATCGGGCCTAACTTCCAGCCAGTTCCGGCCCGGTTCCCGCTTCACGCCGGCGGGTTGCACGGTGTCCGTGACCGGTGGTGAGGCACCACCCTGACGGTCGGCTGTGGTTGAATGCGCCGAACCGGGGCGCGGGGTCGGCCGGCCGCGCTCATCCGCCGCGCGCGCCGCGTC
This sequence comes from Nonomuraea sp., assembly GCA_036276095.1. Taxonomy (GTDB): domain Bacteria; phylum Actinomycetota; class Actinomycetes; order Streptosporangiales; family Streptosporangiaceae; genus Nonomuraea. Next base: position 111 of record DASUCK010000159.1, on the reverse strand, counting down.
GTAGACGTGGCGGAAGGGGAACGACGTGATCGACGGAGCCACCGACGACCTCCGGGCTCGCCTGGCCGCCCGGGAGCGGGAGCTCGCCGAGGCCCGCGAGCAGCAGGCCGA
>DASUCK010000158.1:0-21204 GCA_036276095.1 Nonomuraea sp. | reverse complement strand
CGGCCGGACACTGACGGCGGACACTGACGGCGGACACTGACGGCGGCGAAGCCGGAGGTCAGGCGAGGCGGTGGCGGCTCGCGGGGGTGTGGGCTGGTTCGAAGGGGATGGACTCCACCGGCTCCGAACGCCGGCGGCGTTGGTGGACGATGCGGGTGGCCAGGACCGCCGAGCCCAGCAGGGCGATGGTCAGCGTCGTGCCCAGCACGTCGGAGGCGGGCGGGGTGGGGCGGACCACGCGCTGGTCCTGCATGGGCACCGTCAGCTCGTGGGCGAAGGGGTTGGGCCACAGCAGGTCGACGCGGGGGTCGTCGGCGTCGGCGGTGGGTCTGTCGGTCACCGGGCGGCCGGTGTCCAGCTGCTGGGGGCGGCTCTGGACCGGGGTGGCGGGGGCGAGGGGCGCGGTCGAGGCTCTCCGCTCGCGGAGGCGGGGCTTGGCCGTACGGGTGGGGGAGGGCGTGGCGCTCGCCTCGGGGCTGGGCGTCATGGCGTCGACGACGGTCTCGCCGTCGCAGGGGAGCACCGGCAGGCAGACCTCGCCGATGCCGGGTGTGTGCTGGGTCCTGGTGGGCGCGGGTGAGGGCTTCGGGGTCCTGGCGGCCGAGGGGCGGGCGGTCGGGACGGCTTCGCCGACGCGGCCGAGGACGTCGTCGGTGGTTTTGTCCACCTGGCTGGTGAGTGGGTCGGTGGTGTCGCGGGTCAGGGTGTCGACCGTGCCGGTGACCGTCTTCACCACGTCGCACAGGGTGTTGGTGAGCCCGGACAGCAGCCCTCCGCCGCGGTCGCAGTCCTGCGTCGCGGCCCCGGTGGCCGCCGCGGCGGGCGCGGCCCCTGGGACGGCCGCCAGCGCCACCGCGAGCACGCCAGCCGAGATCGCGGTCCTGCTGCCCATCCGTCCCCTCCTGCGTCGCTTATGGAGGAAATCTTTATGGACATCGCTCGCCAGACGCAGGCTTTTGGCGGGTAACAGCGCGATTCGGTATTGACTAGTGATACGCGAGTGAGGCTCTGGTTCGCGGTCAGTCGAGCGACGACACGTCATCGAGGGCCTCGCGGATCTCTATGGGCAGGACGACGTCCTCGGCCGGCAGTGCCCCCTTGAGCTGCGCGTGCGTACGGGCGCCGACGATCGCCGAGGCCACCCCCGGCTGGTCGCGCACCCAGGACAGGGCGACCGCCAGCGGCGAGACGCCGAGCCCGTCGGCGGCGGTCATGACCGACTCGACCACCCGCCGGCTCCGCTCGTCGAGGTAGGGGCGGACGAAGTCGGCGAAGTGCGGCGTGGCGGCGCGCGAGTCGGCGGGGATGCCGGTGCGGTATTTCCCGGTCAGCACCCCCCGCCCGAGCGGCGACCAGGCCAGCACGCCGACCCCGAGGTGGGCCGCGGCGGGCAGCAGCTCGCGCTCGGGCTCGCGGGCCAGCAGCGAGTATTCGACCTGGGCGGAGGTGATCGGGATGCGGCCGGGAACGATCTTCTGGGTGACCGCGGCGGCGGCAAGCTGCCAGCCGGTGTAGTCGCACACGCCCGCGTAGACGGCCCGCCCCGAGGAGACGATCGCGTCGAGCGCGGCCAGGGTCTCCTCCAGGGGCACCTCCTCGTCGTAGGTGTGGAGCTGCCACAGGTCGACGTAGTCGAGCCCGAGCCGGTTGAGCGAGTCGTCGACCGCGGCGATCAGGTGGCGCCGGGAGGCGTCGCGCGGCCGCCGGCCCGCGGGCGTCACCACGGCCTTGGTCGAGATCACCAGCTCCGAACGCGGCACCGAGTCGCGCAGCAGCCGGCCCAGGAGCCGTTCGGCGTCGCCGCCGGTGTAGACGTCGGCCGTGTCGACGAGGTTTCCGCCCGACTCCAGGAACGTGCGGAGCTGGGCGGCCGCCTCGTCGGCGTCGGTGTCACGCCCCCAGGTCATCGTGCCGAGCCCCAGCCGGGACACCGACAGGCCGCTGTGGCCGACATAACGCTGCTCCATGATCCCGCCAGATTACCAACAAGGACCCTGGTCATCAGGTCGCCGCACCACGTCGTTCTCGCTCTACAGCCCGGTCGCGGGGCGGGGACGATCTCCCGCTTCGACACGGTGATCGGCGCCTGCGACACTTTGGGGGTGACCACGCTGCTTCTGGCCCGGCACGGGCTGACGGACCTCACCGGTCCGGTGCTGGCCGGCCGCACCCCCGGGGTGCGGCTGAGCGAGGCCGGCCGGGCGCAGGCCGCCGCGCTCGCCGGCCGCATCGCGGGCGTCCGGCTCGACGCCGTCGTCTCCAGCCCGCTCGAACGCTGCCGCGAGACCGCCGAGGCGGTCGCCGAGGGCCGCGAGCTCGACGTCGAGCTCGACGAACGGTTCATCGAGTGCGGCTACGGCGGATGGACGGGGCGGCGGCTGGAGGACCTCGCCAAGGAGCCGCTGTGGCAGGTGGTGCAGGCCCACCCCAGCGCGGCGACGTTTCCGGAAGGGGAGTCGCTGGCCGGAATGCAACATCGGGCCGTCTCGGCGGTCCGGGAGTGGAATCACCGCCTCGGGGAGAAGGCTGTCTACCTGGTTTGCAGCCACGGTGACGTGATCAAGTCGATCGTCGCCGACGCTCTGGGCCTTCATCTCGATCAGTTTCAGCGGATAACGGCTGATCCGGCGGCCCTTACCGTCATTCGCTATGCACCCTTGCGTCCCTTTGTTTGCAAGCTTAACGATATGGGGGAATTGCGGCTTCCCGAGGATTCGGAGGAGAAAGACGGGGGAGAAAACATCACCGGGAGCGATGCCGCCGTCGGCGGCGGGTCCGGAACCACGTAAGGTCAGGCTATGCCGGTCTTCGACTACGACCCACCAGAGAGGTTCGTCGCCGGTGCCGTCGGGCAGCCGGGCGCGCGGGTCTTCTATCTGCAGGCCAGGGCCGAGGGCAGACTGACCACGGTGGCGCTGGAGAAGCTGCAGGTCGCCGCGCTCGCGGGCAGGCTCGAAGAGCTGCTCGACGAGGTGCTGCGGCTGAGCGGGGGCACCGCCCAGGTCCCCGCGCTCGCGCCCGCCGACCTGACCGACGACGAGCCGCTCGACGTGCCGCTGGCGGAGGATTTCCGCGTCGGCACCATGGCGCTGGCGTGGGACTCCGAGAGAGCGCAGGTGGTGATCGAGGCGCAGGAGGTCATCGACGAGGACGACCTCGACAGCCCCGACCCGGCGGTGCTGCGGGTGCGGATCAGCGCGGGCGCCGCGCGGGCGTTCACCCAGCGGGCCCTGCAGGTCGTCGCGGCGGGCCGGCCGCCGTGCCCGCTGTGCGCGCAGCCGCTCGACGCGGCCGGCCACGTGTGCGTACGCCTCAACGGCTACCGCGGGGGTGAGGCGGCTTCATGACCGCTCCGGAGAGCGAACCGGCCGTCAGACCGTCCAACCCGCCGGGCATGCATGACACGGAGGTCCTCGCGCTGCTCCGCGACGGCCGCCTGGAGGTGGCCGGCCGCCTCGTCGAGGCGACCAACATGACGCTCTACTGCTCGGTCAAGCTCGGCGACCGCTCGGCGGCCTGCGTCTACAAGCCCGTACGCGGCGAGCGCCCGCTGTGGGACTTCCCCGACGGCACCCTGGCCGCCCGCGAGGTGGCCGCCTACGAGGTGTCGCAGGAGACCGGCTGGCGCATCGTGCCGCCCACGGTCTACCGCGAGGGCCCGTTCGGCCCCGGCATGGTGCAGCTGTGGATCGACACCGAGCGTGAGATCGACCTCATGCGCCTGGTCAAGAGCCGCAACCCGGTGGTGCGGCGGATGGCGGTGTTCGACGCGGTGATCAACAACGCCGACCGCAAGGGCGGCCACCTGCTGCCGCTGCCCACCGGCCACGTCTACGGCGTCGACCACGGGGTCTCCTTCGCGGTGGAGGACAAACTGCGCACCGTGCTGTGGCAGTGGCGCGGCAAGCCGCTGGCCCGCGAGGCCGTGGCGGTGCTGGCCAAGCTGGAGCGCGACCTGGAGTCCGGCGCGCTGGGGCGGCGGCTGCGCGAGCTCCTGACCACCGCCGAGGTCGAGGCCACCTGGCGGCGGGTCAGGCGGCTGCTCGACACCGGCGTCCACCCCTATCCCTCGGAGGGCTGGCCGGCGATCCCCTGGCCCCCTATCTGACGGCTTCAAGGGGTTCTGTACCCTTTGCCGCATGTGCACGCTGATCGTGAGAACCGGGCGGCCGCTGGCCCTCATGGGCGTGAGAGACGAGTTCACCGACCGGCCCTGGGAGGGGCCGGGCGAGCACTGGCCCGACTATCCGGGCGTGATCGGCGGGCGCGACCTCAAGGCCGGCGGCACCTGGCTGGCCGTCAACCCGGCGGCCCGCCGCGCCGCCGCCCTCCTCAACGGCCGCGGCCGGGCGGCGCCCGACGCCACCCGCGTGTCGCGGGGCGACCTGGCGTTGCGGGCCGCGTACACGGGGGAGGGGCCGGACACCGGCCTGACCCGCTACGATCCCTTCCACCTGGTGATCGCCGATCTGGCGCGGGTGCGGCTGTTCAGCTGGGACGGCGAGCGGCTGTCGGCCTCCGACGTGCCCGAGGGCACCAGCATGATCGTCAACTCGGGGCTCGACCCGGCGGACGAGCGCGTGCTGGCGTACCTGCCGAGGTTCCGGAGCGAGGAGTGGAGGCAGCTGGCCGCGGCGGAGCCGTCAGCGGATCCAGGAGCGCTCATCGTCCGGCACGAGCTGCCCGACGGCAGGGTCTTCGCCTCCCTGTCGGTGATGGAGGTCGCGCTGTCGCCGGACGGAGTGACGTACGAGTTCGCCGATCTGACCGGCGAATCCGGACGGATAGGCTCAGGGTCATGAGATCGTGGTCTGCCCAGAACGTTCCGAAGCTCCCCGGTGAGAGCATTCCGCTGCGTCTCTACGACACGTCGGCCAGGCAGGTGCGGCAGACCGATCCCGGGCCGGCCGCCAGGATCTACGTCTGCGGCATCACCCCGTACGACGCCACCCATCTCGGCCACGCCAACACCTACCACGCCTTCGACCTCGTCGGCCGGATGTGGCGCGACGCCGGCCACGAGGTCCACTACACCCAGAACGCCACCGACGTCGACGACCCCCTGCTGGAGCGGGCCACGCAGACCGGCGTCGACTGGCGCGACCTGGCCGAGCGGGAGATCGAGCTGTTCCGCGGCGACATGGAGGCGCTGCGCATCCTGCCGCCCCGCGAGTACGTCGGCGTGACCGAGGTCGTCGGCACGGTGGCCGACCTGATCGCCCGGCTGTCCGCCAAGGGCGTCACCTACGTCCTGGACGGCGACGTCTACTTCAGCGTGGCCGACGCCCCCAAGTTCGGCCAGGTGTCCGGCTACGACGAGCGGGAGATGCTGGAGCTGTTCGGCGAGCGCGGCGGCGACCCCGGCCGCGCGGGCAAGCGCCACCCGCTCGACTGGCTGCTGTGGCGGGCCGAGCGGCCCGGCGAGCCCGCCTGGGAGTCGCGGCTGGGGCGGGGGCGTCCGGGCTGGCACGTCGAGTGCACCGCGATCGCCCTCGACAACCTCGGCGCGGGCTTCGACGTCGCGGGCGGCGGCTCCGACCTGATCTTCCCGCACCACGAGTGCGGCGCCTCCGAGGGGCACGCGGCCACGGGGGAGTGGCCGTTCGCGAAGTTCTACGTGCACGGAGGCATGGTCGGGCTCGACGGCGAGAAGATGTCGAAGTCCAGGGGCAACCTGGTCTTCGTGTCCAAGCTGCGGCAGCAGCACGACCCGATGGCGGTCCGGCTGGTGCTGCTCGACCACCACTACCGCGCCGACTGGGACTACGTGCCCGGCCTGATCGCCGACGCCGAGCGCCGGCTGGCGCGGTGGCGGTCGGCGGCGGCGCTGTCGTCAGGGCCGCGGGCCGAGGAGCTGCTGGCGACGGTACGCGAGCGGCTGGCCGACGACCTCGACTCGCCGGGCGCGCTGTCCGCGATCGACGCCTGGGCCGAGCGGGCGCTCACCGAGGGCGGCTCCGACCCCGACGCCCCCGCCCTGGTCCAGGACCTCGCCGACGCCCTTCTCGGCATCACCCTCCGGCCCCGCCGAGCTCTCTGACCGCTGCGACCGCTCCGGGCCGGGGCGGCGCTCCGGCCCGGCGCCCCGCCGTGGGCCGCGGCATTCAGCCGGCCGGGGCCCGTTCCAGGGTCTGCGTCGCGGACAGCTCGGTGGCGAACCACTCGATCGTCCGGCGCAGGCCCTCCTCGGCCGGGATCAGGGCGCGCCAGCCCAGCCGCTCGGCGGCCAGCGCGGTCTCCGGGCGCCGGACCTTGGGGTCGTCGGCGGGGCGGTCGACGAAGACGATCTCCGACGACGACCCGGCCAGCCCCCTGATCATCGTGGCCAGCTCCAGCATCGTCACCTCGTCGGGGTTGCCGATGTTGACCGGGCCGGCGAAGTCGCTGCCGGCCATGGCCAGGATGCCCGACACCGTGTCGTCCACGTAGCAGATCGAGCGGGTCTGCGAGCCGTCCCCGGTGATCGTGATCGGCTCGCCGGTCAGCGCCTGCCGGATGAACGTCGGGATGGCCCGCCCGTCGAACGGGCGCATGCGCGGACCGTAGGTGTTGAAGATCCGGACGATGCCGGTGTCGGTGCCGCGCGAGTGCCGGTAGGCCGTGGTCAGCGACTCGGCGAAGCGCTTGGCCTCGTCGTACACGCTGCGCGGCCCGACCGGGTTCACGTTCCCCCAGTACGTCTCCTTCTGCGGGTGTTCGAGAGGGTCGCCGTACACCTCGCTGGTCGAGGCGAGCACGAACCTGGCCCCCTTCTCCCTGGCCAGCCCGAGCGCGTGCAGCGTGCCCACGCTGCCCACCCGCAGCGTCTCGATCGGGTAGCGCAGGTAGTCGGCCGGCGAGGCGGCCGAGGCGAAGTGCAGGACGAGGTCCAGCCGGTCCGGCACGTGCACGAACCCGGTCAGGTCGCACTCGATGAGCCGGAACTCCCTGCGGTCCATCAGATGCTCGACGTTGCGCGGACCGCCGGTCAGGAAGCTGTCCATGCAGACGACCTCCGCACCCTCGTCCAGCAGCCGCTCGCACAGGTAGGAGCCGAGGAATCCGGCGCCCCCGGTGACCAGAGCCCTCATGACGTGACCTCCAACGCAGCGTCGACCACTTCGGAAACTTCGATCTTCAGCAGGCCCGGGTCGGGCCGCTGGCCGTGCGGGTCGCCGTTGTGCCCGGCCCACAGCGCCACGTGCCGCCAGCCCGGCGGCGGCCCCCACAGCCGCGGCGAGACCGGCCCGAACAGCACCACCGACGGCACGCAGAACGCGGTCGCGAGGTGCGCGACGCCGGTGTCGCCGCAGACCACCAGCCGGGCCCGGCTGATCAGGTCGGCCAGGTCGGCCAGGCATGTCTGCCCGGCCAGCATCCGCTCGGGCGGCAGCCCGGCCAGCTCGGCGACCTCCCTGGCGATCGGCACCTCCTCGTCGTTGCCGGTGACGACGACGTCGTCCAGCGCGGCCGCGACCTGCGCGAACCGCTCCGGCGGCCAGCGCCGCGCAGGATAGGCCGCCCCCGGGTGCACGATCGCCGGCCCGGTGCGGTCGGAGATCCCGAGCGTCAGGTCGTCCGGGTCGGCCGGGATGCCGTGCCACTCCAGCAGGCCGCACCAGCGCCGCACCTCGTGCACGCCGTCCTGCCACGGCGGCCCGGTGCCGAAGCTGATCAGCCGCCCCGGCTCCGTACGCCGCAGCGCCTCGATGCTCTGCGGCCCCTTTCCGTGCAGGTTGACCGCGACGTCCGGGCGCCGGAACGGCACCGGGCCCGGGCCCGACACGTCCACCTGCTCGTCCACCGCCCCGATGAGCGGCAGCAGCGCCTCCAGCGGGCGCGGCGCCGCCAGCGTGATGCGGTGCCTCGGGAACGCCTGCCGCAGCGCCCGCAGCGCGGGCACGGCCGTGAGCAGGTCGCCCAGCCCGAGCCCGCGCAGCACCAGCAGGTCTAGGGCCATGACGTCTCCGTGGAAGGACAGACCACCAGCTCCCTCACCTCGCATCCGGCCGGCTGCCGCAGCGCGAACACCACGGCCTGCGCGACGTCGGCGGGATCGTTCAGCCCCGCCTCCGGCCCGGGTTTGTACTGCTCGGGCCGGCCGTCGAAGAAGCTCGTCCGCATGCCGCCCGGGATGAGCAGGGTCACCCCCACCTCGCCGCGCAGCTCGATCGCCAGCGCCCGGCTGAACCCGACGACGCCGAACTTCGACGCCGAGTACGCCGACGCGTCGCTGAGCGGCCGCAGCCCCAGCGTCGAGGCGCAGGTGACGACCGTGCCCCGGGTGTGCTTCAGGTACGGCAGCGCCGCCCGCACCACCGACGCCGTGCCCAGCAGGTTGACCCTGATCACCCGCTCCCAGTCGTCGGCGGGCACGTCCTCCAGGCGCCCGCACGCGTCGATGCCCGCGGCCGTGACCACGCCGTGCAGGCCGCCCGCGCGCTCGGCCAGCTCGCGCACCGCGCGCTCGGCCTCCCCGCGGTCGGCCAGGTCCGCCGTGACGTGGTCGATGGACCCGGAACGCTGGTCGGGGGCGCGCACGTCGACGACCAGCGGCCGCCAGCCCTCCTTCTCCACGGCCTCGGCGGTGGCCCGGCCCAGTCCGGAGGCTCCCCCGGTAATCAAGATGTTCACTGGATCTCCCTGATCAGATTGCTTGTCGAACGTCCCGGCAGCGTGCTCAGCACGACCATCTCGGCGCCGAGCCGGCCGAGTACCGCGGACTCGGGCAGGAACTCCCCCTCGTAGTCGCCGCCCTTCACCCACACGTCGGGGCGCAGCAGCTCGATGGCGCGGGCCGGGGTGTCCTCCTCGAACACCAGCACCGCGTCCACGCAGGACAGCGCCCGCAGCACCTCCACCCGGTCGCGCGCGTCCACGACGGGCCGCACCGGGCCCTTCAGGCGGCGTACCGAGTCGTCGGAGTTGACGCAGACGACGAGCGCGTCGCCGAGCGCCCTGGCCCGCCGCAGCAGGCTGACGTGACCGGCGTGCAGCAGGTCGAAGCAGCCCCCCGTGGCGATCAGCCGGCCCCCGCTGGCGTGGGTCAGCTCGGCCACCTCCAGCGCTGTGCGCGGCCGGTCGCCGAGCCGCTGCTCCTGCACCTTCACCGACGCCGCGCCGCCGCGCTCGACGAACCGCGACGCCTCGCCGACGCCGATGATGGCCGCGTCCCTGAGGTCGGCGCCCTCGCTCAGCGCCCGCGCCGCCGCCCCGGCCAGCCGGTCGCCCGCGCCGCACACGTCGTGCCCGCCGGCCCGCACCGGCGGCGGCACCCGCAGCAGCGGGCCGCCCTCGACGGCCAGCGTGGCGCCGGTCGCGCCCGTGGTGACCGCCACCGCGCGGGCCCGCAGCTCCCGCACCAGCCGGCGGGCCGCCTGGTCGGGCCCCCGGTAGCCGGACGCGCACAGCAGCCGGGCCTCGCTCTCGTTCGGCGTCACCAGGGCGCAGCCGGGCATGGGCTGGGAGCCGCGCGGGTGCGGGTCCCACACCACCGGGGCGCCGGTGCCGCGCAGCAGGTCGCGGGCCATCCTGGCCACGCCCCTGCCGTAGTCGGACACCAGCACCGCGCCGGCCCTGGCGACCGCCCTGGCGACCGCCTCGCCGGGGGCGTACCTGGCGGTGCCGTCGCCGGTGTCCAGCCGGACCAGCGTCTGGCCGCGCGAGCGCACCCTGGTCTTGCGGACGGTGCCCCCGCGCAGCGGCAGGCGTACCAGGTCGAGCTCCTCAGCCAGCAGCGCGCACAGGCGGTGCCCGTCGGGGTCGTCGCCGATCGCGGTGACCAGCACGACCTCGGCGCCGTCGCGGGCGGCCAGCAGGGCGGCCAGGCCGGCTCCGCCCGGGCGCGCCTGCTCGGCGGTGACGTCCACCACCGGGACGGGCGCGTCCGGGCAGAGCCGCTCCGCCTCGCCCTCGACGTCCACGTCGAGCAACGTGTCCCCGATCACCACGAGCGGCCCCATCACAACGCCTCCTCCACCGCTTCGCAGAGCAGGTGGATCAGCGCGAGATGCACCTCCTGGACGGTCGCCGTCTCCTCGGCGGGGACGGCGACGGCGTCGTCGCACAGGTCGGCCAGCGCGTTGGGCGCGGGCCCGGTCAGCGCCCAGGCGAGGATCCCGCACTCCTGCGCCGCCCGCGCCGCGGCCAGCACGTTCGGGCTGGTCCCGCTGGTGGACAGGCACAGCAGCACGTCGCCGGCACGGCCGTGCGCGCGCACCTGGCGGGCGTAGATCTCCTCGGCGCCGAAGTCGTTGGCGATCGCGGTCAGCGACGAGCCGTCGGCGTGCAGCGGGATCGCCGCGTACGGTCGCCGGTCGTCCCTGAACCGGCCGACCAGCTCGGCCGTCAGGTGCTGCGCCTCGGCCGCGGAACCGCCGTTGCCGCAGGCCAGCAGCCTGCCGCCGGAGGCCAGCGCGCCGGCCAGCTTGGCACCCCAGGAGCGGATCGCGACCGCCTGGCCGTCGACCTTCTCCAGGGTGGTCCGGAGCTTCTCCAGATGCGTATCCATGATCAACCCCCCAGGGCCGTCAGAGCGCCCGGCGCGCCCTCGACGACCTGCCTGTACACGGCCTCGGTGCGCTCGGCCACATGCGGCCACCCGTACCGCTCGCGGGCCCGCCGGGCCCCCGCCGCGGCCAGCCGCGCCCGCTCGTCCGGGTTGTCGAGCAGGTCCTTCAGCGCCCTGGCCAGGGCGCGCGGGCGGCGCGGCGGCACGAGCACGCCGCACCCGGCGACGGTGTCGAGGTGGCCGCCCACGGCCGAGGCCACGACGGGCACGCCGCAGGCCATGGCCTCGACGGGCACCATGCCGAACGGCTCGTACCACGGCACCGTCACCACCACGTCGGCCGAGCGCATCAGCGCCGGCACGTGCGTGCGCGGCACGCTGCCGATCACGTGCACCCGGTCCTGGAGCCCGTACGCCGCCGCCAGGTCCCGCAGCCGGGCGGCCTCCTCGTCGTCCCCGCTGCCGCCGGCGATCACCAGGTCGGCGCCGGGCAGCTGGCGCAGCGCCGCGATCACCGTGTCCACGCCCTTGCGCGGCACCATCCGGCCGATGCTGAGGATCAGCGGCCTGGACGTGCGCGGCGCCACGGGGCCGTCCGGGCGGAACGCCGTCAGGTCGACCCCGCACGGCACCACCGCGATCCGCTGCTCGGGCAGGCCCATCGCGCGCAGCTCGCTCACCTCGTCACCGCAGGTGGCGAGCACGGCGGCGGCCCGCACGCCGATCTCCCGCTCGGTGTCGACGCGGTGGGGCGGGCTGGTGTCGGAGTCGCCCTGCCAGCGCCGCTTGACCGTGCCGAGCGCGTGGAACGTCTGCACCACCGGGATCCCGTCGGCCGCCTGCAGCGCCGCCTGCCCGCTCATCCAGAAGTGCGCGTGCGCGATGTCCGGCGGGTCGAGCGCCCACCAGTCGGCCAGCCGGTCGGTGAACTCCGGCATGTACGGCGGCAGCTCGTCCTTCGGCACCGGCACGGGGGGACCGGCCGATACGTACGCGACCGTGACGCCCGGCGCCATCGGCACCGACGAGGGCTGGGTCGCCGAGGTGCGCCGGGTGTGGACGACGACGGTGTGCCCGCGCTCGGCCAGCGCCTGCGCCAGCGCGGCCACGTGCACGTTCTGGCCGCCCGAGTCGACGCCGCCGACCGCGGCCAGCGGGTCGGCGTGCTCGGAGATGAGATCGACCTTCACTGCGTCAGCTCCCTCACTGCCTTGACCACCTGCTCACTTGTCACCTGGGACAGGCACGGGTGTCCGGGGACCGGGCAGGTGCGCGCCCTGCTGTCCCGGCAGGGCGCCTGCTGGTCGCCGAGCAGCACGGCAGGAACGCCGTAGGGCGCCCACCGCGCGGCGGGGACGACGGGGGCGAACAGGCTGACGACGGGCGTGCCGACCGCCGCCGCCAGGTGCGCCGGGCCGGTGTTGCCCGCCACCAGCACGTCGGCCCGCGCGATCACGGCGGCCAGTTCGCCGAACGTGGTCTTGCCGCCGAGGTCGGCCGCGTCGTCGCCGGCCACGTAGGCGGTGAGGGCACGTTCCGTGCCGGTCACGATGACCCGGTGCCCGTCTTCCACCAGCTCTCGCACGGTCTGCCGATGCCTTTCGGCCGGCCAGGTCCGTGCGGGGGCCGACGTCCCCGGATGCACCACGACATACGTGCTCTTGTCGGCATCCGCGCCGACACCCAGCAGGTGCCCCGTAAAGGCGCTTATATCCGGCAAGGGGTGTTGAACTGCGAGTTTGCCGTCGTCGCCCGGTGGCAGGTCGTACCCCGCCGCGCGGGCCACCGCCAGCATCCGCTCCGGCTCGGGCACGTCCACGCTCTCGTCCACGACGTGGCGCACGTCCAGGAGCGAGCCGGGGTAGTCGTTGCTGATCGCGGCGATCCTGCCCACGCCGGCCAGCCTGAGCAGCAGCGCCAGCGGCAGCGCCGACTGGTGGAAGGAGGTGAGGATCAGCGCCTCGTCCACGCCGCGCACCCCCGCGATCAGGTCGGCGACCCGCTCCTCGGTGACCGGCGGGGGAGTGTGGTCGATCCACGGCGCCCGCCACTCCACGACCCGGTCCACGCCGGGCAGCAGCTCGGCCGCCGCCCGGCCGTTCGGCCCGGCCAGGAACACGACCTCGCCGGCCCCGGTACGCACCGCCCGCACGGCCGGACCGGCCAGCAGCACGTCCCCGGCGTCGTCGAGCCGCGCCACCAGCACCCGCCCCCGGCCGGCCGCGCCCGCCTCGCCGGCACTCCGCCGGGACGCCCCCGCCCCCTCGCGCGTCACCGCTTTCCGCGGCGCCGCCGTCCTGCGACCGCTCATCGCCGCACCCTCCATTCCCCCCGCAGCCGGTGCGCGACCGCGACCGGCGGGATCAGCACGCTGGTGACGACCATCCGCCACACCTCCCCGGGCGTGCGCGGCCCGGGCGCGATCCGCCGCCAGGCGAACTCCGCGGTCAGCCCGGCCCACAACCCCGCGGCCGCCAGCGCCGCCCGGCCCCAGGAACGCCGCAGGGCCGCCCGGCCCTCGAAACGCCGCAGCGTCGCGCCCGCGCCCAGCGCCGCCGCGGCCACCCCGGCCGCCGTGGTCACGGCGTGCACCCGCAGCCGCCCGCGGGTCCCGCCGGCGGCCGCCCGCCACCCCGGCCCGTGCAGGCGCCGCATCAGCGCGTCGTCGGCGTTGCCGCGCTGGAAGCGCACGCTGGCCCAGAACCCGTCCTGCCGGACCGGATGCTCGGTCACCCGCTCGCCCCGCACCAGCCGGTACCCGGCCCGCAGCATCCGCAGCGCCAGGTCGGCGTCCTCCCGGTACGCCCGCGGGAACCGCTCGTCGAACCCGCCCACGGCCTCCAGCGCCGAGCGCCGGTAGGCCATGTCGGCCGTCACCCACGACGCGTCGGCCAGCCCGGCGGTGTGCCGCTCGCCGTCGGTGGGTCGCCGGTCGCCGGGCAGCGGCACCACGATGCGCCCCTGGCTGCCCGCCACGTCCTCGGGCAGGTCCACCAGGTCCTTCCAGACCGCCTCGGCCCACCCTGGCCGGGGGATCACGTCGTCGTCGAGGAACGCCACCCAGGGCGTGCCCGCGGCCCGCCACCCGGCGTTCCGAGCGGCCGCGGGCCCCAGCCCGCCGGACCGCACCACCCGCACGCCCGCCGCGGCGGACACCGGCGCGCCCGCCCCGCGATCGTCCACCACGATCACCGGCACCCCGGGCCCGACGGCCGCGAGGGTGTCCCGCAGCGTCGGCCGCCCGATGGTCGGGATCACGACGGTGATCACGAGGCGAACACCTCCCCGCGCCGCACCACGTACGGCCCCAGCACGAGCACGTCCACCGGCGCCGACCCGAAGCACTCCAGCGCGTCCCGGGGGTCGTCGACCATGGGCCGCCCCGCGGTGTTCAGGCTCGTGTTGACGATCACCGGCAGCCCGGTACGGGACTCGAACTCGGCCAGCACCCGCGCCATCAGCGGCTCGTCCCGCGGCGAGACCGTCTGGATCCGCGCGGTCCCGTCCACGTGCACCACCGCCGGGAGGCGCGCCGCCCACTCCGGCCGCACGTCGTGCACGAACAGCATGTACGGCGACGGCACCGGCCCCCGCCCGAAGATGTCGGCCGCCCGCGACTCCAGCACCATCGGCGCGATCGGCCGGAACTGCTCGCGCCCCTTGACGTCGTTGAGCCGCTCGGTGTTGCGGGCGTGCCCCGGGTGGGCGAGCAGCGACCGGTGGCCGAGCGCCCGCGGCCCGTACTCCGACCGGCCCTGGAACCAGGCCACGATCCGGTCGGCGGCCAGCTCGGCGGCCACCGCCGCGGCCAGGTCGGCGGGCCGCGAGTACGGCACGCGGGCCACGTCCAGCCACGCCCCCAGCTCCTCGTCGGTGAACCCGCGCCCGAGCGCCGCGGTCGTCATGGGCGCGGCCGGCTCGCCGCAGGTCTGCGCCAGGTGCAGCGCCCCGCCGAGCGCGGTGCCCGAGTCGCCGGCCGCGGGCTGCGCCCACACCTCCTCGAACGGCCCCTCGGCCAGCAGCCGGGTGTTGGCCACGCAGTTCAGGGCCACGCCGCCGGCCAGCGCCAGCCGCCGCTCGCCGGTGCGCTCGTGCAGCCAGCGCACCAGCTCCACGAGCACCTCCTCCAGCCGGGCCTGCACGCTGGCGGCCAGGTCGGCGTGATCGGAGGTCCACGCCTGCCCCCTGGCCAGGGCCTTGGCGTAGACGTTCCAGTCGACCGGCTCCACCCGGAACCCGCCGTCGCCGGTGGTGTAGATCACCTCGCGTAGCGCCTCCAGGTGCCTGGGGACGCCGTAGGAGGCCATGGCCATGACCTTGTACTCGTCGCTGGAGCGCAGGAAGCCGAGGTGCTCGGTGACCTCCTCGTACATCAGGCCGAGCGAGTGCGGCAGCTCCTGCGTGGCCAGCACCTCCAGCTCGCCGTCGCGGTAGCGGCCGGCCAGGTGGGAGACGTTCTCGCCGCGGCCGTCGCAGACCAGCACGGCGCAGTCGCGCCCCGGCGTCGGCCACCGGGCGGCCAGGCCCGCCGACGCGGCGTGGGCCACGTGGTGCGGCACGTACGTCACCTGCGCCGGGTCCAGGCCCGGCAGCGCGGTGGCCAGGAACAGCGGGGCGCGGACCGCGTACGTCGTGCGCAGGTCCTCCCACTCGCCCTCCGGCCGCTGGACGACCAGCGCCGGGTCGTAGGAGTAGGCCACCAGGTCGATGTCCTCGGGGGCGAGCCCGGCTTCGCGCAGGCACCAGGCGGCGGCCTGCTCGGGCAGCTCCCACGCCGAGAACGCCAGCGGCCGCTTGCCGTGCTTGCGGCGGCTGAAGCGCTCCTCCTCCGCCGCGGCGACGATCCGCCCGTCGGCCACCAGAGCGGCCGCCGGGTCGTGGAAGATCGCGTTGATGCCGAGAAATCTCATGCTGCCTCCCCCAGAGGATGTCGAGAACCGCTACCGAGAGAAGTGGTTCTCAAACCTTCCGCAGTCCGGAGAGGTGGGAAAACGGGCCTGGCCGCCTGCTCCTGGTCACGCTGAGTGATTGTTTGCCGAGGCGGCGCCCGGGTAGCCGTCCGGGACGCGACGGAGGTGAAAGGTGTTCGAAAAGCGACGTCCCGGCGCCGTGCTCTTCGACCGGGACGGAACCTTGATCAGGGACGTGCCCTACAACGGCGATCCGCGCCGGGTCGAGCCGATGCCGGGCGCCCTGGACGCGCTGGCCCGGCTGCGCCGCGCCGACGTGCCGGTGGCGGTGGTCACCAACCAGTCGGGCGTGGCCAAGGGCCTGGTGTCCCCCGACGAGATGGACCAGGTCAACGCCAGGGTGGAGGAGCTGCTCGGCCCGTTCGACGCGTGGGCGATCTGCGTGCACGACGAGACCGACGGCTGCACCTGCAGGAAACCCGCGCCCGGGCTCGTGATCAGGGCGGCCGCCGTGCTGGACGTCAGCCCCCGCGACTGCGTGGTCGTGGGCGACATCGGCAGGGACATGGAGGCGGCCAGGGCCGCCGGCGCCCGGGGCATCCTGGTGCCCACCGACCTGACCCGGCCGGAGGAGATCGAGCAGGCCCCTGAGGTCGCCGACGACCTGACCGACGTCGCGGACCGCGTGCTGAAGGACGCCGAGGGCCCCGTGCCGGCCATCTCGGCGCCGTGGGCCCGCGCGATGGGCTGGAGCCGCTGGTGAGGATCCTCCTCTGGCACGTGCACGGCTCCTGGACCAGCGCGTTCGTCCGCGGCGGCCACGACTACGCGCTGCCGCTCGTCCCCGGGCGTGGTCCCGACGGCCGGGGGCGGGCGGCTACCTACGACTGGCCGGACAACGCCCGCGAGGTCCCCTTCGACCGGCTCCGCCACGAGCCGATCGACGTCGTCGTCTACCAGCGGCCCCACGAACTCGACCTGGCCCGCGCATGGCTCGGCAGGGCCGTGCCCGGCGTTTACGTCGAGCACAACACCCCCAAGGGCGACGTGCCCCACACCCGCCATCCGCTGGCCGGCCGCTCCGACGTCACGCTCGTCCACGTCACTCACTTCAACGAGCTCTACTGGGACAACGGCCGCGCCCCCACCCGGGTCGTCGAGCACGGCGTCCCCGACCCCGGCCCGCTGTACACCGGCGAGCTGCCCAGGGCCGGCGTCGTGGTCAACGAGCCGGTCCGCCGCACCCGCGTGGCCGGCACCGACCTGCTGCCGCGCTTCGCCGCGAGGGTCCCGCTCGACGTGTTCGGCATGCAGGTGGACGGGCTGCCGTACGGCACGTACGAGGACCTGCCGCAGCACGTCATGCACGCTGAGCTGGCCAGGCGCCGGGTCTACCTCCACCCGTACCGGTGGACCTCGCTCGGACTGGCCCTCATCGAGGCCATGACCCTCGGCATGCCGGTGGTGGCGCTCGCCGCCACCGAGGCCGTCGAGGCCGTGCCGCCCGAGGCCGGCGCGGTGTCCACCAACGTGAACGAGCTGGCCGAGGCCCTGTTCGCCTTCACCGCCGACCCCGCCGCCGCGGCGCAGGCCGGCAAGGCCGCCAGGGCCGCCGCCCTGTCCCGCTACGGCCTGGACCGCTTCCTGGCCGACTGGGACCGGCTGCTCGACGAGCTGTAGCACCGGACGTATACCGCCGTACCCCCTGGGTAGGCGTCAACAGCATGATGATGCTCGACTGGACCCGCCAGGCCGCCTGCCTCGACCTGGACCCGGAACTGTTCTTCCCGATCTCCATGGAAGGGCCGAGCCAGTCACAGGTCGAGCGCGCCAAGGCGGTGTGCCATGACTGCCCGGTGCGCGAGCCGTGCCTGGAGTACGCGCTTTCCACCCGCCAGGCGTACGGCGTGTGGGGCGGCACCGACCCCGTGCAGCGGCGTGAGCTCAGCCTGCCGGCAGGGCAGCGGCGAGAAACCGTGCCCGCTCGCCCGCTTCGAGGTGGTCGCTGAACAGCACGCCGTCGAGATGGTCGACCTCGTGCTGCAGCACCCTGGCCAGCATGCCCAGCGCCCGCACCGTGACGGGCTTGCCGAACATGTCGCGGCCACGCGCCGTGACCAGGTAGGAACGTTCCAGCGGCCACCACACGCCCGGCGCCGACAGGCACGCCTCGTCGGCGGTGACCCGCCGCTCCGACAGCTCCAGCCGCGGGTTGACCAGATGCCCTGAGCGGCCGTCGTACGCGTAGGCGACCACGCGTACGGGCTCGCCGAGCTGCGGGGCCGACAGCCCCGCCCGGCCGGCGCCCGCCCGCATCGTGGCGGTCAGCGACTTCACCAACCGGCGCAGCTCCCGGTCGAAATCCTGCACCGGCTCCGCCACCGAGCGAAGCACCGGATCATCGAAGGTGCGTATGGGCCGGACCGTCACCCGCCACTCCCCGAGAAGGTCGCGATCATCACCAGGAACATATCCCGCGATCGCGTGCCCCAATCGTGAGGCTCGGTCCTTGTAGCACAGCGGTAACAGAGGAGACCCGTGGGCGAAACCCCCCGAAAGCAGTATCGGAGGGTGATCTCACGTGCGTCACACGCGCCTGTGATGCCTGGCCGGGTGCTCGGGGCCCGGCCAGGCGTCTTCGACCGTCTGGAGGTGACGGCATGAGCGCTCCTGCCCTCGAGGGCGGATCCTCCCCGGAGACGGCGCCCGACGCGCTGGCCGGCTTCACCGTCGGCGTGACCGCGACGCGCCGCCGGGAGGAGTTCGGCGCGCTGCTGGAACGGCGCGGCGCCCGCGTCGTCAGCGCGCCCGCGATCCGGCTGGTCCCCCTGGCCGAGGACGCCGGCCTGCTCGCCGCCACCCGGCTTGCCCTCCTCGCCCCCCTCGACGACGTGGTCGTCACCACCGGCGTGGGCTTCCGCGGCTGGATGGCCGCCGCCGAAGGGTGGGGCCTGTCGGGCGACCTCGTCGGACACCTCACCCGCAGCCGCCTGCTCACCCGCGGGCCCAAGGCCAGGGGAGCGGTGCGCGCCGCCGGGCTCAACGACCACTGGACGCCGGCCACCGAGTCCTGCCAGGAGGTCAAGCAGCACCTCCTGGCCCAGGACCTGCGCGGCCGGCGCATCGCGGTGCAGCAGCACGGCGAGCCGCTCAGCGAGTTCGTGGCCGAGCTGCGGCAGGCCGGAGCCGAGGTGATCGAGATCCCGGTCTACCGGTGGCTGCCGTACCGGGACATCTCGCCGCTGCGCCGGCTCATCTCCCAGGCCGTCTCCGGATCGGTGGACGCGGTGGCCTTCACCAGCGCGCCCGCCGTGCACGCCATGCTCGGCGCGGCCCGCGCCGAAGGGCTGGAGGAGGCGCTGCTGGCCGCCTTCGGCGGCGCCGTCGTGGCCGCGTGCGTCGGGCCCGTCACCGCCGAGCCGCTCGCCTCGCGCGGCGTGCCGACCCTGCAGCCGGAACGTTCCCGGCTCGGCGCGCTGGCCCGCGCCCTGGCCCGGCACCTGCCCGAGCACGGCGTCACCCGGCTCGCGGCCGGCGACCACCAGCTGGAGATCCGCGGCCACGCCGTGGTCGTGGACGGCGAGCTGCGACCGCTGCCGCCCGCGCCGATGGCGGTGCTGAAGCGCCTGGCCGACAAGCCGGGGCACGTGGTGTCGCGGGCCGAACTGCGTACCGTGCTGCCGGGCAGCATCGCCCGCGACTCCGCCGAGCACGCCGTCGAGATGGCCATCACCCGGCTCCGCCGCGCCCTCGGGCCGAGCGGCATCGTCGAGACGGTGGTCAAGCGCGGCTACCGGCTGGCCTGCCCGTACGGGGCGGGGATGTGACGCCCGCACCAGAACGGGGCGCGGCGCGCACGCTCGTCCTGGCCGCGCACGGCACCCGCAGCGCCGCCGGCGAGGCCACCCTGTCGGCCCTGGCCGAGACCGTCCGGCGGGCCCGGCCGGGGCGGCGGGTAGAGCTCGGCTACCTGGAGATCAGCTCACCGCTGCTCGCCGACGTGCTCCCGGCCGTGCGGGGGCCGGTCGTGGTGGTCCCGCTGCTGCTGGCCGGCGGCTACCACGCGCACATCGACCTGCCGAACGTGATGGCCGAGCACCGCCCCGACGCGATTCTGGCCGGGTGGCTCGGCCCGCACCGGCTGCTGACGTCCGTGCTGGCGCGCAAGCTGGCGCGGGCCGGGCTGCGCGCCACGGACGCGGTCCTGCTCGGCTCCGCCGGCTCCGCCGACCCCGCCGCGCTGGCCGACGTCCGCGCCGCCGCCCGTCAGCTCGCTGTACGACTGTCCCGCCCGGTCACGGCCGCCTTCGCCGCGGCCGGCTCACCGTCCGTGGGCGAGGCCGTGGAACGCCTGAGCGCGACCCCGGCCGTCCGCGTCGCTGTCGCCTCCTACGTCCTGGCCCCCGGCCACTTCCACGACCGCCTGGTCACGACGGGGGCCGCCCTGGTGAGCGACCCCTTGGGCGCCGACCCGGACGTCGCGTCCCTGATCTGGCACCGGCACGACGAAGCCCTCCGGCCCGCACCCTCCGCCTCTCCAAGATCCCGGCTCAGCCGGAGCACGGCCGGGCCGGGGTAGGGGTCGGCGCCGGTCAGGCCACGGCGGGGGCGGACGGGAACGGCTCCAGGCGCAGCTCACGGATGATCTCCCGCGCGCTGGCCTCCCGCGAGGGCCCGGCGTCCGCGCCGAGGAACATCTCGATGTAGGCCCGATGGAAGCACCCGGCGAGCAGCAGCCGCGCGCTGGCCTCCGGGTCGACGTCGGCCCGTACGCGCCCGAGCCGCTGCTCGGCGGCCAGGTAGTCGGCCAGCGGCGCCGTCTCCGTACGCGGCCCGAGCCCCGTCTCCCTGACGGCCTGCCGGAAGCGGACGGTCACGCTGGGCGAGATGAACGCGGGCAGCGCCGCGCTCTGCACGTCGATGTAGTAGTCGATACCCGATCGCGCCACCGGCAGAAGATTGTCAGATACGCACCCTTTTCCGATGATGTGGGAAAGATCGTGGAGAATGCTCAGCCAGAGCGGCAGCCGATCCTGCAGAAGGGCGAGGAAGTGGTCCACGGAGCCGCCGGTGCGGTCCTCCCGCAGGGAGACGGCCATCTCCAGGACGCGCCGCCGGGTGTCCTGACTTCTTTGGTGCGGGTCAACATGGGAAGTCGCCATGGCGTGCCTAACGTGCGCGGTCAGGTGGGTAGGCATCACGGCGCGAAGCCGAGGTGTCACGAGAAGTACGGGATGCGAATGATCTGTGCCCCAACATTCCTGCAATCTTGTTCGGGTCCCGATTATTACCCGAAAGCAGGAAAAATTGTCAGATTTAATCCCTGAGGGTTAGCTGTCAGTGTCGCGGAAGGGGAGGCTTTCGATGCCCCGCCGGCGCGATCGCCCCCGGTAGCCGCGGATCAGATGCCGTTCCCCCGGGTCGCGCGGATCAGGTGTCGTTTACCCCTGCCACGCGGATCAGGTGTCGTTGCCCCGGTCGCGCCTGCGCAGGTAACGCTCGAACTCCGCTGCGATCGCGTCGCCACTGGCCTCCGGCAGCTCGGCGGCGTCCTTGCGCTCCTCCAGCTCCTTGACGTACTCGGCCACCTCGGTGTCCTGCGAGGCGAGCTCGTCGACGCCGCGCTCCCACGCCTTGGCCTCCTCGTCGAGGTCGCCGAGCGGCATCGGGATCTCCAGGATGTCTTCGAGCCGGCGCAGCAGCGCCAGCGTGGCCTTCGGGTTGGGCGGCTGGGCCACGTAGTGGGGCACCGACGCCCACAGCGACACGGCGTCGAGCCCCGCCTGCCCGAACGCGTGCTGGAGC
>DASUCK010000157.1:0-10695 GCA_036276095.1 Nonomuraea sp. | reverse complement strand
GACGCGTCGGAGGCCGGGCCGCAGCGGCAGCGCGGTGCCGGCGTCGAGCAGGACGATCGACCGTTCGGCCAGCTCGCGGGCGAGCGCCCGGTTGCCCGGCGAGTCGAGGTCGACGGTGTCGGCCCCGGCCACGGAGCGCTCAGGGGTCCAGTCGGGGTCGAGCAGCCCGAGCTGCGCCTTCTGGGTGAGGACGCGGCGCGCGGCCCGGTCGACCAGCGACTCGGGGATCTCGCCGGTCCGCACCCGCTCGGCCAGGTGCGGGCCGTAGCCGACGGTGTCGGGCAGCTCCACGTCGACGCCGGCGGCCAGCGCGGCCAGGCCGGCCTGCTCGGCGTCCGCGGCGACGCGGTGCATGGTGGCCAGGAACGGGACCGCCCAGTAGTCGGACACGACGGTGCCGGTGAAGCCCCAGTCGTCGCGCAGCACCTCGGTCAGCAGCCACGGGTCGGCCCCGGCCGGCACGCCGTCGACGTCGGCGTAGGAGTTCATCACCGACCGCGCCCCGCCGACCGCGACGGCCGTCTCGAACGGCGGAAGGATCATGTCCATCAGCTCGCGCCGGCCCATGGGCACCGGTCCGTGGTTGCGGGCGGCGCGGGAGGCCGAGTAGCCGGCGAAGTGCTTGAGCGTGGCGATGACGCCCGCGCTCTCCAGGCCGCGCACGTAGGCGGCACCGAGCATCGAGACGAGGTACGGGTCCTCCCCCATCGTCTCCTCGACCCGGCCCCACCGGTAGTCGCGCACCACGTCGAGCACCGGCGACAGGCCCTGGTGGACGCCCACGGCCCGCATGTCGCGCCCGATGGCCGCCGACATGCGCTCGACCAGGCCGGGGTCGAACGTGGCCGCCCAGGCGATGGCCGCGGGGTAGACCGTGGCGCCGTACGCGGTGAACCCGGTCAGGCACTCCTCGTGGACGATGGCCGGGATGCCGAACCTGGACCGCTCGACGATCGCCCGCTGCAGCCGGACCACCTCGGCGGCGCCCTCCCGCGCCGTGACGGGGGCGCTGCCGTGGACCCTGGTGAGGTGGCCGAGGCCGTGACGGATCGCCTCCTCGAAGGGCACGCCGCCGGCGGCGGCGAACACGTCCTGCATCGGGGCCGCGTTGGGCGCCGCCTCGTCGTCGGCCGGCGGCTCCTCCCGCGTGGTATTGCCGAGCCACCGGCTGCCGAGCTGGCCGACCTTCTCCTCGAGGGTCATCTCCGCAAGGAGGGCGTCGACCCGGTCGGCCACGGCCCGCGCCGGGTCCTGCCAGGGACGGAGCGCGCCGTCCACCGCGGGCGTCCGATCTACAGCCGTCATCTGCTCTCCTTAGGGATGTTTCCCGGTCACGGGTTTCGAAATATTTCGACGTTGTTGAGCAACATGCGAACGAGACCTCCTCGTCACCAGATGACCAGCTGACGCCGCGTCTGAGTACTTTACACACGCGCGTGCGAGAGCGGGAGCGGCCCGTGCCGGAACGGTCTTGACACATAGTTGGGCGAAATTTAGATTGGCGTGCCACGCGGTATGTCGCGAAAGTTTCGACAACCTCACCCAAGGAGGAGCAGAACGAGCGGCTTCGGCAGGTGCCCGACCGCCGGCCGCCAGCCACCGCACCAGCGCATCGACGAGCCGCGCGGCCAACCCCCCGGCGTTCTAGTACGGAGATCAGCGTGGAGACCAGGACTACCTCTCGCCGCACCTTCCTCAGCCTCTCCATGGGCCTTCCCATGGGAGCCGCCCTGGCCGCCTGCGGCACCGCCGGGCCCACCCGGCCCGGCGGCGGGGGTGCGAGCAGCGGCGGTGGCGGCACCAGGGCGACCTATTGGGACCTCTCGACGGAACCCCAGGAAGGCGTCCGCCGCCGGACCATGGAGCGGTTCAACAAGGCGAACCCGAGCGGCCAGATCGAGGGGACGACCTTCCAGAACGACGCCTTCAAGACGAAGATCAAGACGGCGATCGGCGCCGGCGAGGCGCCCACCGTCATCTGGGGCTGGGGCGGCGGCGGCCTGCGCAGCTACGTCCAGGCCGGCCAGGTGGAAGACCTCACCTCGTGGTTCGACCAGAACGCCGCCGTCAAGGACAAGCTGTTCCCGTCCTCCTTCGGCGCCGCCACCATCGACGGCAAGATCTACGCGATGCCGTGCGAGACCATGCAGCCGATCGTCCTCTACTACGACAAGCGGGCCTTCGACAAGGTCGGCGCCGAGCCGCCGCAGAGCTGGGGCGACATCATGGCCCTGGTGCCCAGGTTCAACGACGCGGGCATCGCGCCGTTCTCGCTCGGCGGCCAGTCGCGCTGGACCAACATGATGTGGCTGGAGTTCCTCTTCGACCGCATGGGCGGCCCCGAGGTGTTCCAGGCCGTCTTCGACGCCGAGAAGGACGCCTGGTCCAACCCGGTCGCCATCGACGCCCTGACCAAGATGCAGGACCTGATCAAGGCCGACGGCTTCATCAAGGGCTTCTCCTCCATCACCGCCGACTCCAACGCCGACCAGGCGCTGCTCTACACCGGCAAGGCCGCGATGATGCTCCACGGCGGCTGGACCTACGGCAGCATGGCCCAGGACGGCGGCGACTTCGTCTCCGGCGGCAACCTCGGCTACATGAACTTCCCGCCGGTCGAGGGCGGCAAGGGCGACCCGGGCAACACGGTCGGCAACCCCGGCCAGTACATGTCGATCTCCTCCAAGGCCACCGCCGAGCAGAAGGAGATCGCCAAGAAATTCTTCTCCACCGAGGTCGTCAGCGAGGAGTCGGCCAAGGACTGGGTGGGGACCGGCGCCGTACCGGTGATCAAGGGCTCGGAGAAGTTCTTCGCCGGCTCCAAGGACGCCGACTTCCTCAACTTCGTCGTCGGCATCGCCAACAACGCCACGTCGTTCCAGCAGTCGTGGGACCAGGCGCTGAGCCCGACCGCCGCCGAGGTCCTGCTCGACAACATCGCCAAGCTCTTCCAGCTGTCGATCTCCCCGCAGGAGTTCGCCACCAACATGAACGCGGTCATCGGCAAGTGACGGCCATCCCCCTGCCCACCAGGCGGGACCCCCAACCGGCCGCGCAGGGCGGCCGGGGCGGCGGTCTCGCCTGGCTGGCCGTCCCCGCCCTGGTGTTCTTCGTCGGCTTCGGCGTGGTCCCGCTCGTGGGCGTGCTCTTCCTCAGCTTCACCTCCTGGGACGGGCTCGGCGACATCTCCGTGACCGGCCTGGAGAGCTGGTCCGCCGTCCTCGCCGACCCGCAGCTGCCGCACGCGCTGTGGATCACGTTCCTCATCATGGCCGTGTCGTGGGCCGTCCAGACGCCCGCGAGCATCCTCATCGGGGTGTTCCTGGCCGGCTTCCAGCGCTACCGGGCGCTGCTGGCGGTGCTGTACTTCATCCCGCTGCTGCTCAGCTCGGCCGCCATCGCGATCGCGTTCAAGGCGCTGCTCGACCCGAACTTCGGGCTCGGCGCCGGGCTCGGCGTCCCGATCCTCGTCCAGGACTGGCTGGGCGACCCCGTCCTCGCCTTCGGCGTCGTGATCTTCGTGGTGTCGTGGCAGTACGTCCCGTTCCACTCGCTGATCTACCAGGGCGGCGTCCGCCAGATCCCGCGCTCCATGTACGAGGCCGCCGAGATCGACGGCGCCGGCCGGGTCCGCCAGTTCTTCAGCATCACCCTGCCGCAGCTGAAGTACACGATCATCACCTCCTCGACGCTCATGGTCGTCGGCTCCCTGACGTTCTTCGACCTCATCTGGGTGATGACCGCCGGCGGTCCCGGCGACGCCACCCGGGCGCTCGCGGTCGACATGTACAAGCGCGGCTTCCAGGCCAACCTGATGGGCCCGGCCAGCGCCATCGCCGTCATCCTCGTCCTGGTGGGCCTGGCGCTCGCGCTGCTCCTGCGCCGCCTGGGCGGTCGCGACGCCGGCCACAGCCAGCTGGAAGGGGCCTGACATGACGACGACGCTCACCAAGCGGCCCGCGCCGGCCGGGGAACGGCGGCGGCACGTCACGCCCCGCCGCCGCACCACCGGCGAGCGGCCCAACTGGCTGGGCGGCGCCGTCGCCTGGTTCTGGCTCGCGGTCGTGCTCGTGCCGATCTACTGGATCGTCATCACCAGTTTCAAGGCGCAGAGCGACTACTACGCCGAGAACCCGCTGGCCCCGCCCGCCGATCCCACCCTGGACAACTACCGGCTGGTCATCGAGTCCGACTTCATCCGCTACTTCGTCAACAGCCTGATCGTCACCGCCGGCGCCGTGGTGCCCGCGGGCGTGGTGTCGTTCATGGCGGCGTACGCGGTCGTGCGCGGCGGCTCCGGCCGGTTCCTGCGCTGGACGAACTCGCTCTTCCTGATGGGGCTGGCCATCCCGCTCCAGGCCACGATCATCCCCGTCTACCTGATCATCATCAGGCTGCACCTCTACGACTCGCTGCTGGCGATCGTCCTGCCGTCGATCGCGTTCGCGATCCCGCTGTCGGTGCTGGTGCTGGCGAACTTCATCCGGGACGTCCCCAAGGAGCTGTTCGAGTCGATGCGGCTGGACGGCGCCACCGAGTGGGGCACGCTCTGGCGCCTGGCGCTGCCGCTGACCAGACCGGCCGTGGTGACGGTGACGGTCTACAACGCGCTGCAGATCTGGAACGGGTTCCTGCTGCCGCTGGTCCTCACCCAGAGCCCCGAGCAGCGCACGCTGCCGCTGGCGCTGGCCACCTTCCAGGGCCAGTACAGCGTGAACGTGCCCGCCGTGCTCGCCTCCGTGGTGCTCACCACGCTGCCGATCCTCGTCCTGTACGCGGTCGGCCGCCGCCAACTCCTGGCCGGCCTGACCGCCGGGTTCGGCAAGTAGGACCCTGCCGCGCTCCGCCGCCCGCCGGCTCGCGGCCGGGCCGTCCATCGGGTCACCAGGGTGTCGGGCGGGTGAGAAGATCGAGGGTGCTCCGAATGGCGAACGCAGTACTCGCGAGATTACCGGAACCGCTGCACGCGCTCCCGCTGAGGCACCGTGAACTGCTGAAGTTCGCGGTCGTGGGTGGAACGGCGTTCTTGGTGGACAACACGGTGTTCTACGGGCTGAAGCTGACCGTCCTGGAACCGAAGCCGGTGACCGCGAAGATCGTCGCGGTGCTCGTGGCGACGATCGTGTCCTACGTGCTGAACCGCGAATGGTCGTTCCGGACCAGGGGCGGCCACGAGCGCCGTCACGAGGCGGCGCTGTTCTTCCTGGTCAGTGGCATCGGTCTGATGCTCAGCTCAGCCCCGCTGTGGATCTCCCGGTACGTATGCCGCCTGGAGACCCCGGAGGTGAGCCTGGTGACCCAGGAGATCGCCGACTTCGTGAGCGCGCAGATCATCGGCACGCTGATCGCCATGGTCTTCCGTTTCTGGGCGCTCCGGAAGTGGGTCTTCCCCGACGAGCAGCCGCAGCCCGGCGGCCTGCGGCTGGCTCCCGCTCCCGATTCCTCGGACGAGGCGGCCTGACGGCGGCGATCCCGGGCTACCGGTAGGCGCTCGCCTGCAGGGTGTAGAGGTCGGCGTAGAGGCCGTCGAGGGCCATCAGGGTCTCGTGGTCGCCCTGCTCGACGATCACGCCGTGGTCGAGGACGTAGATGCGGTCGGCGTGGCGGACGCTGGCCAGGCGGTGGGTGATGAGCAGGACGGTGCGGCCGTCGGAGTGGCCGCGGATGCGCTCGAAGAGGGCGTGTTCGGCGCGGGCGTCGAGGGCGGCGGTGGGTTCGTCGCAGATCAGCAGGTCGGCGTCGCGGTGGAAGCCGCGGGCCACGGCGATGCGCTGCCACTGGCCGCCGGACAGTTCGTGGCCGTCCTTGAAACGGCGGTCCAGCAGGGTGCGGTAGCCGTGGGGGAGGGCGTCGACGACCTGGTCGGCGCCGGCGACGGCGGCGGCCTGGTGGAGTGCGGGGTCGCCCTTGTCGGTGCCCATGGTGATGTTGTAGCGGGCGGTGAGGGGCCAGCGGGTGTGGTCCTGGGCGATGACGGCGGCGCGGCGGCGGACGTCTTCGGGGTCGACGCGGGCGAGGTCGGTGTCGTCCCAGAGGACGGTGCCGGTGTCGGGTTCGTAGAGGCCGGAGAGGATCTTGGCGAGGGTGGTCTTGCCGGAGCCGTTCTCGCCGACGAAGGCGATCACCTCGCCGTGCTTGATCTCGACGGAGACGCCGCGCAGAGCCGGCCGGTCGGCGCCGGGGTAGGTGAACGTGACGTCCTCGGCGACGATGCGCTCGAAGCGGTCGCGGGTGATGCTGGGGCGGGGCGGGGTCAGGCGGCGTTCGGCGTCGGCGCAGAACTCCAGGAAGTCGGTGAAGTAGAGGCCCTGCTCGTACAGGCGGTTGGTGGCGTACATCAGGTTGCTGAGCGAGGACTGGCCCGAGCGGATGGCCAGGACCGCGGTGCCCGCCACCGCCAGCGGGATCGCCCCCACGGCCAGCAGCACGCCCAGGGCGACGTAGACCAGGGCGGTGCCGAGGCCGCCGAGCGCCTCGCCGGCGAGCCTCGCGACCATCTGCCGGCGCGCCAGCCTGAGCAGCACCTCCTGCTCGGCTCTCGCCACCGCGTCGTACACGCGCAGGAGGAAGCCGCGCATCGTGAACGAGCGCACCTCGGCCGCGGGGTCGCGCTCGGCCAGCAGCTCGCCGATGATCCACTTGCGGCGGCGGGCCGGGATGAGGCCGTACATCGTCTGGTAGCGCATGCGGGCGCTGCGCACCGCGGCCCACGCGTCGGGCAGCACCGCCAGCAGGAGGAGCGGCAGCAGCACCGGGTGCAGGATGCCCAGCACGCCCGCGGCGGCGGCGATGCCGACAGCCGCCGTGATCACGTTGACGGCCGCGGACACCACCCAGTCGGCGGTGGCCATGCCGCGGCCCTTGGCCCGTTCCAGCGCGTCGTGGAACTCCGGGTCGTCGTAGGCGGCCAGCTCCACCCGGCTGGTCAGGCCGTACAGGCGCTCCTCGGACGCGCGCTGGATCTGCGGGGTGAGGCGCGCCTCGGCCCAGCCCGCGCCCGCCTGCAGCGTCGTGCGGATGACCGCCGCCACGCCGACCACGACCAGGCTGGGCAGCGCCGCCGTCACCCGGTCGGGGGTCGGGCCGTCACTGAACAGCGCGGTCAGCACGCCCGTGGTGGCCAGCAGGCCGAAGGCGGTGAACACGCCGCCGAGCAGGTTGAGCGAGACGACGGCGACGGTGTCGCGGGGGCCGGCCTCCCAGGCCAGACGCATCGCGTGACCGATGAGGGAGGGCAGCCGCCGGGCGATGGTCAGGAAGCCGACGCCGGCCATCTTGTCGTTGTGGGCGTACCAGTCGGGGAGAGAGATCTCGCCGAGTTCGAGAGGCTCTTCTGGCATACCGGAAGTGTGCCCGTCCGGACCGACAGGCGCGCGGGCGCGCGGGCGAGGACAGACGGTTACGTCGCCGCGGGCAGGCTCGCGGTCACGCGACATCCCGGATGGACGGGCGGGCGGGCTCGGGAGGGAAGAGGCGATGGGCCAGCGCGGGTGAGGGGCGGGCGGGCCCGCCGAGGGATGGGTGGGTGGTCGCGGTGGTTATGGCGGTCAGGACGGTGGGCCAGGCGCGGGACAGGGGGTCGATGAGCTTGAAGTGGCCGACGTCCGGCAGTTCGACGAAGTGCGCGGCCGGTTCGCGGGCGGCGAGGCGGCGGCTCTGCTCCACGGGCACGACCCGGTCCTTGGTGCCGTGCACGAGCACGAGAGCGCCGTTGTCGTAGGGCAGCAGGCGCGGCGGGTCGACCTCGTCCAGCAGGGCAGGGCGGCCGCCGAGCAGGGCGCGGGCCGCGCCGTCGCCGAGCCCCTCGGCGTAGACGGCGGCCACGTCGGAGATGGCGGCCAGCGCCACCACTCCCCTGACGGGCGCGCGGGCGTGCCGGCGCGCGCCGGCCGGGAGGCGGTGCCGCAGCGCCGACCACAACGCGAGGTGCCCGCCCGCGGAATGCCCCACCAGGACGACCCCGCCGCCGCTCGGCGGGTCGGCCAGCACGGCGTCCACGGCCGCCGTCACGTCGTCGAACGTGCCGGGGTATCCGCCCTCCTCGTGGCCGATCCGCCGGAACTCCGGCGTGCAGACGGTGTAGCCGTGCGCGGCCAGGGCGTCGGCCATCGGTGCGGTGTGCGCCCGGTCGACCTCCGCGCGCCAGAAGCCGCCGTGCAGCAGGACGACGACGGGGGCGCCGGGCCCGCCGGTCCCCTCGCGGATGTCGATGACGTGCTCGGAATGGTCGCCGTAGCGGAGGACGCGGTCGGGGCCGCGGACCGGGCGGGACAGCAGTTCGTCGTAGGGCATGCCGCGATCGTAGGTTCGCGGCGGGCCGGAGCGCCGCCGTCCGCGGTGGCAGCAACGTGCTGCCGGCCTGCAGCAAGGGGACGTCCTCCGCCGCTGATTCCGGACGCCCGGTGGCCGACCATGGCGGGACAGCGACCTCTTCGGGGAAGACAGGGGAAGGCCATGGGCACCATTACCACCATCCGTCCGAGGCCGAGGACCGTGCGGGCGATCCGCTCCGTCCTGGTGATCGGGTGCGGGCTCATCGGCACGTCCGTGGCGCTCGCGTTGCGGTCCGCCGGCGTCTGCGTGACGCTCGCCGACCGCGATCCGCGCCCGCTGGGCCAGGCCGTGCGCATGGGCGCGGGCGCGGCGTGGCGGGACGACGCCGCGCCGGCGCAGCTCGTGGTCATCGCCACGCCGCCGTCGGCGGTGGCCGCGGTGCTGCGCGAGGCGCAGGAGCGCGGGCTGGCCGCGGTGTACACCGACGTGGCGAGCACCAAGGCGCGCATTCTGGCCGAGGCCGAGCGGGCCGGGTGCGATCTGACGGCGTACGTGCCGGGCCATCCGATGGCCGGGCAGGAGGTGTCGGGGCCGAGCGCGGCCCGGGCCGACCTGTTCACCGGACGGGCGTGGGCGCTGTGCCCGCACCCGGCGTTGTCCCGGCACGCGCTGAGCGCCGTGACCATGCTGGTGGCCGCCTGCGGGGCGCGTACGGCGCTGTTCGCGGCCGACGTGCACGACCGGTACGCCGCCGCGGTGTCGCACGCGCCGCTGGTGGTGTCGGCCGCGCTGGCGGCGTCGTTCGCCGGCCCGGACACGGCCGCGCTGCCGCTCGCCGGGCAGGGGCTGCGGGACGTGACGCGGATCGTGGGCAGCCCGCCCGAGCTGTGGCGCGACATCCTGGAGCACAACGCCGAGCCGGTGGCCGACCGCCTGGAGGCGGTGGCGGGCGAGCTGGCCCGCGTCGCGGCCGCCCTGCGCTCGCCGGGCGGCTCGTGGGTGGTCTCCGACCTGCTCACCAGGGGCAACCAGGGGCGCGGCGATATTCTCCGGGCCTTTTCCGGGACGGACGTCATTCGCGAGAAAGCGTCGTGAGCCGATCCCGCACATCTGAAGTGGTCCGGCCGTTTCCGGCGATCATACGATCGCCAGTGTGACGCCGGACCATTCAGGAGGATGGCGTGCGGAGATCACTTGTCGAAAAGGATGTCACGCAGATCTGGAACAGTGTGCTCGGCGTGACCGGGGACGCGTCGGACGCCACGTTCTGCGAGCTCGGCGGCCAGGCGGTCGCGGCCATCCGCATCGTCGCCGGCATCGAGCACCGGCTCGGCGTCACCATCGAGCTCGGCACGCTGTTCGCCGACGGCACCCTCGACGGGCTGCTCCGGCACGTCCTGGCCAAGACCGGGCCGGGCAATTCTGGAGATGCCGCGCTGCCGCGGTCGTTGTGAGAATTGTCGGAGACCCTTGAATCCGCGCACCCGTCCCTTGGCCGTGGGAGGACAACGAATGACTGGTGAGCTCAGCCTCTCCGTGATCCGGGAGAAGGTCGGCGAAATCTGGAAGCAGGTGCTCGATGTGCCCGAGGACATGGAGGACGCCACGTTCTTCGATCTGGAGGGCGAATCCATTTCCGCGGTTCGCCTGGTGTCGCGTATCGAGGAGGAGCTCGGCATCTCGATAGACGTGGGCGACATCTTCGAGGCGGACCCGAATCTGGAGGCGCTCGTCCAGCTGGTCGCGCTGGAGGCGCAGATCCCGATCGTGGTGTGACCGGACCGGCCCGCGGAAATCACCCGGACCTTCGCGCGAAGGTCCGGGTGATTTCGTGTTCGCGGAATGGTGATTTCGTGTTCGCGGAATGCTGTCGCGTTCGCCGAACCCATAGGAACGAACACGGGCGGACAAGGAACACGGGCGGACAAGAAGGTCCCGCGGTGCGCCGTTGCGCCGCGGGACCCTCTGGCTCAGATGTAGAGCGTGTTCGGCTCCAGGCCGCACAGGACGCGGCCGTACAGCTCGGCGTTGGTGTTGGGGTGCATGAGGGCGTGCAGGTTGACGCCGGCGACGTCGCGGGCGATCCGCTGGATCGGCACGTCGGTGTAGATGGAGGAGCCGCCGCTGGCCGCAGCCAGGATGTCGACGGCCTCCTTGCCGAGCCGGCACACGGCGCCCAGGTCGGCCCTGGCCGCGACGCGCTCCTCGACGGTCCAGGAGTCGTTGCCCGCGGTCTTGCCGTCCACGAGCGCGGACAGGCGGTGGGCGTGGAACTCCGCCTGGTCGATCTTCATGGCGGCCTCGGCGACCTGCAGGTGGGTGACCGGCGCCGTGGCCTGCTCCTCGTAGTTCGTGTACGTGATCTTGCGTTGCGGCAGGCGGTCGAGGAACACCGACCTGGCCGCCCGCGCCAGGCCGAGG
>DASUCK010000156.1:0-2510 GCA_036276095.1 Nonomuraea sp. | reverse complement strand
CGTAGTCCAGGCCGACCTCGTGGCAGAAGTGCACCGAGTCGGGGTCGCCGCCGTGCTCGCCGCAGATCCCGAGGTGCAGGTCGGGGCGGGCGGCGCGGCCCTCCTCCACCGCGATCCTGACGAGCCGGCCGACGCCCTCGCGGTCCAGGGTCTCGAACGGGGAGACGCCGAAGATGCCCTGGTCCAGGTACTGGTGGAAGAAGGCGGCCTCCACGTCGTCGCGGGAGAAGCCCCAGGCCATCTGGGTGAGGTCGTTGGTGCCGAAGGAGAAGAACTCGGCGGCCTCGGCGATCTGTCCGGCGGTCAGGGCCGCCCGCGGCACCTCGATCATGGTGCCGATCAGGGCGTCCACCCCGACCTCCGCGAGGATCTTGACGGCCTCCTCGCGTACGGACTCCAGCTCCTGGACGGCGGCCACCAGCGGAATCATGATCTCCGGACGCGCGCCCGGCACCTCCTTGGCGGCCTGGGCGATCGCGCGGACCTGCATGGCGAACAGGCCGGGGATGACCAGGCCGAGGCGGACGCCGCGCAGGCCGAGCATGGGGTTCTGCTCGTGGAGGCGCTTGACCGCGGCGAGGAGCCTGCGGTCCTTCTCCGTGACGTCCGGCGACGTGGCGATCTTGACGGAGAGGTCAATGATGTCGGGCAGGAACTCGTGCAGCGGCGGGTCGATGAGGCGAATGGTCACGGGATCGCCACCCATAGCCTCAAATATCCCGACGAAGTCGGACTTCTGGAGAGGCTCCAGCGCGTCCAACGCCGCCTGCCGCTCCTCGTCCGACGAGGCCAGCACCAGGTCCTCCACCAGCCGGCGGCGCTCGCCGAGGAACATGTGCTCCGTACGGCACAGCCCGATGCCCTGGGCGCCGAAGCGGCGGGCACGGGCGGCGTCTTCCGGGGTGTCGGCGTTGGCCCGGACGCCGAGGCGGCGTACGGAGTCGGCGTGCCGCATGATCCGGTCGACCGCCCGCACGAGCTCGTCGGCCGGCTCGGCGCCCTCGAAGTACTCGACCACGGCCGAGGCCACCACCGGCACCTCGCCGAGGAAGACCTCGCCGGTCGTGCCGTCGATGGAGATCACGTCGCCTTCGGACACGACCACCCCGCCGGGCGCGGTGAAGCTGCGGTCACCGTTGTTGACCTCCAGCTCCTCCGCCCCGCACACGCACGTCTTGCCCATGCCGCGGGCGACCACGGCGGCGTGCGAGGTCTTGCCGCCGCGGCTGGTCAGGATGCCCCTGGCGGCGATCATGCCGGCCAGGTCGTCGGGGTTGGTCTCGCGGCGCACGAGGATGACGTCCTCGCCCTGCCCGGCCAGCTCCACGGCGCGCTCGGAGGAGAAGACGGCCTTGCCGACGGCGGCGCCCGGGGAGGCGTTCATGCCCTTGGCGATCTTCTTCTTCTCGGCGCCGCCGTCGAAGCGCGGGAACATGAGCTGGGCGAGCTGGTCGCCGTTGACCCGGGTGACGGCCTCGTCGATGGTGATGAGCCCCTGGCCGACGAGCTGGGTGGCGATGCAGAACGCGGCCGCCGCCGTACGCTTGCCGACCCGCGTCTGGAGCATCCACAGCTTGCCGCGCTCGATCGTGAACTCGATGTCGCACAGGTCCTTGTAGTGGGTCTCCAGCGTCTCCATGATCTGCAGCAGCTCGTCGTACGCCCGCTTGTCGAGGCGTTCGAGCTCTTCCAGCGGGATCGTGTTGCGGATGCCGGCGACCACGTCCTCGCCCTGGGCGTTCGGCAGGTAGTCGCCGTAGATGCCCTGCCGGCCGGTGCCGGGGTCGCGGGTGAAGGCCACGCCGGTGCCGGAGTCGTCGCCGTAGTTGCCGAAGACCATGGCCATGATGTTGACGGCGGTGCCGAGGTCGGCGGGGATGCGCTCCTGGCGGCGGTAGAGGATGGCGCGGGGCGCGTTCCAGGAGTCGAAGACCGCCATGACGGCCAGCCGCATCTGCTCGCGCGGGTCGGCCGGGAAGTCCCTGCCGGTCTGCTCGCGCACGATCTTCTTGTACGTCTCCACGAGCCCTCGCAGCTCGGCGGCCCCCAGATCGGTGTCCTGGCGCCTGCCCTTGAGCGCGTCGAGGGCGTCCTCGAACAGGTCGCCGTCGATGCCGAGCACGGTCTTGCCGAACATCTGGATGAGCCGACGGTAGGAGTCCCATGCGAAGCGCTCGTTGCCTCCGGACTGCTTGGCCAGCCCGTGCACGGAGGCGTCATTGAGCCCGATGTTGAGGACGGTCTCCATCATGCCCGGCATCGAGAACTTCGCGCCGGAGCGCACGCTCACCAGCAGCGGGTCGTCGGCCTCGCCGAGCGTGCGGCCCATGCGCCGCTCCAGCGCGCTCAGATGCTCGCCGATCTCCCGCTCCAGGCCGTCCGGCAGGGCGCCCTGGGTGAGGTAGTGGCGGCAGGCCTCCGTGGTGATCGTGAATCCGGGGGGAACGGGCAGCCCGAGGTTGGTCATCTCCGCGAGATTCGCGCCTTTACCACCGAGAAGATCCTTGAGG
>DASUCK010000155.1:0-2624 GCA_036276095.1 Nonomuraea sp. | reverse complement strand
TGCCGCCATGGGCAGCGCCGCGAGCCCGGGATCGGTCACGAACAGCGGCCGGGTGATGCCGCTCGCCCGGCAGTGCTCGGCCAGCTCGCCGACGCGTCCGGCGCCGAACTTGATGGCGGTCGGGTAATTCAGGTTGCGGCTCGGGATCGTCATGTTCTGGTTCTCAGGTGATAGCTCTTGGGCCGGGTCAGCGCCTCGTAGCCCACCCTGGAGAGCGTCGCGCCCCGGCCGGTGTCCTTGACGCCGGTCCAGGCGAGCGCCGGATCTAGATAGTCGCAGCGGTTCATGAACACCGTGCCGGTCCGGATCTCGTCACCGATGGCCTGGGCGGCGTCCACGTCCTGGGTCCAGATGGCTGCCGTCAGGCCGTAGGGCGAATCGTTCATCAGCTCCACCGCCTCCTCGTCGCCCCCTACCTTCATGATGCCGACTACGGGACCGAAGCTCTCGTCCCTCATCACGCTCATCCGGTGGGTGACCGCCGTGAGCACCTGCGGCGCCATGTAGGGCGTGCCCGCCTCGTCCATGGGGAACGACCTGGGGTCGATATGGGCCCTGGCGCCTCCCCGCACCGCGGACGCGACCTGCTTCCGGACGAATGCCGCCGCCTCCGCTCGGACCATCGGACCCAGCGTCGTCTCCTGGTCCAGCGGTGAGCCGAGCACGTACTTCTTCGTGAGATCCACGAAGCCGTCGAGAAAGTCGTCCCAGACCTTCCGGTGAACGTAGATGCGCTCGATCCCGCAGCAGCTCTGCCCGGAATTGAAGAAGGCGCCATCCACCAGGTTCTCGATCGCGTGGGCCATGTCGGCGTCCGGCCGCACGTAGGCCGGGTCCTTCCCGCCGAGCTCGAGGCCTACGTTGATGAAGCGCCCCGCCGCCGCTTCCTCCATCGCCCTGCCGCCCGCCACCGACCCGGTGAAGCACACCATGTTCGCCTGGCCGCCGGCGATGATCCCGGCGGTCTGCTGGTGATCGAGCACGAGGTGCTGGAACACACCCTTCGGGAGCTTCGCCCGGTCGAAGGCCTGTTGGAAGCGCTCGGCCACCAACAGCGTGGCGGCCGCATGCTTCAGGACCACCGCGTTGCCCGCCATGAGCCCCGGGATGACCGAATTGACGGCCGTGAGATAGGGGTAGTTCCACGGCGCGATCGTGAGGACGACGCCCACGGGGTCGCGCTTCACGAAGCGGACGAAGCCGTCCTTCGGACCGGGATCCAGGTCCGCCAGCGCCTCCTCGGCGATCGCGATCATGTAGCGGGCGCGCTCCTCGAACCCGCGCAGCTCGCCGGCGCCATAGCGCACCGGCCGGCCCATCTGCCACGCCAGCTCCGGCACGATCTCGTCCGTCATGGCGATCATCGCGTCCACCGCCGCCGAGCAATACGCGGCCCGCTCGGCGATCGGCAGGCGCTTCCACCGCTGCTGTGCCCCGTGCGCCGCCGCGAAAGCGGCGGCGATCTCCTTCTTCGTGGCGATCCGCCGGCTGGCGTATACCCGGCCGTCCACCGGCGAGATGCACTCGATCGTTGCAGCCATTACTCCCTTTCAATACCGACGTCCTGTCACCCTGAGCGCAGCGAAGGGGGCCATGCTCGATACGGTCCCCTTCACTTCGTTCAGGGTGACCCCGGAACTCCTAGTAGCGCTCGAACCCCCGCGCGAGCTCGAGATCGGTGATGCGCCGGTCGAACTCGAGCTGCTCCCACGCGGCCGTGTGCACGTAGTGGTCGATCACGTCGTCGCCCATCGCCGCGCGCAGGAAGCTGGACCCGTCGAGCAGCGCCGCCGCCTCCCGCAGGGTCTTGGGCACCTCGCGGAGCTGCTGCGACGGATCGTACGCGTTGCCGGAGAAGGCGGGCTCGAGGCTCATCTGCTTCTCCACCCCGTCGAGGCCCGCGGCGATCAGTGCCGCGAAGGCCAGGTAGGGATTGAGGTCGGCGCCGCCGATGCGGCACTCGAGGCGGATGGCCTTGGTACCGGCGCCGCACACCCGGTAGCCGGCCGTGCGGTTGTCGAAGCTCCAGACCGCGCGCGTCGGGGCGAAGGTGCCCGCCATGAAGCGCTTGTAGGAATTGATGTAGGGCGCCAGGAAATAGGTGATCTCGCGGGCGTGCTCCAGCTGGCCGGCGAGGTACTGCTTCATCGTCGCCGACATGCCGTGGTCGCCCGCCTCGTCGAAGAAGAGCGGCGACCTGCCGTCCCGGGACCACAACGACTGGTGGACGTGGCAGGAGCTGCCCGCCATGCCGTAGTTCCACTTGGCCATGAAGGTGATGGCCTTGCCCAGACCATAAGCGATCTCCTTGGCGCCGTTCTTGATGATGGCGTGCCGGTCGGCCATCTCCAGCGCCTCCGCGTACCTGACATTGATCTCCTCCTGGCCCGGGCCCCACTCGCCCTTGGAGTTCTCCACCGGGATGCCGGCGCCTTGCAGGCCGTTGCGGAGGGCCCGCATCACGACCTCGTCCTTGGTCGTCTGCAGGATGTGGTAGTCCTCGATGTAGTGCCCGGCCGTCTTGAGGTTGCGGTAGCCCTTCCGGTGGGCGCTGTCGTAGGTCTCGTCGAAGAGGAAGAACTCGAGCTCCGACGCCATGTAGGCCTTGAGCTTCATGGCCTCGA
>DASUCK010000154.1:0-10095 GCA_036276095.1 Nonomuraea sp. | reverse complement strand
CGCGGGCCGGGGTCAGCGGCGGGCGGCGGCCTGTTCGCCGAGGGCGGCGATGCCGTACAGGACGCCGCCGATGAGGTCGCCGGCGCTGAGCGCGGTGGCCATCGACATCGCCACCAGGCGGCAGGACGCGTCGCTCAGCCGCCGTCGGGCGGTCTCCCCGGTGACGATCTCCAGGCCGCGGCCCTTGACGCCCACCAGGATCACCACGGCGTGGTCGGCCTCGTCGCCCAGGGCGGCGTGGAGGCGTTCGGCGAAGTGGCGGCGGCCGCCGACCGGCTCGCCGAGGAAGACGCCGAAGCGCAGGCCGCTGCGCCGCTCGGCGGTGCGCAGGGCCTGCCGGACGTCGTCGGCCTGCGCGGCGGTCAGTCCTCGCATGGTCACCTCACCATCCGGCCGACGCGCCGCCGGTGTGCCGTCCCGGCTCCGCCGTCTCGGCCATGGCCACCCAGTCGACCTCGGGCACGCTCGTCCAGTGCGCCACCCGTTCGGCGAGCACCAGCCCCGAGGTGCTCACGCCGCGCTCGCTTCCTGACGGGCCGCCCAGCCACACCGGCCCCGACGCGGCGCGCCGCGGCCCGCCGCCGCGCCCGGGCAGCATGACCAGCAGGCTGATCAGCAGGAACAGCCCCATCGACACCCCGAAGAGGAAGAGCAGTATCTCGCCCGCGCCGTTCACACCACGAACGTAATCCTCGCGACCCGGTCCGGCCAGACCCATGCGCCCACCGGGCTATGATCTTGTGCGAGCCGCGGGGCATCTCTAGAGAAGAACGTTAGTAATACCCGGAAAACGGGCGTGGAACACGGTGGGCTGGGCCATAAAACTATGGACAGGGCAATACTAGGAATCGGCCAGATTCGCGGACTACGGTGAGTTGCGTGGACTCCGACAACCAGCGAGAAGACGGTCACACCACGTCACCGATCTGGGTGAGCGACCGGCCGGAGAGTGAGCAGACCGCCGCCGCGACACCATCGGCGCCCACCTCCACGTACGCGCCGGTGGAGCGCGCGTCCGTGCGCACCCTGCTGCAACAACCGCGGTTCCGCCGCCTCCGCAACCGCCTGCTGCTGGCCCTCGGCGTGGCCGTGGCGGTGGGCTTCCTCGTGGGCGACTGGCGCCTCGGCGTGACCGCGGGCGTGATCGCGGCCATCGCCGAGGCGGTCTACAAGGCGCGGTCCAACTCGTCCGTGCCGGCCTGGCGGCGTTCGTCGGTGGCCGAGCGGCGCACCGAGGCGCAGCTGCGCAAGCTGGAGCGCCTCGGCTACCGCACGCTGCACGCCAGGGCGATCCCCGACACCGAGCACCAGATCGACCACCTGGTCGTGGGCCCGACCGGCGTCTACGCCGTCGACTCCGAGAAGTGGGACAAGCGCCTGCCCGTCCGCGTGCAGATGGGCAAGAAGCTGTTCCACGGCCCGTTCGACCAGAAGGAGCGCCTCACCCACGCCAAGCTGGAGGCGTCGCTGGCCGGCGAGCTCATCGGCAAGGCGTTCGGCCGCCCGGTCGCGGTGGTGCCGTCGCTGGCCATCTACGGCCCGCCCGTCCCGTGGAAGATCATGACGATCCGCGGCGTCGACGTCTACCAGGGCGACCGCGCCCGCAAGTGGATCACCAAGCGCGACCGCGCGCTGACCGACGCGGAGATCGAGCGCATCTACGACATCGCCGCCCAGCAGCTGCCTGCGCGCTACGGCGAGGAGTGACCCGCCCCGCGCGGTCGCCGACGGCCGCGCGGCCGCGCCCCGACGTCGTCGAGCGCGCCCGCCGTGAGCCGGAAGCCCTCGGCGGCGGCCGAAGGCCGCATCATCAGCCGAGCGCCCGCCGGCCTGGCGCCGGGTTCCGAGTCGTGGACGGTCGTCTCAAGTGCCGGGCGGGTGGTCGTACCATGTGAGGACTCGCTAGCGATGGGAGATGCCTCATGCCCGCCCTCAGGTCACGTACGGTCACCCACGGCAGGAACATGGTCGGTGCCCGGGCCCTGCTCCGGGCGACCGGCGTAGCCGGGAGCGACTTCGGCAAGCCCATCGTGGCGGTGGCCAACAGCTTCACCCAGTTCGTGCCCGGTCACGTGCATCTGCGCGAGGTCGGCGACGTGGTGGCGGCCGCGATCCGCGAGGCGGGGGCGATCCCTCGGGAGTTCAACACGATCGCGGTCGACGACGGCATCGCGATGGGCCACGGCGGCATGCTCTACTCGCTGCCGTCCCGCGAGCTGATCGCCGACGCCGTCGAGTACATGGTCAACGCCCACTGCGCCGACGCGCTGATCTGCGTCTCCAACTGCGACAAGATCACTCCGGGCATGCTGCTGGCGGCGTTCCGGCTCAACATCCCGACGATCTTCGTGTCCGGCGGCCCCATGGAGGCCGGCAAGACTCCGGGCAGGAAGCTCGACCTCATCGACCCCATGATCGCCTCCGCCGACGCCTCCGTCTCCGACGCCGAGCTGCTGGAGCTGGAGGAGAACGCCTGCCCGACCTGCGGCTCCTGCTCCGGCATGTTCACCGCCAACTCGATGAACTGCCTCACCGAGGCCATGGGCCTGGCGCTGCCCGGCAACGGCACGGTCCTGGCCACCCACAAGGCCCGCAAGGAGCTGTTCGAGGACGCCGGCCGCCGCCTCGTCGAGATCGCCCGCCGCTACTACGAGGACGACGACGAGTCGGTGCTGCCACGCTCGATCGCCACCCGCGAGGCGTTCGAGAACGCGATGGCCCTCGACGTCGCCATGGGCGGGTCGACCAACACGATCCTCCACATCCTGGCCGCGGCCCGCGAGGCGGGTGTCGACTTCGGGCTCAAGGAGATCAACGAGGTCTCGCTGCGGGTGCCGTGCCTGTGCAAGGTCGCCCCGGCCACGAGCAAGTACCACGTCGAGGACGTCCACCGCGCCGGCGGCATCCCGGCCATCCTGGGCGAGCTCGACCGCGCCGGCCTGCTCCACCGCGACGTGCCCACGGTCAACGGCGGCACGCTGGCCGACCTGCTGGCCGACTGGGACCCCACGTCACCGACCGTGCGGCCCGAGGCGATGGAGCTGTGGCACGCCGCGCCGGGCAACGTCCGCACGGTGCGGGCGTACTCGCAGGACAACCAATGGGAGTCCCTCGACCTCGACCGGGCCGCCGGGTGCATCCGTGACCTCGACCACGCCTACACCGCCGACGGCGGCCTGGCCGTGCTCTACGGCAACATCGCCCGCGACGGCGCGGTGGTGAAGACGGCCGGGGTCGACGAGTCGATCTGGACGTTCAGCGGGCCCGCGGTGGTGTTCGAGTCGCAGGAGCAGGCGGTCGAGGGCATCCTCGGGGGCAGGGTCAAGGAGGGCGACGTGGTGGTCATCCGCTACGAGGGCCCCAAGGGCGGCCCCGGCATGCAGGAGATGCTCTACCCGACCTCGTTCCTCAAGGGCAAGGGCCTGGGCAAGGCGTGCGCGCTGGTCACCGACGGCCGGTTCTCCGGCGGCACGTCCGGTTTGTCGATCGGCCACGCCTCCCCCGAGGCGGCCGAGGGCGGCGCGATCGCGCTGGTCGAGGACGGCGACATCATCGACATCGACATCCCCAACCGGTCGATGCAGCTGCGCGTGCCGGAGGTCGAGCTGTCCGCACGGCGCGAGCGGCTGCTGGCCGACCTGGGCGAATACCGGCCGCGCGAGCGCAACCGGCCGGTGAGCGCGGCGCTGCAGGCGTACGCGGCCATGACGACGTCCGCCTCGACGGGCGCCTCCCGCGACCTCACGCAACTGTCGAGGTGAGAGCATCCGTGCGGCAGGTGACAGAGTTCTCACCTGCCGCACACACTTTCGAAAATTGTCGGTGGTCGTCCCTATTCTTGGGGTATGACGACAGTCGTGAAGCACGATACGCGCCCGCTGACGACCGCCGAGATCGCCGCCCTCGCCCTCTCCCTGGCTCACCTCGGAACGGGCCCCCAGGCCGTCACCGCCCGCCGCGGCCTGCAGCACGCATTCGAGCATGTGGAGCTCGACGACGACGTCATCGCCACCACGCTCTCGACCCTCACCGAGCCGCTGCCCGCGGACACCGCCTCCCGGGCCAGGCTCATCGCCGACGCCATCACCAGCCGCCTGATGATCCGCCTCCACTACCGCGACGCCGGCGGCGCCGTCACCACGCGTGACGTCGAGCCGGTGACGTGCCTGGTCCACCGCGAATACTGGTATCTCGTCGGGGTGTGCAGGATGCGCCGGGCGATCAGGGCGTTCCGGTTCGACCGGATCCTCGCGGTCGAGCCCACGCTCATGCCGTCGCGCCCCCACCTCGCCGACCGCTTCCTGCCCTTCCAGCGCCGCCGGCGCAGCAGGGCGGCGTAGAGCCGGCGTAGAGAGGCAGCGAAGGGAGCCGGCGTAGAGAGGCAGCGAAGGGAGCCGGCGAGAGGCAGGCCCCCGAGCCGGCAGCCGGCCG
The DNA here is from genome assembly GCA_036276095.1 of Nonomuraea sp. Classification (GTDB taxonomy): domain Bacteria; phylum Actinomycetota; class Actinomycetes; order Streptosporangiales; family Streptosporangiaceae; genus Nonomuraea. Next base: position 5,664 of record DASUCK010000154.1, on the reverse strand, counting down.
GGGGCCGCTACGCTAGCCTGCCGAGCAGCAGCCCCCGCCGCAGCACCCGCCGCCCCCACCGGCCCGTGGCGCGGCCGCGCCGCCCGTCATGGCCACCGTGGACAACAATTTGACCGTGTCGTCGTGGCCTTCGGGGCAGGCCGCCGGCTCGTCGGAGGCCGACATCGGGCGGGACACCTCGAACGTGGAGCCGCACGCGCGGCAGCGGAATTCGTAACGGGGCATGGGTCAAGAGTACGAGATGTGCGCGTAGTCGGACACGGGCTCGTAGCCGATGGCCTGGTAGACGGAGTTGCTGGTGGGGTTGTCCAGGTCGGTGAAGAGCACCACCTGGTCGCAGCGCTCGCTGAGGCCGGCCCGGCTGGCGTGGGCGGTGACGGCGGCGCCGTACCCGCGGCGGCGGCAGGACGGCGGCGTGTAGACCGGGCCGATGCGGCACACGCCCCCCACGGACGGCGAGAGGGCGGCCAGTGAGACCGGGGTGCCGGCGGCGTCGTCCCAGATGAACAGCTCGCGGGCGGCCAGCCGACGGGCGACGGTCTCGGCCACGTCGCCCTCGGGCAGGCCCACCTCCGCGCCGAACGCGTGATACCAGCTGACCAGCAGCGGGAAGTCGGCAGGGGTGGCGAGCCGGCCCCGCCCGGGCACGTCGGGAACGCGGAGCGCGCCGAGCCGGTAGAGCCGCTCGGAGATCACCCGCATGGGCGGCCGCCCCATCACGCGGCGCACCTCGTCGGTCAGCTCCACCCGGGCGACGAGCGTGGGGATGTCCCGCTTCAGCGCCGCCACCAGCGGCGCGACCGCCTCGACCGGCATGACCGCGAGCCCGACCGGGAACGGCGGCGTACGGAAGGCCGCCCCGCGCACCTCGCCGTCGACCGTCCACCAGCCGAACAGGGGATTCTTGACGGGCATGCCGGCCCGGAGATTGGCCAGGACGGTCAGCGCGACGGTGTTGCCCACCGGGTCGCCGAGCAGGAAGGGCTCGGCGACCGCGGCGTATTCGTCGGTGTCGGAGGTGAACGTCCACATGCCTGGCATGGTGCCAGGCAGGACGTCCACGTCAAGGCGGATGTCCCAGGCGCCTTCCGGCCGCCTGCTCAAGCCGCTTCTCTCACGCTGGTGGCAAAACCTTTCTCAAAGCCCTCTCAAGCCGCGGCCTCAAGGTAGGGCGCCCACTGGGGGTCTCCGACGAGCGACGCGCCGATCAGCTTCCAGTGGGCGCCCCGTGGCACCGCCGGGATGACGCGGAGCGTCCACCCCAGCTCCTCCAGGTACTTGTCGGCCTTCCTGTGGTTGCACGTCGTGCAGGACGCGACGCAGTTTTCCCACGTGTGGGTGCCGCCCCGCGACCTCGGGACGACATGGTCGATGGTCTCGGCCCGCTGGCCGCAGTAGGCGCAGCGGTAGTTGTCTCGGCGCATGAGCGCGGCCCTGGTCAGCGGGATGCGCGACCGGTAGGGGATGCGGACGTATCTGCGGAGCCTGATGACCGACGGGACGTCGAGCGTGCAGCTCGCGGAGCGCAGCACCGCGCCCCTGCCGTCACGGTGGACGACGTCGGCCTTCTCCCGCAGCACCAGCACGACGGCCCGGTGCAGCGAGAGCGTGGTCAGCGGCTCGTAAGTGGCATTGAGCAGCAGGACTTGGCGCGTCATCGGACCTCTCCCTGCTGCGCGCGTATCAAAGGGGACATGCCGCGGCATGTCCCGGCTATCGGCCCCTCCTGGGGCACTCGTGCTTCCGTCACGTGGACCTCCGCCGGACGGCCCAGCGGATGGTCACCACGGCACCGTCCTGTCACCAAGTCTGGCGTTTGCACCGCGGTCCCCGCCACCCCAATACCTTCCGGCGGAATGACTAGAGGGACGCACGATACGTTTTATGCCCGCTTCACCAGCGCTTTACGCCCCCGCGTTGCGAGTAGGGTTCCGTACCATGACGCCAGAGTCCTACCCGACAGCACGCCGCGAAGACATCGTCGACCACCTGCACGGCACGCCCGTTCCGGACCCGTACCGCTGGCTTGAGGACCCTGACAGTCCGGAGACGAGAGGGTGGCTGCTCGCGCAGGCCGAGCTGTTCGCTCTCCGGAGGGGTCCGCAGCGGTTCAAGGAGCGCATCGCCGAGCTGCTGAGATCCGGCTCGGTGGGCACGCCGACGTGGCGCGGCGGGCGCCGCTTCTTCTCCCGCCGCACTCCCGACCAGGAGCACGCGGTCTACTACGTGGCCGAGCCGGACGGCGCCGAGCGGGCGCTCATCGACCCGATGGGCCTCGACCCGTCGGGCCTGACCACGCTCGACGCCGTGCAGCCGGACAAAGAGGGGCGACTGCTGGCATACCAGATCTCGGTGGGCGGCGACGAGGAGTCGATCCTCTACGTCATCGACGTCGCCACCGGCGAGCGTGTGGAAGGTCCGATCGACCGCTGCCGCTACTCCCCCATCGCCTGGCTGCCCGGCGGCGAGGCGTACTACTACGTGCGCCGGCTGCCGAGCACCGAGGTGCCGGAGAACGAGCGTCAGTTCCACCGCCGCGTCTACCTGCACCGCGTCGGCACCTCCACCGAGGACGATGTGATGATCTTCGGGGCGGGCCTGAAGATGACCAACTACTACGGCGTGTCGGTCTCGCGTGACGGCCGCTGGCTGCAGGTGTCCGCGCACGAGGGCACCGCCCCGCGCAACGACCTGTGGATCGCCGACCTGACCGCCTCCCCGATCGACCGGCCGGAGCTGACCGTCGTCCAGGAGGGTGTCGACGCGCAGACGGGGCTGACGTTCGGGCGCGACGGCCGGCTCTACGTCCACACCGACCGCGAGGCGCCGCGGGCCCGGGTGTGCGTCACCGACCCGGCCACCCCCGGCTTCGACTCCTGGCGCGACCTGGTCCCCGAGGACCCGGAGGCGGTGCTGAGCGACTTCGCGATCCTCGACGACCTCGAACGCCCGGTCATGCTGGTGAGCTGGACCCGCCACGCGATCAGCGAGATCACCGTCCACGACCTGGAGACCGGCGAGCGGATCGGCGCGGTGCCCACGCCCGGCCTGGGCGCCGTCGGCGGTCTGGCCGAGCGTCCTGAGGGCGGCCACGAGGCGTGGTTCAGCTACACCGACAACACCACGCCGCCCACCATCCAGCGCTACGACGCCACGACCGGCGAGACCACGCTGTGGGCGGCGGCGCCGGGCGCGGTCGAGGTGCCCGACGTCCGCACCGAGCAGGTGGTCTACCGCTCGGCCGACGGCACCGACGTCCGCATGCTGGTCATCTCCCCCACCGGCGACGCGACCGGCCCGCGGCCGACCATCCTGTACGGCTACGGCGGCTTCGGCCTGTCCATGACCCCCGGCTACTCCGCTTCGATCCTGGCCTGGGTCGAGGCCGGCGGCGTCTACGCCATCGCCAACCTGCGCGGCGGCGGCGAGCAGGGCGAGGAATGGCACCGCGACGGCATGCTGGCCACCAAGCAGAACGTCTTCGACGACTTCCACGCCGCCGCCGAACACCTCATCGCGACCGGCGTCACCACGCCCGACCGGCTCGGCATCTCCGGCGGCTCCAACGGCGGCCTGCTCGTCGGCGCCGCCCTCACCCAGCGCCCCGACCTGTACGCGGCCGTGGTCTGCTCCGCCCCCCTGCTCGACATGATCAGGTACGAGAAGTTCGGCCTCGGCGCCACCTGGAACGTCGAGTACGGCTCCGCCGACGACCCCGAGCAGTTCGGCTGGCTGTGGGGCTACTCGCCGTACCACCACGTGAAGGAGGGGGTCGAATACCCGGCGACGCTGTTCACCGTCTTCCAGTCCGACACGCGCGTGCACCCGCTGCACGCGTGGAAGATGTGCGCGGCGCTGCAGCACGCCACGGCCTCCGACCGGCCGGTGCTGCTGCGCAACGAGGCCGAGGTGGGCCACGGGGCGCGCTCGGTGAGCCGGACGGTCGACCTGGCGGCCGACACGCTCACCTTCCTGGCCACCCACACCGGCCTCTAGGAGACCCGCCCCGCGGCCGCGCCCGCCTTCAGGCGGGGAGCCCGGGGGCTAGCGGGGGAAGACGATGGTCTTGTGGCCGTCGAGGAGGACGCGCTGCTCGGCGTGCCACTTGACGGCCCTGGCCAGGGTCGCGCACTCCACGTCGCGCCCGATGGCGGCGAGGTCCTCGGCCGAGTGGCTGTGGTTGACCCTGGCGACCTCCTGCTCGATGATCGGCCCTTCGTCCAGGTCGGAGGTCACGTAGTGGGCGGTCGCGCCGATCAGCTTGACGCCGCGGTCGTGGGCCTGGTGGTAGGGCTTGGCGCCCTTGAACGACGGCAGGAACGAGTGGTGGATGTTGATCGCCCGCCCGGCCAGCTTCGCGCACAGCTCGGGTGACAGCACCTGCATGTAGCGGGCCAGCACCACGAGGTCGACCTGGTAGTGCTCGACCAGCGCGAGCACCTCGGCCTCCTGCTTGGGCTTGGTCTCGGGCGTGATCGGCAGATGGTGGTAGTCGATGCCGTACGACTGCGTGAGCGGCCGCAGGTCGGGGTGGTTGGAGACGACGGCCGCGATGTCGATGTCGAGGGTTCTGGCCTTGACCCGGTAGAGAAGGTCGTTGAGGCAGTGGCCGAACTTGCTGACCATGATCAGCACGCGCGGCTTCCTGGCGACGTCCCGCACGGTGAACTCCATGGCGTAGTCGGGGGCGAGCGCCGCGAAGGCCGTGTTGAGGTCGTCCTCGCCGAGCGGCCCGGCGAGTTGCACGCGCATGAAGAAGCGCTGCGCGATCCGGTCGCCGAACTGCTGGCTCTCGATGATGTTGCAGCCGTTCCGTGCCAGCAGGCCGGAGACGGCGGCCACCACGCCGGGCCGGTCGGGGCACGACAGCGTGAGGATGTGTTCGGCTGGGCTCATGGGTCACTCTCGCGGACAGGGGATCGTCGGGTGTGCACAGGTCGGTCGGGGCGCGGCCCGGCGCGGGACGCGCGGGCGCGCCGTCACGATCGAGCGTACCGGGAGTGGCGCTGATCGGCCCGATCGTGGGTAGATGCCGGACATCACTGACCGAACCTGGAAAGTCGTACGCGTCCCCGTCCTGCCCGGGGGCGGGCGGGAACGGAGCGTCGGCCTTTGGATGTCGTCGTACTGATCGTGGTCGCGGGTCTGTTCGCGGTGGTGTCCGGGGTCAACGACGGTGGAGCGCTGCTGGCCACCGGGCTCAAGCTGCCCACGGTCCGCCCGGCCAAGGGCATCGCCGCGCTCGTGGTGATGGTGGCGGCCGTGCCGCTGGTCACCAACCAGGTGGCGGTGACGTTCGTGACCCGGCTGGCGGCCTTCGACCAGCCCGGCGGCCGGATGGCGACGGCGGTCGCGGTGATCGCGGCGGTGGCCGTGGTGGCCGTGCTCAGCGCGAAGGGCCGCCCGACCAGCCTCACGCTCGCCCTCGTCGGCGGTCTCACCGGGGCCGGGCTCGGCTGGGGGCTGCCGGTGTCGGAGGGGGCGGTGGCGCAGGTGCTGGCGTTCGGCGTGGCGGCGCCGGTCGTGGGGGCGGGGCTGGCCTGGGCGTTCATCCGGATGCTGGTCGCGGTGACCACCGTACGCGGGCTGGCGCGCTGGCACCGGGCCGGGTTTCTGCTCGAAACGGTCGCGTACGCGGCCAACGACGGACAGAAGATGCTGGCC
>DASUCK010000153.1:0-6506 GCA_036276095.1 Nonomuraea sp. | reverse complement strand
ATTGCTGTCATGCACAGACTGACGTACGCCACCGACAAAACTCATCGGCCGGTCCAACATTCCGGCTAGAGCCCGAAATGTCACCCGATTTTCGGGATGCTCACCACGTGACCGGCAGCTCGTGGAGGCCGTTGACGGCGGCGTCCGTCTTCGCCGGCGGTTCCTCCACGGCCCTGGGCGTCCGGGCCGGGTACGCGGTGATCAGGGCACGTTGCTCCAGGTGGGCGAGCAGCCTTATCACCGCGTACGAGATCATGTTCGCCGTGGTCTGGTGCCCGGCGGCCAGCAGCAGGAAGGCCGGGCTCACCAGGGCCGTGGAGCTGGAGGCGATCCGCGCCCGGTGATGGGGCTGTAGTCGTAGAAGCCGCCGTGGTACTGGCACGCGCCCTCATCGAGGTCTGCCTGGTACTCGTCGCTGTCCATGAGGCAGACCCGGGCGGTCCTGAGCGTCCAGCAGTCTCTCTACCCAAGTGTGATCGCCGGCGTTCCTCGCCGGAGTATCGTGTGCTCCTGTGACTCGCCTCTCTCCTGACGATCATCTGGATGAACTGATCGAGCAGGCGATCGTGGACGCCTACGACGATGACGAGCAGCTCTCCGGCTTCCATGTGATGATCGGTGACAACCTGGCGGTGCCGTTCGAAACCACCGTGCTCGGCCTGCGGGTCACCGTCACCGCGATCGACTTCCTGGTCGGGAGTGGCATCGTGGCGATCTGCCGCCACGGCGAGCACGAGCAGGCGATCGGCATCCTCGACCTGCCGCTGCCCGACCCGGCACCGGTCGGAGCCGAATGGATCCACGCGTTCCGCCGCTGGGCCGGGTGAGAGCATGAGCGAATACCAGTACTACGAGTTCCTGGCCATCGACCGGCCGCTCACCGACCAGCAGCAGGCCGAAGTGCGTGCCCTGTCCACCCGGGCCCACATCACCGCCACCAGCTTCACCAACGAGTACGACTGGGGCGACTTCCGCGGCGACCCGGCCCGCATGATGGAGCGTTACTACGACGCCCACCTGTATCTGGCCAACTGGGGCACGCACCGGGTCATGCTGCGCCTGTCCAAGGCCGTGCTCGATCCCAAGCAGGCAGAACGTTACTGCGTGGGCGAGCAGGTCAGCGCCTGGACCAGCGGCGAACACCTCGTCCTCGACTTCACCAGCGAGGCGGAGGAGGAGTACTGGGAGGACGACGTCGAACGCTCGCTGTCGGCGATCGTCGGCGTCCGCGCCGAGCTGGCCGTCGGGGATCTGCGGCCGCTCTATCTGGCCTGGCTGTCGGCGTACGGGGCGTGGGAGCGTGACGAGGACGCCTTCGACTACGAGGAGGAGGACGCGCTGGAGCCGCCCGTCCCGCCGGGGCTCGGTTCGCTCAGCGCGCCGCAACGGGCCTTGGCCGACTTCCTGCGTTTGGACACCGAACTTCTCGCGGCTGCCGCCGAGGCCAGCCCTCCAGTGCAACCCGTACAGCACGATCGAAAGGCCCTGGCCGCCTGGATCGGCGCTCTGCCCGCCAAACGCAAGGACACGCTGCTGCTGCGGGTGGCCGAGGAAGACAGCGCGAAGGTTCGGTGGGAACTGCTGCGCGAATTCGGCGGCAGAAACACCGGCCAGGGGATGGAGACGGGGCGGACGGTCGCCGAACTGCTGGACAACGCCGCCGCCCGCCGCCACGCCCGCGAGCAGCAGGAGGCCGCCCGGCGCGCCGACGAGCAGACCCGCCGGGAACAGGAGCGACGGCAGGCCAGGGAACTGCGCCTGAACCGGCTCGCCCACGATCTCGACGCCGCGTGGGACGTGGTGGAGACCTCCATCGGCACCAAGAAGCCCCGCGAATACGACCTGGCCGTCGAGCTCCTGCGCGACCTGCACGCCCTGGCCATCCGCGACGAGCACGCCGGCGCCTTCACCCAGCGCCTCACCCACCTCCGGGAACGACACCAGGGCAAGCCCAGCCTCATCAAGCGACTCAACGACGCGGGCCTCACAGCCGAGTAGCCGGCGATTCCACGCCTGGTGACCAGCGGTCCGCACCACCGAGGGTTCACATGGCCACACTGCCCGGCCAGCCGAGAAGTGCCTGTGGTCAAGGGATGTCAACCGTTGCACGGTTGCTCGTCGGATGCTCATCGGCACCTGATACGGCATGACACCGGGCAGCATGGGATTCCCCTTCCTGTGACGTCTTGACAGGGAGTCAAGGCCAGGAGACACCCCAGGCACCTTCCCTCCACTGTCGGCCAGCTGTGTTCCTGCCTCGTCCGCGCGGGGCACGGTTGCGTCACCCTCGCGCCGCCGCCCGCCGCTCGCCGCCCGCCGCCCGCCGCCCGCCGCTCGTCGTCGTCGTCGTCGTCGTCGACAAACGGTGACATGTGGCGGACAACGCGCGAACATTCGGCGTCCACCGTAGTCATGGTGATCGCACCACGGACCCTCTCACCTCGGCCGCGAGACCGGCTGTTCGCCGTGGGCACGCTGGTGGTCGCCGTTCTTCTGCTGCCCGTGGCGTTCGTCCGCCATCCTGGCCGCGCTCGCGAACCGGCCTGCCGCTGAGCGTTGGGCATGCGGTTCCCCGGCCTCGGCACGAACGCTGGTGCCGTCACCGGCGACATCGCTTCCGCACTGGACGTGCGCCCCTGCGGAGGCCCGCGCCGGCTGGAGGACCACGGCGCCCGCCACGACCTCTACCGCGTCTACGACAACGACGTGACCAGCATGCTCGGCATGTCCCAGCCTCGTCAACCGAAAGCCTGTATCCCATGACGACCACCACCCGGCACGCCACTCAGGAAACCCTGGCCGCCAGCGCGCGGGGCCTGACCAAGACCTACGGCCAAGGCGATGCCCAGGTGCATGCCCTGCGCGGCATCGACCTTGACCTCCCACGGGGGAGGTTCACCGCGATCATGGGGCCGAGCGGATCGGGCAAGTCCACGCTGATGCACTGCCTGGCCGGACTCGACCAGGCCAGCGGCGGCACCGTCACCGTGGCCGGCACCGATCTCGGATCACTCGACGACGACGCGCTCACGATCTTCCGCCGCGAACACATCGGCTTCGTGTTCCAGTCGTTCAACCTGCTGCCGATGCTCACCGCGCTCCAGAACATCGTGCTCCCGCTTGAGCTGGGCGGCCGCCGGATCGACCACGCGGCACGGCAGCGCGCGCACACGCTCGCCGATACCCTCGGCGTGGCCGACCGGCTCGGCCACCGGCCCGCCGAGCTGTCCGGCGGCCAGCAGCAGCGGGTCGCGATCGCCCGGGCCCTGATCACCCAGCCGGACCTGCTGTTCGCCGACGAGCCCACCGGAAATCTGGACAGCACCACGTCGGCGGAGGTGCTCGACCACCTGCGCCGGTCGGCGCGCGAGCTCGGCCAGACCATCGTGATGGTCACTCATGAGCGGGACGCGGCGGCCTACGCCGACGACGTGGTCACCATGCAGGACGGGCGGATCGTCTGATGCGGACGGTCTTCCTCGCGTCGCTGCGCACCCACACCCGCAGGTACGTCGCAGCGGCGATCGCAGTGATCGCCTCGGTCGCCTTCGTCGTCGTGATCGGTGTGATCACGTCCGGGGCACGCGCGGGATTCATGGCGAGCTCCGGGGCACCGTACCGCGGCGCGGACTACGTTGTGGACGCTCCCAAGGATGGACCCTCGCGGGGCCCGTCGTGCTGCCCCGACACCCTGGACACGTCGGACGCGATCGAGCTCATCGACCGCCTCGGCGACAACGCGTCCGGGCTGGGCCGGGTCGATCTGTCAGCGCACCGAGAAGGCGGCGCCCCGCTCGGCTCGGGCGAATCTGGCGGAATGACGACCGTGGGGCCGATCGCCGCCGCGGAGGACCTGCGCTGGCAGAAGCTCGTCTCGGGCCGCTTCCCGGTACGCATGGGCGAGGCGGTGATGCACGTGTGGGACGCGCAGGCCCAGGACGTCGCGGTCGGCGACCGGATCCGCGTCGGCGAGGGCGCCACCGCGACCGAGCTGGAAGTGGTCGGCATCGTGGTGTCCCCCACCACCTGGACCCAGGCCTCGATGTACGTCGCGTGGCCGCAGTACCTGCAGTGGCGCGATCAACCCACCTGGCACGTGGGCAGTGTGGCGGTGCGCGGGGAAGTGGGTCCGGTCCAGGAAGGCATGAGGGTGTGGTCGGCGGACGAGTACGTCAGGAACGGCCTGGCGGGGCTCAACAACGACACAGACATGATCGCGTTGATGCTGGTGCTGTTCGCCGGCGTCGCGCTCGTGGTCTCGGTTCTGGTCGTCGCGAACACGTTCTCCATCCTGTTCGCACAACGCCTGCGCGACTTCGCACTGCTGCGCTGCGTCGGCGCGACCCGGCGGCAGGTACTGGGTTCGGTCCGCCGGGAGGCCGCCGCCGTCGGCGTGCTCGCGTCGCTGACCGGGACACTGATCGGTGCCGGACTCGGCTACGGCCTGCTCCCCATGATCAACGCCCTCGCGCCCACCACCCCGATGGCCGCCCCCGCGCCGCCTGTGCCCTGGCTGCTGGGCGGGTTCGGCATCGGGCTGCTCGTCACCATGGTCGCGTCCTGGCTGCCGACCCGGCATGTGGTCGCCGTGAGCCCGCTGGCGGCGCTGCGCCCGCAGGCCGCGGTCATGCACACCGCCACCGGCCGGGCGCGGCTGGCGCTCGCCGCGCTGCTGTTGGTCACCGGGCTGGCCCTGCTGGGGATGGCGATGATCATGGACAGCATGGTGTTCATGGTGGCGGGCGGAGCGTCGGTGTTCACCGGCATCCTGCTGGTCGGGCCGGTGCTCGTGCCCCGCCTGGTCCGGGTCACCGGGGCGCTGCTCGGCCCGGCCGGGCGCCTGGCGACCGAGAACGCCGTGCGCAACCCGCGCCGGACCGCGGCCACCACCGCCGCCCTGCTGGTCGGGGTCACCCTGACGACCGCCGTGCTGACCGGGATGGCCACGTGGCGTGCGGCGCTGGACGAGGTGAACGCCAGGCATCACCCCATCGACGCCGCGCTCACCTCGCTCGACAAGCCGATCACCAGCGACCTCCTCGACCGGGTACGTCGCACTCCCGGTGTGGAGCAGGCCATCGACGTGGACGGCGCCGTGGCCCAGGTCACCGGGTTCGACAAACCGCTACCGGTCCTCACCGCGCCGGACGCGGGGCAGGTGGCCCGCGACGGCGGGGCCTTCGCCCGGGTGGAGCAGCCCGGGACGATCAGGATCGACCTCAGCGCCTTCGTGGACCCGAGCATCCGGCCCGGTGACCAGGTCACGGTTCGCGTCGGCGATCGCCAAGCCCAGCTGCGGGTCGTCCCCCTCTCCGGCTGGGGCAAGGCCGGCGTGGTCGCGCCCGATACCCTGGCACAGCTCACCGACGCCCCCGAACCGCACGCCATCTGGGTCCGCGCCTCCGCGGGCGCCGACCCGCTCAAGCTCGTCGACGACCTGGAAGGGCTGGCGGACGCGGCCGGCGCGCAGCTCGACGACCAGTTGCAGGCCCAGGCGGCGGCGAACCGGGAACTGGACATCCTCACCTGGTCGGTGCTCGGCCTGCTCGGCATCTCCGTGGCGATCGCTCTGATCGGGATCGCGAACACCCTGGGGCTCTCCGTCCTCGAACGCGCCCGCGAGAACGCGCTGCTGCGCGCGCTCGGGTTCACCCGCAGGCAGCTGCGGCGGATGCTGGCGGCCGAGGCGATGCTGATGTCGGTGGTGGCCACCCTGCTCGGCACCACGATCGGCGTCGGCTTCGCGTGGGTCGGCTACGAGACGGTCGTGAAGCGGGCCCTCACCCGGGCCGTCATGCTCATCCCGTGGCCATCACTCGGCGTCGTCGTCCTCACCGCAGCACTGGCCGGACTCCTCGCCGCAGTCCTCCCGGCACGCCGGGCCGCCCGGGTGACTCCGGCCGCAGGGCTCTCCCTCGATTGAACCCCTCGTCAATCGCTTGGCCGGCGGCTGCTGAAGACCGCCGGCCAAGGGCGGCACTGTGCACGGCCCCTGACTTTCTACCTGGCCTCAGCCGCAAACTCACGGTTCTACAACCAGCACCGCGCCCACCAGGCCCTGAGTCAGGCGGCTTTGACCTGCATGGATGTAGTTTCGCTAGGCGCGAGGTGGAGAAGCTGCGGCAGGCGCCCCAGCGCACGTCGGGCGCGGAGATGGTGCGGGCGCTGCAGCGGGTGGACAATCCGGCTGGCTTCGGGCTGGGCCGGGTGAACGTGTCGAAGGTGCCGGTGCGGCGGATGAAGACCCTGGCCAAGTTGAAGCCGGTTTGGTAGTGGTTGCCGACCTGGGCGGGCCTGGTTGGTTGAGACACGGAGGGCGGGCGATTCTCAATCGAGCTGGCCTGGATTGCTGTTTCCCTCGCGGTTGAATCGCCCCGGGTTCGGTGGAGACTTGATCTCTTGAGAGGATCGAGTCCATGCCAGCTAAGTCTCCCTACCCCGCCGAGCTGCGCCGCCGTGCAGTGCGGATGGTCGCCGAAGTGCGGCCGGATTACCCGACCGAGTGG
>DASUCK010000152.1:0-10341 GCA_036276095.1 Nonomuraea sp. | reverse complement strand
GCCGTGCGGGCGTCGTCGTTGCGGTCGAGGAAATGCGTCGCGAGGTTGAGCTCCGACGGCAGGTCGGCATAACGCATCAGGCCCATGGTGTCCTCCGAGATCCGGCACGCGCCACCCCGCCGACACTTCCACATCGCGTTTTCCCGGCCATCTTCGACGTTGCCGGATGCCACGGTCAGGACCGCACTTCGCAAGATGCGACCGGGTTTCGCCGGGGACCACGCTGAGAACGAAGGAGGTCGTTGTGGAGGTGCTGTCGCCCCCGGGAACCCAGGAGTTGCTCGACGAGGTAGACGCCGCCGAACGGGACCTGTCGGCCGGATCCCGGCCGCCGGTCACGGACGAGGACGGCCCGGCCGGATTCGAGGAGCTGATCGCGGCCGACGCCAAGATCGAGCCGCGGGACTGGATGCCGGACCGCTACCGGCAAGGCCTCATCCGGCAGATCGCGCAGCACGCGCACTCCGAGATCATGGGCATGCAGCCGGAGGCCAACTGGATCGCGCGGGCTCCCAGCCTGGCCCGCAAGGCCATCCTGATCGCGAAGGTACAGGACGAGGCGGGGCACGGGCTCTACCTGTACGCGACGGCCGAGACGCTCGGCGTGCGGCGGGAGTCGCTGCTGGACGCGCTGCACGCCGGCCGCCAGAAGTACCTGTCCTTCATCAACTATCCGACGCTGACGTGGGCGGACGTGGGGGCCCTGGCGTGGCTGACCGACGGCGCGGCCGTGGTCAACCAGGTGTCGCTGTGCCGCACGTCGTACGCGCCGTACGCGCGGGCGCTGGTGCGCATCTGCCGCGAGGAGTCGTTCCACCACCGGCAGGGCTTCGACCTGCTGTACGCCCTGTCCCGCGGCACGCCCGCGCAGCGGCGGATGCTGCAGGCCGCGGTCGACCGCTGGTGGTATCCCGCCCTGGCCATGTTCGGGCCGCCGAACCACCGGTCGGTGCACTCCGACCAGTCGCTGGCCTGGCGGATCAAGCGGGCCGGCAACGACGAGCTGCGACAGCGGTTCGTGGACATCTGCGTGCCGCAGGCGGCGATCCTCGGCGTGACGCTGCCCGACCCGGGGCTGCGCTGGAACCCCGAGCGCGGCCACCACGACTTCACCGCCCCCGACTACGACGAGCTGATGCGCGTCGTCGCCGGCAACGGCCCGTGCAACCGCCAGCGGCTGGCCCACCGCCGCCGCGTCCACGAGGAAGGCGCCTGGGTCCGCGAAGCCGCCGCCGCGTACGCCGCCAAACATCCGGGTGCCGAACACCCGGGTGAGCCACACCCCGCCGCCGAACACCCGGGCGCCGCACACCCCGCCGCCGAACGCCCCGCCACCGAACACCCGGGCGCCGGCCGCCCCGCCGCCCCCGCGCACGAGCAGGCGGACGGCCCTCGGGGCGCGGGCGGGTGGCGGCTGTGGGAGGTGTTCGTGCGGGCCCGCCGCGGGTTCACCCACGTGCACGCGGGCAGCCTGCACGCCCCCGACGCCGCGATGGCCCTGCGGAACGCCCGCGACCTGTACACCCGCCGCGGCGAGGGCGTGTCCGTCTGGGTCGCCCCGTCGGCCGCGATCGCCGCCTCCAGCCCGGACGAGAAGGACCCGTTCTTCGACCCGGCCCTCGACAAGGTCTACCGCCACCCGTCCTTCTTCGATCTTCCCGAGGGGGTCGAGAACCTGTGACGCCCGCGCTCTTCGACCAGGTCCTGGGGCTCGGCGACGACGCGCTCGTCGCCGCGCAGCGCATGGCCGAGTGGTGTGCCCGCGCTCCCGAGCTGGAGGAGGACGTCGCCCTGGCCAACATCGCGCTCGACCTGCTCGGCCAGGCCAGGGCGCTCCTGTCGTACGCGGGCGAGCTGGAGGGGCTGGGCCGCGGCGAGGACGAGCTGGCCTTCCTGCGCGAGGAGAGCGAGTTCACGAACGTGCAGCTGGTGGAGCTGCAGAACGGCGACTTCGCCCGTACCGTGGCCAAGCTGCTGTTCTTCGGCGTGCACCAGCACCTGCTCTACACCGAGCTCAGCGCGGGCGAGTCCCGGCTGGCGGCGATCGCCGCGAAGGCCGCCAAGGAGACCGGCTACCACGCCGGCCACGCCGAGATCTGGACGCTGCGGCTCGGCGACGGCACCTCCGAGTCGCACCGCCGGATGCAGGAGGCGGTCGACCACGTGTGGCCGTACACGCACGAGCTGGCGGAGGTCTCCGGCCTGGGCGGGCCGTGGCTGGAGCGGGTGTCCGGGGTGCTGGACGCCGCCGGGTTGCGCCGTCCTGACGACGACTGGGCCCCCGGCGGCGGCCGGAGCGGCGTCCACACCGAGGCGCTCGGCCCGCTGCTCGCCGAGTTGCAGTACCTGCGCCGCGCCCATCCAGGAGCGCGGTGGTGAGCGGGCGCACGCGGGAGACGACCCCGCCGGCTTCCGAGCGGGCGGACGCGACCGGGCGAGCGGACGCGGCGGGGGCGGGGTCGGTGGAGCGGGTGCGGGCGGCGGTGGCCGCGGTGCGGGATCCGGAGCTGCGGGTGCTGACCGTCGAGGAGCTGGGCGTGCTGCGGGACGTACGCGTCGAGGGCGGCCGGGCGGTCGTCACGATCACGCCGACCTACCTGGGCTGCCCGGCGCTGGACGCCATCAGGGCCGACATCGTCGCCGCGGCCACGGCGGCGGGCTGCCCCGAGGTCGAGGTCGAGGTCACGTTCACGCCGCCGTGGACGACGGACTGGCTCGGCGAGACGGCCCGCGCCAAGCTGACCGCCGCCGGCGTGGCCCCACCCGGCCGGCAGCCGGTCGTCCTGGCGCTCCCCGCGCTCCGCGTGCGCTGCCCGCGCTGCGGCTCGGGCGACACCGCGCTGCTCGCCCGTTCCGGGTCGACCGCCTGCCTGGCGCTGTGGCGCTGCGGTGGCTGCGGGCAGCCCTTCGACCACATGCGAGACCACTGATGAGCGCGCCCCGCAACCGGCTGCGCTTCCACGCCGTGACCGTCGCCGGTCTCCGCCCGGTCGCCGCGGACGGCAGCGCGGTGGCCGTCACGTTCGCCGTCCCGCTCGAGCTGCGGCCCGCGTTCGCCTTCGCCCCCGGCCAGCACGTCACCGTCCGCGCGCGGGTCGGCGGGCAGTCGGTGCGGCGCGCGTACTCGCTCTGCTCCACCCCGGCCGACCTGGACGAACGCGGCACGCTGACGATCGGCGTGCGCCGGGTGCCCGGCGGGGTGTTCTCCTCCCACGCCAACTCCGCGCTGCGGGTGGGCGACCGGCTGGAGCTGCTGCCGCCCGTCGGCGCCTTCCGCGCCGACTTCGACCCCGCCCGCCGGCGGCATTTCGCCGCCGTCGCCGGCGGCTCCGGCATCACGCCCGTGCTGTCTTTGGTGCGCACGGGTCTCGCCGTCGAGCCCCTCAGCAGCTGCACCGTCCTGTACGGCGACCGCGGCGCCGACTCGATGATGTTCGCCGAGGACCTGGCCGAGCTGAAGAACGCGTACGTGGACCGGCTGCAGCTGGTGCCGGCGTTCTCCCGCGAGGACCCGCCGGTCGGCCTGGCCGGCGGCCGCCTGCACGCGGCGCGGCTGGGCGCGGTCATCGCGCGGACGCTGCCGCCGGCGGCCGTCGCCGAGTGGTTCGTGTGCGGCCCGCTCGGCCTCGTCCGGGCGGCCCGGGAGGCCCTGGCCGGGCTCGGCGTCGGCGCGGACGCCGTGCACGCCGAGTTCTTCCACACCGGCGCGGCGCCCGCCCCGCCGGTCGCGCCGCCGGTCGCACTGCCGGCGGGCGACGGCCGGGGCCGGCGGGTGACGGTGGTGCTGGACGGCCGGACCGTCACGGTGCCCGTCGGCGGCGGCCAGTCGCTGCTCGACGCCGCCCTGGAGGCCCGGCCCGAGCTGCCCTACTCGTGCCGGAACGGCGTCTGCGCGACCTGCCGCGCCCGCGTGGTCGACGGCCGGGCGCGCATGGCGGGCAACTGGTCGCTGAGCGCGGAGGAGCAGGCCGCCGGGTACGTGCTGACCTGCCGCGCCGTCCCCGTCACCGAGCACGTGACCGTTGACTTCGACGTCGTCTGAGCCTATGGAGCGCCCATGTCCACCGCGTACCGGACCTGTCCCATCTGCGACGCCGTCTGCGGGCTGCGGCTGGAGCTCGCCGCCTCGGGGCGCGTCACCTCGGTGAAGGGCGACCGGGACGACCCCTTCTCCCAGGGGTACATCTGCCCCAAAGGGGCGAGCCTCGGCCAGCTCGACGCCGATCCCGACCGCCTGCGCACGCCCGTGATCCGCAAGGACGGCGAGTGGCTGGGGGTCACCTGGGAGGAGGCGTTCGAGGCGGTCGACCGCGGCCTCAACGGGGTGATCGACCGGCACGGCAGGGACGCCGTCGCCGCGTACTTCGGCAACCCGACCTTTCACACCATGGCCGGGTTCATGTACCGGATGCCGCTCACCCAGGCGCTCGCCACCAGGAACGTCTACTCCGCCAGCACCATCGACCAGATGCCGAAGCACGTGGCGTGCGGGCACCTGTTCGGCGACCCGTTCGCCATCGCGGTGCCCGACCTGGACCGTACGGACTGGCTGCTGGTGCTCGGCGCGAACCCGATGGAGTCGCACGGCTCGCTGTGCGCGGCCCCCGACTTCCCGCGGCGGCTCAGGGCGCTGCGCGCCCGCGGCGGCAAGCTCGTCGTCGCCGACCCGCGCAGGACGCGCACCGCCGCCGTCGCCGACGAGCACCTCCCCCTGCGCCCCGGCACCGATCCCCTCCTGCTGCTCGGCATCGTGCACACGCTGCTCGCCGAGGACCTGGTGAAGACCCGGCTGGACGTGAACGGCCTGGCGGAGCTGCGGCGAGCCGCGGCGGGCTTCTCCCCGGAGTCGGTGGCGGCGGCGTGCGGGGTGCCGGCCGGCGACATCGCGCGGCTGGCCCGCGAGCTGGCCGCGGCCCCGTCGGCCGCCGTGTACTCGCGGATCGGGACGTGCACCGTCGAGTTCGGCACGCTCGCCAACTGGCTGGTGGACGTGGTCAACGTGCTCACCGGCAACTTCGACCGGCCGGGCGGGGTGATGATCCCCGAGTCGGCCATCCTGGAGATCTTCCGCAGCGGGGAGCCGTACGCGCCGGGCCGGGGGCGCAGCCGGGTCCGCGGGCTGCCCGAGGTGCTGGGCGAGCTGCCGGTGTCCACGCTCGCCGACGAGATCGAGACGCCGGGCGAAGGCCAGGTGCGGGCGCTGGTGACGGTGGCGGGCAACCTCGCCCTGTCGGCGCCGAACGGGCCCCGGCTGGAGCGCGCGCTGGCCGGGCTGGAGTTCATGGTCAGCGTCGACCCGTACCTGAACGAGACGACCAGGCACGCGGACGTCGTCCTGCCGCCGCCGCGCATCCTGCAGAGCCCGCACTACGACTTCCTGCTGCTGACCGTCGCGGTGCGCAACTACGCCAGGTTCTCCCCGCCGGTGCGCCCGCTGGAGCCCGGGCAGCTGTCGGAGGCGGAGATCCTGGCCAGGCTGACGCTCATCGCCGCCGGCCAGGGGCCGGACGCCGACCCGGCGGGGCTCGACGAGCTGATCCTCGGGCAGGTGCTCGGCGACCGGGCCGCCGCGCTGCGTCCGGGGCTGACCGGGGAGAGCGGGCCCGAGCTGATGCTCGACGCGCTGCTCAAGCTCGGCCCGTACGGGCTGTCGCTGGAGGAGCTGCGGGCGCACCCGCACGGCCTCGACCTGGGCCCGCTGCGGCCGCGGCTGGCGGAGCTGCTGCGTACGCCGTCGGGGCTGGTCGAGCTGGCGCCGCCGGCGCTGCTGGCCGACCTGGAGCGGCTGCGTGACCGGCTCGCCGCGCCGCCCGCCGGATTCGTCCTCATCGGGCGCCGCCAGCTACGTTCGAACAACAGCTGGCTGCACAACGTGCCGGCGCTGGCCGGTGGCAGCAACCGCTGCACCCTGCACGTCAACCCGCGGGACGCCGACCGCCTGGGGCTGGGGGACCGGGCCGTCGTCCGCTCGGCCGCCGGGGAGCTGGTGGTGCCGGTGGAGCGCACCGACACGATCATGCCCGGCGTCGTGAGCCTGCCCCACGGCTGGGGCCACGCCGCGACCCGCCAGCGCGTCGCCGCCCGCGACCCGGGCGTCAACGCCAACACCCTCACCGACGACACGGTCGTGGACCCCCTGTCCGGCAACGCCGTCTTCAACGGCGTCCCGGTCACCCTCCACACCCTGTGACGGCCTCCGGCGGGAAGGTTCACGACGCGGGCCCCGCTCCGGTCGACCGGGCGGGGCCCGCGGGTGGGAAGGGGTGCGGGGTCAGGAGAAGAATTCCTCCAGGGCGGGGGCGAGCGCGTCGGGGCTCACCTCGTGGGACTGGCCGGCGAGGACGCCGAGCCGGGCGCCCGGGACGATCTGGCTGACGGCCTTGGCCGCGGTGTTCATCCACGGCGCGCTGTTCTCGCCGGTGAGCACCAGCGTCGGCACCGAGATCCCGGCGAGCAGTTCCTCGGGCAGCTTGTTGCCCCTGCCCATGACGGACACCTCGTACGCGAGCGTGGGAGCCGCGGCCTCCACGCCGGGCCAGAACGGCGCGCCCCGCATCTCGGCGACCATCTGGGCGGGCACCTCCGCCGCGACCGTCATGAACAGCTCGGCGGCGTCACCCGGACGCCCCTGCTCGACCAGGCCGGCGAGCTGCGTGTCGAAGTCGTCGGGGATCGGGGGACGGGCGTCGCCGACGATGTAGGGGGGCTCCCACAGCGCGAGCCGGGTGATCGGCAGGCCGCGGGAGACCGCCTGCACGGCGAGGCCGGCGCCCGAGGAGCCGCCGAACACCATGGCCGAGCCGCCGGCCTCCTTGATGATCGCCGCGAGGTCCTCGATCTCCCGCTCGACCGCGTAGGGGGCGGTGTCGCCGCTCTGGCCGCGCCCGCGGCGGTCGTAGTTGAACACGGTGAACTTCGACTTCAGGGTCTCGGCGAGGGTCGCCCAGGTGGGGTGGGTGCGATCGGTGAAGGCGCCCTGCACGCAGACGACCGCAGGTCCGCTGCCCAACCGATCGAAGGAGATGGTAGTGCCGTCCGTCGACGTCGTGTGCATCTGAATCTCTCTCTGTGTGGGCCGGTCATGCCGCCCGAGGGGACCTGGCGGCACAGGTGGTAGAAAGTCTCCTCCCACGTGGGCGTTCCGCCTTCTTCCAGCGTGCCGTGGTCGGCCGGGGCACGAGCGCAAGCCAGGAGATGCGGGTACGCGTCCGCGGCGCCCACGATACGAGTACCCGGCCAGGACGACGCCGCGGGCGTCGCCCTAGCGGCCGCCTTTTCGGCATCGCGTGAAGGAAATCGCCGTGTCTCAAACAGAAATCCCTGCCAAGACACCCCTGGCCGATGATCTCGTCGTACCGGAACGCCCGGGCCCGCGCTGGTGGCGCCGCCCCTGGATCATTCCCCTGGCCCTCGTGGTCGCCGGGTTCCTCTACTACCAGGTCGGGCCGTTCGCCCGCGCGGGGGCCAACGAGTCCCTCGCCCCGATCCCGCCCCACGACGGCTTCCCGCCGTACTACCCGCTGCTGTGGGGGCACATCGTCTTCGGCACGGTCGCGATGGTGACCGTGGTCCTGCAGGTGTGGCCGCGGCTGCGGGTCCGCCGGCCGGCCGTGCACCGGTGGAGCGGGCGCGTGTACGTGGTGTCGGCGCTGGTCTGCGGGGTGATCGGGCTGATCCTGGTGCGGTTCGCGCCGCCGGTCGGCCAGATCGGCGTCAGCATGGCCACCACGCTGTGGCTGGCCACGACCATCACCGGATACGTGCTGGTGCGGCGCGGCAACTACGCCCTGCACCGCCGGTTCATGCTCTACAGCTTCGCGATCGTGATGAACAACGTCTGGGGCATCGTCATCGTCAACGTGGGCCTGGTCAACCAGGTCCAGATCCTCTACCTGATCGAGGCGGCCCGGTGGGTCGGCTGGGTGGGCAACCTGATGCTGGTCCAGTGGTGGCTCTACCACACCGCCGACCGGCCGATCGAGCTTCCCGTACGCGTGCGCCGCTGAGAGGGGATCCCCATGCGCCACCAACCCGGGCGGCTGCGCCGTACGGCGCTGTCCACGGCCGCCGCGATCGCCATCCTCCTCCTCGGCCAGCCCGGTCTCGCCACGCCGGCGGCCACCGGCGCCTCGTGGGACGGCGGCTCGTCCTGGTCGCAGCCGAACGCCGACAAGGCGGGCACCCGCCGCGTCGGCGGCCCCATCGACTCGCGTACGGTCTCCAGGCTCGGCGTGGCCTGGCGGGTGCCGATCACGGCCCGTACGGACCTGTGGCCGGGCGGCCACGCCGCGACGCCCGTCGTCGTGGACGGCGTCGTCTACACGCAGGACCTCGACTCGAACGTCTACGCCGTCGAGCTGCGCACCGGCCGGCTCCTGTGGACGAAGACGTACGGCTCCCGCAGCGTCGGCCCGAACGGCGTCGCGGTCGCGTACGGGAAGGTGTTCGGCGCGACCGGGTCGCACGCGTTCGCGCTGGACGCGGCCACCGGCGCCGAGCTGTGGAGCCGGAAACTGGTGCAGAACGAGTTCGAGGGCATCGACATGCAGCCCGGCGTCGACCACGGCACCGTCTACGTCTCCACCGTGCCGGGGAATGCCGGGCACTTCCTCGGCGGCGAGGGGCAGGGCGTCCTGTGGGCGCTCGACGCGAACACCGGCACGCCGAAGTGGACCTTCGACACCGTGCCGAAGGACCTGTGGGGCCGGCCGGAACTCAACTCCGGGGGCGGGGTGTGGTATCCGCCGAGCTTCGACGGGAACGGCGACGTCTACATCGAGGTCGCCAACCCGGCGCCGTTCATCGGCACCGCCGAGCACCCGTGGGGTTCCAGCCGTCCGGGGCCGAACCTGTACTCCAACTCGATGGTCAAGCTCGACCGGCACACCGGCGCGATCCTCTGGTACAACCAGGTGCTCCCGCACGACATCTACGACTGGGACTTCCAGAACTCGCCGGTGCTGACGAAGGCGGGCCGGCGTCCGGTGGTGATCGGCTCCGGCAAGATGGGCATCGTCTACCAGTTCGACCGGGCCACCGGCAAGCTGCTGTGGAAGACCCCGGTCGGCCGGCACAACGGCCACGACGACGACAACCTGCTCGCGCTGCGCGGCGAGCACGACAAGCTGCCGGCGTTCCCGTTCACCACCTATCCTGGCGTGCTCGGCGGCGTCATCTCCCCCATCGCCGTCGACGACACCACCGTGTACGCGGCCGCCAACAACGTCGGCGCGACCTGGCGGACGCAGGAGCCGCCGCCGCTGGTGTCGGAGACCGAGACCGGGGGCGACCTGGTCGCGCTCGACCTGGTCACCGGCCGGGTCAGGTGGACGCACCCGCTGGCCCGATCGCCGTACGGCGGCGCGTCCGTGGTCAACGACCTGGTCTTCACCACGACCTTCGACGGCACCGTGCACGCGGTGAGCACACGTACCGGGAAGCTCGTCTGGCAGACCGCGCTGCCCTCGCCGACCAACTCGCCCGTCGCGATCAACGGCCCGTACCTGATCGCGGTCGGCGGCTGGCCCCAGGGGCCGGGCCAGCGCGCGGAGATCGTCGCCTACCGGCTCGGCGCGAGCGAGGGCCGGTCATGACCACCGCGCTCGACGCCCCCGCGAGGCCGGTCTGCGCGGGGCTGCACTGCCCCACCAGCCTCGCCGCCGGCGAGGACGGCACGATGTACGTGGCCGAGTCCGGCCTGCCGTTCGGCGGCGCGCCGCCCGGCGGCCGGATCTGGCGGGTGGCGCCGTCCGGCGAGCGCACCCTGCTCGCCGGCGGCCTGGCCGCCCCGGTGACCGGCCTGTGCCGGCACGACGGACACCTGTACGTCTCCGAGGGCGGCGCCGGGCGCATCAGCCGCCTCGACGCCGCCGGCCGGCGGACGACCGTCGTGGACGGGCTGCCGGGGCCGGGCAACTACCACACCAACATGCCCGTGGTAGGGCCCGACCGGAAGCTGTACTTCAGCCAGGGCGCCATGTCGAACCTGGGCGTGATCGGGCTGGACGCGTACGAGCTGGGCTGGCTGAAGCGGCTGCCGCACGCGCACGACGTGCCCGGCCTCGACGTGGCGCTCACCGGCGTCAACGTCACCACGCCGGACCCGCTCACGGACGCCACGGAGACCGAAACCGGGGCGTTCGTCCCCTTCGGCACCCGCACCCGGCCGGGACAGCGCGTTCCCGCCGGGCTGCCCTGCACCGCCGCGGTGCTGCGCTGCGAGCTGGACGGCGGCGGCCTGGAGCTCGTCGCCTGGGGCCTGCGGAACGCGTTCGGCCTGGGCTTCCTGCCCGACGGCCGGCTGATCGCGCTGGACCAGGGCGCCGACGACCGCGGCAGCCG
>DASUCK010000151.1:0-25451 GCA_036276095.1 Nonomuraea sp. | reverse complement strand
AGCGGGCCGGTCCGTCGGGCGGGACCAGCAGCGGGGGCGGGTGCCCGGCGCTCCCCCACCGCAGCCGCCACTCGGTGCCGCTCCGCCGGTCCAGCCGGGCCACCAGAACCGTCGCCATCGGGCCGCCGTGGAGGCCGTGCAGGGCCTCGTCGAGCCGTTGCAGGATGCGGGAGGGCGGGTCGCACTGCTCGTAGGCGATCACCCGGAGCATGTTGCTGATGCGGCTCATGAACGTGGCCGACCGCAGGTCGTGGCCCATCACGTCGCCGACCATCAGGCAGGGCGCGCCGTCGGGCAAGACGATCGTGTCGTACCAGTCGCCGCCGATCTGCGGGAGGTCGGTGGAGGGGCAGTAGCGGGCGCAGGCGCGCAGGCCGTGGAGCTCGGGCAGCTGCGGGAGCAGGCTCCGCTGGAAATCCTCGGTGCTGCGGCGGATCCGCTCGTAGAGGCGGGCGTTCTCGATGGCGACGCCGGCCGCGCTCGCCAGCGCCGCGATGATGCGTTCGTCGTCGTCGGTGAACGGCTCGCCGGTGCGTTTGTCGGCGAAGTACATGTTGCCGTACACGGTGCCGCGGACCAGGATCGGCGTGCCGAGCAGGGTGCGCATCGCCGGGTGGCCGGCGGGGAACTGGCGGAAGGCGGGATGGGCCTGGATGTCGTCCACGCGGTGCGGGCGGGGGCGGGAGATCAGCTCCTCCAGCAGGCCGTGGCTGGTGGGGAGCCGGCCGACGGCCGCGTGCACCTCCTCGCCGACGCCGCAGGTGAACAGGTCGGTGAACCGGCCGTTCTCGTCGAGCACGCCGAGGGCGCCGTACGTGGCGTCCACCAGGTCGGCGGAGACCTCCACGATGGTGCGGAGCGCGGCGTTCAGCTCCAGCTCGGAACTGATCGCCAGAACGGCTTCCAGCAGGCGTTCCATCCGGTCGTGCAGGTCGCGGATCTGCCGCAGGCCGGTCTGCAGCCGCTGCAGGTCCTCGGCGCCGAGCCGCCCCAGGTCCCCGCTGAACGCGCCGCCCTCCCGTCCGTCCGGCCGTTGACCGCCCACCTCACCCCCCGGATGCCCTCCCCACCTCATGCCCCGCGCCCGTCCGCATGACACCTGGCCCGACCAGGGCGGGAGCGGGACGCGCGGGGCCGTCCCGCCCGGCGGAGGCGGGAGGCGGCCGGTGCGCGGCGGGCGGGCGTGGGCCGGCTGACAGGCAGGGGCGGGCGGGCGGGCGTGGGCCGGGTGACAGGCAGGGGCGGGGCGGGCGGCGGACAGGCAGGAGAGCGGAAATTGTCCTCGCCCTCCGCCATGATGGGCCCGCTCGTGTCCCCTCGCGTGATCTCGGAGGAGCCGTCATGACCGCTGGCCAGACCACCGGATGGTCCGATTTCGGGTGGGACTCCTGGAAGGACCTGGCGCTGGTGCGGGCCAGGCTCGACGCGGGCGCCGACCCCGACGGGGGAGGTCACCCTTTCGAGTGGCCGCTCCACGCCGCCGCCGGTCTCCGCCCCGTCGACGACCGGGCCCTCACCAGCCCCCGCACCCACCTCCGCCTGCCCGACCGCGACTACTGGGGGCGCTCGCGCTCTCGGCCGTCATGACGGTGACGTCCGCGCCGATCGCGCTCCGGCTCCGCAACCGCGGGACCTGACCGGCGGAACGGACGGATGTACCTATCTGCGACGTCTACTTGACGTAGCGTGCAATAAGTCTCTATAAGCGAAGAGCAAGGCGAACGCCTTGTCCAAGGGGAGGTGCACTCGCGCAAATGGCGGGTCTGACTCGGGACGAGGTGTTGCGCGCGGCGGTGGCCCGGCGCAGACCCGCGCACCCGGTGCCGCCGTGCGCGGCGGCGTACGCGGCCCGGGTCGCGGCCCTCCAGGTGTTGCTACCCGAGCTGCCCGGCGACGCGTGCGTCACCCCGGTGATCCACGGGTGGGTGCCGTACCAGGTCGTCGGGCATCTCATGGCCTCCGACCGGCTGCTCGCGGCGGCGCTGGGAGCCCCGCTGTCGGGGTCGCGGCCGTCGAGCGACGACCCGGAGGCGTACACCGACGCGGTGCTCGCGGCGGCGCGCGGCCCGGAGGAGGTGCTGGCCGGGTGGCGGGCGCAGGCGGCGATGCTCTGCGCGTTCGTGGCGGCCGCCGATCCCGGGCTTGAGGAGACGAAGGTGACGGCGAGCGGGATGCGGCTGCGGGTGCGCGACCATCTCACGAACCGGGCGTTCGAGACGTGGGTGCACACCACCGACATCGCGGAGGCGGCCGGGATCAGCATGCCGCATCCGGTGGCCTCTCACGTGCACGCGATGACGGACATGGGGTGCCGGTCGCTGCCGTTCGCGCACCAGGTCGGCGGCGGCACTCGTTCGGGCACGGTCGAGATGCGCCTCGGCGGGCCGGGCGGGGGGACATGGGTGGTCCGGCTCGGGGAAGACCCGGAGAGCCAGCGCTCCACGATCGTCATGGACGCCGTCGAGTTCTGCTTCCTGTTCGCCGACCGCCGCGACCCGCGCACCGTGGAGGCGGAGGCCGACGGCCCCCTCGCCCGCGAGCTCCTGGACACGGCTCCCCGCCTGGTGCGCCTGGGCCGGTAGCGGCCCGCCGCAGGCTCTGCTGATGCGGCAGAGGCCGGGGAGGCCGTCAGGTGGCCCGAACACGCCGACTGCCGCGCCGAACTGCGCGAGGTGCGGCGGCGCGTCCACGCACAGCTGGGACGCGCGGTTCGGCGGTCAGACGCTGCGGAGGACGGAGACCACGATGCCCAGCACCACGGCGTGGTCGCCGTCGATGACGTCGTAGCGGGGGTTGCGCGGTTCCAGGAGGACGTGGCCGTCGCGGCGGCGGTAGACCTTGACGGTGGCCTCGCCGTCGAGCATGGCGGCGACGATCTGGCCCGAGTAAGCCTCCGGCTGCTGCCGTACCACGACGAGGTCACCGTCACAGATCGCGGCGTCGATCATCGAGTCGCCGCGTACGCGCAGGCCGAACACGGTGCCGCGGCCGGTGAGGTCGCGGGGCAGGGTGAGGGTGTCGTCGAGGTGTTCGTCGGCCAGGATGGGGGTGCCCGCGGCGATGTCGCCGACCACGGGCACGGTCACCAGGTCGCCGGCCGGCCGGGGGGCCGGAGCGCGCAGGAACGGGCGGGCGTCGATCGGCCGGGTGGTCGCCGCGCCCCGGCGCAGGAACCCTTTCTCCTCCAGGCTCTTCAGATGCTTCGACACCGACGACGACGACCGCAGCCCGACCGCCCGACCGATCTCCCTGGCGCTCGGCGGATAGCCGTGCCTGACCATCCAGTCGCGGATCGTGGCCAGGATGCGCTGCTGGCGCGGCGGCAGGACGGAGAAGTCCAGGTGTTCGAACGCGTCGGGATCGTCATAGGCGGTCACGTGCGGAATGCTAGCTACACTTCGGCGCCTCCCGTGAGCTGCCGGTTCAGTACGCGGGCCGTGTGCGCGAAGCCGCTCGCCCCCTTGCGTGCGGCCGCCTCGGCGAGACGCGGTTGCGAGCGCCGGCCGCTGCCGCCGCGCAGGAACCGGCGTACGCAGCCGTCGACCAGCCGCTCGACTGCCGCGGGACGGCTTTCCGGCGGCGGCGTGAGACGATCGGGAGCGTGTCGCAAGATGTCCGCCGCCTGCTGATCGTGCACCACACCCCGTCGCCCACGCTGCGCGAGCTCTTCGAGGCGGTGCGGCGGGGGGCCGCGACCGACGAGGTCGAGGGCGTGGAGGTGGTCGCCAGGGCGGCGCTGCGGGCCACCGCCGTCGACGTGTTCGAGGCCGACGGGATCATCCTCGGCACCCCGGCCAACATCGGCTACATGAGCGGCGCGCTCAAGCACTTCTTCGACACGATCTACTACCCGTGCCTGGAGGACACGCAGCGGTTGCCGTACGCGCTGTACGTGCACGGCAACAGCGACCCGGCGGGCGCCGTCCGCGCGGTGGAGTCGATCGCCACCGGCCTCGGCTGGGAACGGGTCCAGCGGCCGGTGGCGATCACCGGCGCTCCGGGCAAGGACGACCTGGCCGCCTGCTGGGAGCTCGGCGCCACCCTCGCCGCCACGATCAGCCCCGCCTGACGAGGGCTCCGCCGAGGGCGACCGGCCCCTTCCGCCTCCGCCCAAGGCGGCCGGCCCCACCCGGGGCGGCCGACGGCGTCAGCGGGCGCGGCCTCCCGGGTCGGTCCGTTCCGGCACGGCCTGGCGGGGCGCCGGGGTCAGGTCGAGGCCGCTCTCCAGCGGAGCCGTCGGGAGGAGGCGCGGGGCTCGGCGGGCCTTGGTGGCCTGCTCGTACGCGTACGCCAGGCCCAGCAGGCGCGGCTCGGCCCACCGGGAGGCCATGAACGAGACGCCCACCGGCAGCCCGAACGCGAACCCGGCCGGGACGGTGACGTTCGGGTAGCCGGCCACCGCGGCGGGCGTGGAGCTGCCGAGGACGAAGTGGTCGCCGTTGACGAGGTCGGTGGGCCAGGCGGGGCTGCCGGTCGGGGCCACGATGGCGGCCAGGTCGTGCTCGGTCAGCGCGCCGTCGATCGCCTGCCGCGCGGCCGACGTGGCCGCGGCCCGCGCCTCCGCGCAGGCGGGGTCGGCCGGGTCGCCGCTGGTCGCCTGGGCCGCCTCGAACAGTTCCTGCCCGAAGTAGGGCAGCTCGCGGGCGGCGTTGGCCCGGTTGAACGCGATCAGCTCGGCCAGCGTGCCCGGGTGCTCGCCCGGCGTGGCGGCGAGGTAGGCGTTCAGGTCGTGCTTGAACTCGCACAGCAGGGCCTCGAACTCCGGCCCGCCCACCTCGTCGACGCCCTGCGGCTCCACCGGGTCGACGACTGTCGCGCCGAGGTCGCGCAGGGTGCGCACGGTCCGGTCGAAGATCGCGTCGGTCTCGTCGCTGACCCCGGTGTTGCCCGCGCGCCACACGCCGATCCGGGTGCCGCGCAGCGCGTTCCGGTCGAGGAAGCGCGTGTAGTCGGCGGGGTTGTCGGCCTCGCCGGTCGGCGGGTCGGCCGGGTCGGCGCCCTGCACCGCGGCCAGCAGGATCGCCGCGTCGGTGACGTTCCTCGTCATCGGCCCCGCCGTGTCCTGGGCGGCGGAGATCGGCACGATGCCGGTCCGGCTCACCCGGCCGATCGTCGGCTTGACGCCGACCAGCGCGTTCGCGCCGCTCGGGCAGACGATGGAGCCGTCGGTCTCGGTGCCGATCGCCACGGGCGCGAGGTGCGCGGCCACCGCCGCGCCGGAGCCGGAGCTGGAGCCGCACGGGTTGCGGTCCAGCGCGTACGGGTTCGCGGTCTGCCCGCCGGTCGCGCTCCACCCGCTCGACGACTGGGTGGAGCGGAAGTTCGCCCACTCCGACAGGTTGGCCTTGCCCAGCAGCACCGCGCCGCCGGCGCGCAGCCGGGACACCAGGAACGCGTCCGCGGGCCTGGCCTTGCGCAGCGCCAGGGAGCCGGCCGTCGTGGGCTGCCGGTCGCCGGTGCCGATGTTGTCCTTGAGCAGCACGGGGATGCCGTCCATGGGGCCGAGCAGCCGGCCGGAGCGGCGCCGCTGGTCGCTCTGGCGGGCCTGGGCCAGGGCGTCGGGGTTGACCGTGACCACCGAGTGGAGGCGCCGGTCGACCTCCTGGATCCGGTCGAGGTAGCGGCCGGTCAGGGCCGCCGACGACAGCGTGCCGGCGTTCATGGCCCGCTGCAGGTCGGGGATCGTCATCCGCTCCAGGTCGATCGCCGCCGTCGCGGAACTGCCGGCGGCCGTCGTGGGGACGCCGAGCCCGCCGAGCCCGAACGTGAGTACCAGGCCCGCTCCTGCCGCCGCCAACCGGTGTCTGCGCATGCGCCACCGCCTTATGTGATCGAGGGACCCGCTGGGACGTCTCAACCGAACAACTCCGGTATGAACCCGTCAAGAGACGCTCGCCATGGCGGCGATCGCGACCCCGAAGCCCGGAGGGCAGCACGGACCATGCCGCCGATGACCGGGCCTTCGTCATCGACCCCGCTGGCCGCGACATCCACGCCCTCCGCACAGGGCGGTCGCCGGGGATGCAGAACGCGCTCAGGCGGTCGCCTGGTCGAGGAGTTCGAGCAGGTGCCGGTACGGCTTGCCGGTGGCGCGGGTGAGCCCGAGCTCGCAGGTGCGGTTGACGGAGGCGTGCGCGGCGAACTCCCCCGCCTGTACGGCGGACGCCTCGGCGCGGGTGGCCGAGGCGGTCAGCTCGGGGTGGAGCAGGCCGCGGTCGCCGGCGAAGGCGCAGCACTGCCAGCCGTCCGGGACGACGACCCGGTCGGCGATCGCCGCGGCGACGACGGTGATCGCCGGATCGAGGCCGAGGTGGGTGGAGGAGCAGGTCGGGTGGAGGGCCAGGGAGGGCAGCCGGCGGTTCGCGGTGAGGCGGGGCAGGATGCGCTCGGCGGTGAACGCGACCGCGTCGACGACCTGGACGCCGAGGCGGTGGAAGCCTTCCGTGCAGGACGCGGCGTCGGTGACGACCGGGACGCCGTCGCCGGCGGCCCCCGTGAGCGCGTCCCTGACCTTGCCGGCCATCGTCTCGTGGCCGGCGGTGTAGCCCTTGGACGACCACGGGGTGCCGCAGCACAGGCTCGCGACCTGGTCGGGGACGAGCAGCGTGAGGCCGGCCCGCGCGGCGAGGCGCTGGAAGGCGGTCATCACGCCGGGCCCGCCGGCGGCCGGGGCGAACAGGGTGTTCAGGCAGGACGGCACGTACACCGCGTCGGGGTTGCCGGCCGGGGCCGGGCGCCGCGGCCGGCCGCCGCGGGGCAGGTCGCGGGTCCACCGGGGGACGGTCTCGGGGCCGGCGACGGCGCGGGCGGCCCGGCTGGCGGCCTCGGGAAGGCCGGGCGGCGTGGCGGCGGCGGTGTCGAGGGCGAGGCTGAGCGTGCCGGTCACGGCCTTCCAATGGCCGGCGGCGGTCTGCCAGCCCCGCTGGGCCAGGCGGCCGTGGCGGTCGGCGCGCAGGCGCCTGGTGAGGTCGCCGGTGTTGATGCCGACCGGGCAGGCGGTGGCGCACATGCCGTCCACGGCGCAGGTGTCGACGGCGTCGTAGGCGTACTCGGCTTCGAGGTCGCGGGCGAGCGCGTGGTCGCCGGCGGCGTGGGCGGCGGCCAGCTCGCGGCGGAGCACGATGCGCTGGCGCGGGGTGGTGGTCAGGTCGCGGCTGGGGCAGACGGGCTCGCAGTAGCCGCACTCGACGCAGCGGTCGACCTCGGGCTCGACGGTGGCGACCGGCTTGAGGTCGCGCAGGTGGGCGTCGTCGCGGTCGGTCAGGACGACGCCGGGGTTGAGCGTGCCCTCCGGGTCGCACAGGCGCTTGACCTCGCGCATCACCTCGTACAGCTCGTCGCCGTACTGGCGGCGCACGAACGGGGCCATGACGCGGCCGGTGCCGTGCTCGGCCTTGAGCGTGCCGCCCCTGGCCAGGACGGCGTCCACCATGTCCTCGGTGAAGGCGGCGTAGCGGTCGAGCTCGGCGGGGAAGCGCTCGTTGAGCATGAAGTGCAGGTTGCCGTCCTTGGCGTGGCCGAAGATGACGCTGCGCTCGTAGCGGTGGTCGGCGAACAGGGCGGTCAGCTCGTCGCACAGGCCGGCCAGGGCGGGCACGGGGACGGCGACGTCCTCCAGCAGGGCGGTGGTGCCGGAGGGGCGGGCGCCGGCGACGGCGGCGTACAGGCCCTTGCGGATGTGCCACAGAGCCGCGCGGCCGCTCGCGTCCCTGCTGAGCCGGGCCGGGGCGGACAGCTTCAGGTCGGCGAAGACCCGCGCGGCGGCCCGTTCGCGGTCGGTGAGCCGGTCGGGGTCGGACTCCTGCCATTCGGCCAGCAGGGCAGCGTGTCCGGCGACGGTGAGGGCGCGGAGCAGGTCGTCGGCCCGCGGGTCGGACCTGGCGACGCGGAGGGACTCGGCGTCCAGCAGCTCGACGGCGGCCGGCCCGGCCTCGACCAGCCGCGGCATGGCGGCCATGGCCTGACCCAGGGTCGGGAAGACGAGCAGGCCGGTGGCGGCCAGGCGGTGCGCGGGGACGGTGCGGAAGACCGCTTCCGCGACGAAGCCGAGGGTGCCCTCGCTGCCGATGACCAGGTGGGCGAGGATCTGCGCGGGCGTGTCGTGGTCGAGGAAGCTGTTGAGGCCGTAGCCCATGGTGTTCTTCAGCGCGAACTGGGCTTCGATGCGGCGCACCGAGTCAGGATTTTTCCGGATTCGGTCGCGGAGCTTGATCAGCCCTTCCGCGAGCTCCGGCTCCAGCGCGCGCAGGCGCTCGTCGGCGTCGGCCGCCCCGGTGTCGACGACGGCGCCGCCGGGCAGCACCACCGTCATCGACTCCAGCGTCCGGTACGTGTTGGCGTGCGTGCCGCAGGTCATGCCGCTGGAGTTGTTGGCCACCACGCCGCCGATCGTGCACGCCGACTCGCTGGCCGGGTCGGGGCCGAGCTTGCGCCCGTACGGGGCCAGGCGGGCGTTGACCTGGCGCAGCACCGCGCCGGGCTGGACGCGTACGCGCGCGCCGTCGTCCAGCACCTCGATGGCGCGGAAGTGCCGCCGGGTGTCGACCAGCAGATGCTCGCCGACCGCCTGCCCGCTCAGGCTGGTGCCGCCCGAGCGGAACGTCAGCGGCAGGCCGGCCCGCAGCAGCGCGGCCACCTGCGCCGCGCTCTCCGGCACCAGCACCGCCTGCGGGGTGAGCAGGTAGTGGGAGGCGTCGTGGGCCAGGCCGAGCCGGTCGCTCGCCCGCGTCCTCGCGATCCCCGGCACGGCGGCCTCCACCGCGGCCAGGACCGTCGGGTCGGGTGCGGCCAGCCGCCGCGGGTCTGGATGGGTCACGCCGGTACCTCCCTCATTCAGCGCCGTGGGTCGATGTGGATCTTGGG
The DNA here is from genome assembly GCA_036276095.1 of Nonomuraea sp. GTDB lineage: Bacteria > Actinomycetota > Actinomycetes > Streptosporangiales > Streptosporangiaceae > Nonomuraea. The sequence continues at coordinate 16,589 of DASUCK010000151.1, read as the reverse complement.
GCCGGGGCCCGCGCCGGGCGGGCGGTGGCCGGCCAGGACGTCGGCGGCCTCGGCCAGGCCGACCGTGGCCGCCACGAGCGGCCGGGCGTCGACCGAGCCGTCGGCGTACGCCGCGATCGCCCCCGCGAGACCGGCCGAGCCACCGAGGATACCCACGGCGGTGACGTCCTTCAGCACCAGGTCGCGGGTGTCGAGCCTGGACGGGGCGCCGGCCAGGCCGATGCAGACCACGCGCCCCGCGGGCTCCACCAGGTCGAGGGCGAGCGCGGGCAGCGCGGGGTCGTTGGAGGCGTCCACGACGGCGTCCCACGGCAGGTCGGGCAGCGACGGCCGGACCCACGCGCCCGCGAAGCCCAGCGATCGCGCCACGGCGAGGCCGGCGGCGTCGCGGCCCAGCAGGTGGACCTCGTTGCCCTGAGCGCGCGCGAACAGCGCCGCCAGCAGGCCGATCGCGCCCGTGCCCAGGACGAGCAGCCGCCCGCCGGGGCCGAGCCCGGCCCCGCGGACGGCCCGCAGCGCGTTGCCGCCCGGCTCGGCGAGCGCGCCCAGCGTCGGGTCCACGGCGTCCGGCAACGGGTGCAGCGCCGTCACCGGCACGGCGACCTGCTCGGCCAGCGCCCCGGCCCGGCCGCGGCTGATGCCGATCTCGGCCAGGTCGCCGCACACGTGGCGGCGGCCGGTGCGGCAGCGGTGGCAGCGGCCGCAGCCGAGCATGGTGTCGCCGGTGACCCGGCGGCCGAGCCAGCCGGCGTCCACTCCGTCGCCGAGCGCCGTGACGCGGCCGCACCACTCGTGCCCCGGGCGCAGCGGGTACCAGGAGCGGCCGGTGCCGAAGTAGCTCATGTGACCGGCGAACAGCTCCAGGTCGGTGCCGCACACGCCGGCCCGCTCGACGTCCACGACCACCTCGCCGGGGGCGGCGGCCGGCGGCTCGGCCTCCACCACCCGGGCCTCGCCCGGGCCGGTGACGACCAGAGCCCGCACTAGCGGGGCCCCACGACCCGCTGCCGCTGGCTGCCGAGGCCGTCGATGCCGAGCTCCATGACGTCGCCGGGCTGGAGCCAGACCGGCGGCCTGAAGCCCATGCCGACGCCGGGCGGGGTGCCGGTGTTGATCAGGTCGCCGGGCTCCAGCACCATGAACTGGCTCAGATGGTGCACGATGACGTACGGGTCGAAGATCATCGTCTTGGTGGTGCCGGTCTGGCGGCGGACCCCGTTGACGTCCAGCCACATGCCGAGGTTCTTCACGTCGGGGATCTCGTCCGGGGTGACCAGCCACGGCCCGGCCGGGTTGAACGTCTCGGCCGACTTGCCCTTGCTCCACTGGCCGCCGCGCTCCATCTGGAACGTCCGCTCGCTGACGTCGTTGACCACGCAGTAGCCGGCGATCGCCGCCTTCGCCTCCTCCACCGAGTCGAGGTAGGAGGTGCGCCTGCCGATCACGATGCCGAGCTCCACCTCCCAGTCGGTCTTGGTGGCGCCGCGCGGGATGCGCACGTCGTCGTACGGGCCGACCAGCGTGTTGGGCGACTTGGTGAACAGGATCGGCTCGTCCGGCACCGCCTGGCCAGTCTCGGCGGCGTGGTCGCTGTAGTTGAGGCCGATGCACAGGATCTGGTGGGGCCGGGCGATCGGGGCGCCGACGCGTTCACCGGCGAACTCCCGCACGTCGCCCCGGCTCACCCGGTCGGCGAGCAGGGCGACGCCGCCCGCGGCGAAGAACTTCTCGTCGAAGTCGGGGGTGACGTCGGAGACGTCGAGGTAGTGGTGCTCGTCCACGCGGACGACGGGCTTCTCGGCGCCGGGCGCGCCGATGCGCATGAGGTGCACAGTGGTTCTCCAGGTTCACAAGGGGGTCTGGCAGGGCTTGGGGCGGCCGGGGCCGGGAGGGGCGTCGTCCGGTGAGCCGGCCTGGGCGGGGGTGACCGTCACGGCGGGTCCTCTCCGGAGACGATGGCGCGGATGGCGGGCACGTCCTCGACCAGCGTCCGCAGCGGGGTGCGGTAGGCCAGGCCGCTGACGCTGACCGCGCCGCTGGGCACGGTGGGCGAGGTCAGGTACGCCGGGACCGCCACGCAGTTGACGCCCGGCTCGTGCTCCTGGTCGTCGGTGGCGTAGCCCTGGGCGCGGACGCGGACGAGCTCGGCGTGCAGCGCCTCCACCGTGCCGATCGACCGCTCGGTCGGCCGCTCCAGCGTCCGGTCGCCCACCCAGGCGCGCACGTCCTCCTCGTCGGGCAGGGCGTGGGCCAGCAGCACCTTGCCGACTCCCGTGCAGTGCGCCGGGTTGCGGCCGCCGACCACCGACGTCAGCCGCACCGCGCCCGCGGGCGGGTCGTGCTTGGACCGGTAGACGACCGAGGCGCCGTCGAGCACCGCGTAGTGGGCGGTCTCGCCGTGCCGCTCGCACAGCGCCCGCAGGATCGGCGTGACCCGGACGTGATCGGGCCGCGCCTCGTGGTGGGCGAACGCCATCCGCAGGAACTCGTCGCCCAGAACGTAGCGGCCGTGGCCGTTCCGCGTGGCGAACCCGGCCCGGCGCAGCGAGGCCAGCGCCCGGTGCACGGTCGGCTTGGGGCTGTCCACCGCCCGCGCCATCTCCTCCAGCGCGATCCCGTCGGGATGGCGGGCCAGCTCGGCCAGCACCGCCAGCACGCGATCGGCGCCGACCAGCCTGGCCTCGGCTTCCACTCGAGACATGTTCCGAAGGTTAGACCATCGTTCCAGGAAACGAAAGAAATGTTTCCTCTGCTGACAAGTGTCCGTTAGTCTCCGAGCAACGTTCCGCGAGCCCGACACACGTTCCGGCTATCGGAACGCCACCCCTCGCCCTGCGTCCACGGAAAGGGATCCCATGCGTACCGCTCTCATCACCGGCGGCGCCAGCGGCCTGGGCAAGGCCGCCGCCGTCCGCCTGGCCGCCGACGGCGTCAAGGTGGTCACGCTCGACGTCGCCGCCGGCGCCGACCTGGTCGTGGACGTCACCGACGCCGCCGCCGTCCAGGCCGCCGCGGGCGAGCTCGGCCCGGTCGACATCCTGGTCAACTCCGCCGGGATCGTCGGCCCCAACGTCCCGCTGTGGGAGGTCCCGCTGGACGGCTGGCGGCGCACGCTCGACGTCAACGTGGGCGGCACCTTCCACACCTGCCGCGCCTTCGTGCCCGGCATGCGCGAGCGCGGCTGGGGCCGCGTCGTCAACCTCGCCAGCATGGCCGGCAAGGACGGCAACCCCAACATGGCGGCGTACTCGGCCTCGAAGGCCGCCGTCATCGCCCTGACCAAGTCGCTCGGCAAGGAGCTGGCCACCAGCGGCGTCCTCGTCAACGCCATCGCCCCCGCCGTCATCGAGACCCCGATGAACGCCGACACCGCCCCCGAGGCGCTGGCCCACATCACGAGCCTCATCCCGATGCGGCGGATCGGCCGTCCCGAGGAGGTCGCCGAGCTGATCGCGTGGCTGGCCTCCGACAAGGTCAGCTTCTCCACCGGGGCCGTCTACGACATCAGCGGCGGCCGGGCCACCTACTGACGTCCGCCGGTTCGAGCCGGGGTGCGAGGGGCGTCCCGGGGAGCGCCGCGGGCGGTATTGGGGCCGGTGACCCATGCGCCCGGGGCGCCGGGCGGGCGAGGCTTCGGGTGTTGGCGGGAGCCCGCGGGCTCCACACCCCGAGGAAGGGAAACTCCATGAAGCGCCTTCTCACCGCAGCCGGGATCGCCGTCGCGCTGGCGACCGTGGCGAGCGTCTCCAGCGCCGTGGCCGCCGGGAGCGCGCAGGCGGCCTCCGACCTGCCGATCCACCGGGGCAAGTACTGGTCGCACAGCGCCTGCATCACGGCCGGCCAGCAGGGTGTCGACCGCGGGCACTGGTCGCGCTACCAGTGCGCCGAGGGCACCTGGTTCTGGAACCTGTGGACCGACCGTTAAGCCGGCCTGTGAACCCGCCGTCAGGCCGGTGGGCCGGTCCGCGAACCGCCGTCAGGCCGACGACGGGCTCGGGGTGACCCCTCCGTCATCCCCAGCCCGTCGCTCGGCCGCGGGAGCGCGGGCGCCGCGGAGCACCCGGAGCAGGCACGCCGGCCGCAGCAGGGCCGACGGGGGGTCGAGCAGGTTGGCCACGCGCAGGAAGCGGCGGCCGAGCTCGGCGTCGTGCTCGGCGACCCGGTGGAAGCGCTCCAGGTAGGCGTTGACCAGCCTGACCTTCGGGGTCAGCCGCCCGCGGACGCCGGGCAGCCGCAGGTCGCCGCTGACCACGATGTCCCACGGCCCGTCCACGACCCGGGCGATCGACCGGAACAGCTCGCGCGCGGGCCGCTCCCGGCGAGCCCACTCGCCCAGCCGCGCCGCCTCCACCGCCGCCACGCTCATGCCCTGGCCGTAGATCGGGTTGAAGGCGCACACCGCGTCGCCCACGACCGCCAGCCCGCGCGGGAAGCGGGGCAGGCGCTCGTAGCGGCGCCGCACGCTGGCCCGCGTGCGGTGGTGGGCGCCCTCGTCCAGCGGCTCGGCCGCGGCCACCAGCTCGTGGAGGTCGGACGCGGGCAGCGTTCTCGCGTACGCGACGAAGCCGTCCAGGTGGGGCGGCGGCGCGTCGCCGTACCCGCCGATGGTGACGATCCACCGGTCGCCCTCCATGGCCAGCGCCACCCCCGCGCGGGGGGCCGCGCGCGTCGCGGCCATGATGACCACCGGGTCGCCGTCCAGGTCGGTGGCCTGCCGGCGGAACACGCGGGTGGTGTAGGTCAGGTCGATCTGGACGCGTTCCTCCTCCGGCGCGGGGAAGCCGAGCCGGGCCAGCCAGGACGGCAGCCTGGAGCCGCGGCCGGACGCGTCCACGACCAGGTCGGCGGCGATCGTCTCGCCGGGCACGAGCCGGACGCCGGTGACCCGGTCGCCGTCGTGGGCGAGCCCGAAGACCTGGCGGCCGCCGATCACGTCCACGCCCGGGAGCGCGGACACGCGCCGCCGGATCTGGCCCTCCAGGAGCAGGCGGCTGACCAGGAGCCCTGGCATGCCGCCGGGCGCGCGGGCCAGGCGGCGGCCCTCGTTGATCCACCGGCAGTCGGCCTGGAGGTCCCCGCCGAACGCCCCGCGGGCCGTCAGCTCGGCAGTGAGGCCGGGCAGCAGGCGTTCCATGACCTCCAGTCCGCGGGCGAGGAGGCCGTGGGCGTGCCGGCTCTGCGCCGTTCCACGGCGGTGGACGTCCTGGCCGGGCAGCTCGTCCCGGTCCAGGACGGTGACCCGCTCGGCGATCGGGCTGAGCGCGGCGGCGGCCAGCAGGCCGGCGACGCTGGCCCCGATGACGACGGCATGCCTCATGGGCGCTCCGGGAAGTGAGGGGACACCGGTTCCACGATGACATGGCGGCCGCGGCCGGCCCACCCCTGACGTCGCGGTCAGCCCCCTGAGCCGGTCACAGCAGCGTCGTCTCCTCGGCGTAGTGGCAGGCGACCGGGGCCGTGGCGCCGCGCCGTACCAGGGCGGGCTCCTCCCGCACGCAGCGGGCGCGCTCGTCCTGGGTCAGCCGCAGCGCGAACGTGGGGCAGCGGGTGCGGAACCGGCAGCCGCTCGGCGGGTCGGACGGGCTCGGCACGTCCCCGGCCAGCAGGATGCGGGTGCGGGTGCGTTCCTGGTCGGGGTCGGGGATGGGGATGGCCGAGATCAGCGCCTGCGTGTACGGGTGGGCCGGCCGGGAGAAGAGCTGCTCGGCCGGCGCCAGCTCGACGATCTTCCCGAGGTACATGACGGCCACCCGGTGGGCGATGTGCCGGACCACCGACAGGTCGTGCGAGACGAACAGGTAGCCCAGCCCGAGCTCCTCCTGCAGGTCCTTGAGCAGGTTGAGCACGCCGGCCTGGATCGACACGTCCAAGGCGGAGACCGGCTCGTCGAGCACCAGCAGGCGGGGTTTCAGCGCCAGTGCCCTGGCCACGCCGATGCGCTGGCGCTGGCCGCCGGAGAACTCGTGCGGGTACCGGTTGCCGTGCTCGGGATTGAGCCCGACCAGCCGCAGCAGCTCCCTGACCTGGGCGCGCTCGTACGAGCCGTGGATGCGCAGCGGCTCGGCGACGATCTCGCTGACCGTCATGCGGGGGTCCAGGGAGGCGTACGGGTCCTGGAAGATGATCTGCAGGTGGCGGCGCAGCGGCCGCAGGCCGGAGCGGCTGAGCCGGGTGAGGTCCCGGCCGCCGAACAGCACTTCGCCGGAGGTGGCCCGGACCAGGTTCAGCAGCGCCCTGGCCGTGGTGGTCTTGCCGCAGCCGGACTCGCCGACCAGGCCGAGCGTCTCCCCCTGGCGTACCTCGAAGGAGACCCCGCAGACGGCGTGCACGGTGCCGACCTGCATGCGCAGCAGGCCGCGCGAGCGCACCGGGAAGTGCTTGACCAGCTCGCGGACGCGCAGGATCGGCTCGCCGGTCGCGGGCAGCGGCCGCTCCTCCTCCTGCGGGTAGGCGGCGCCGCCGGTCAGCGTCTCGGCGAAGTGGCAGGCCGCCCGCTGCCCGGCCGCCGAGACCGCGCGCAGCTCGGGCTCCTCCTCGGCGCAGAGCGCCTCGGCGAGCGGGCAGCGGGGCGCGAACGGGCACCCGCGGCCGAGGCCGAGCGGCGACGGCGGAGCCCCGGAGATGGGGGTCAGCCGCCGCTGCGGCCGGTCCAGCCGCGGCACGCCGGCCAGCAGCCCCATCGTGTACGGCATGCGCGGCCGGTAGAACACCTCCCGCGCCGAGCCGGTCTCCACCAGCCGGCCCGCGTACATGACGGCGACCCGGTCGGTGTGCCCGGCCACCACGCCCAGGTCGTGGGTGATGAGGACGAGCGCGGCCCCGGTCTCCTGCCTGGCCCGCTCCAGCGCGGCCAGGATCTGCGCCTGGACGGTCACGTCGAGGGCGGTGGTGGGCTCGTCGGCGATGATGACGTCGGGGTCGTTGGCCATCGCGATGGCGATGACGACCCGCTGGCGCATGCCGCCGGACAGCTCGTGCGGGTAGCTGCCGGCCCGCTGGCGGGCGTGCGGGATGCCGACGGTGTCCAAAAGTTCGACGGCCCGCTCGCGGGCCCTGGCCGGCGGCAGGTCGTGGTGGGCGAGGATGGCCTCGACGACCTGGTCGCCGACGGTGTAGACGGGGTTGAGGGAGGTCATCGGGTCCTGGAAGATCATCGCGATGCGGCCGCCGCGTACGTCGCTCATCTCGTCGTCGGTCAGCCCGAGCAGGTGCCGGCCGTCGAACCTGATCTCGCCCTTGACCCGGGCGCCGGCGGGCAGCAGGCCCATGACGGCCAGCGCGGTGACCGACTTGCCCGACCCCGACTCGCCCACGATGCCCAGCGACTCGCCCGCGGCCAGCGCCAGGCTCACGCCGCGGACGGCCCGTACGAGGCCGTCGTCGGTCGGGAAGGAGACGTGCAGGTCGTCCACCTGGAGCACGGCCGGGGGCCGCGGGGAGGGCGCGGTCATGCGCGTACCCTGGTCTGCTTGGGGTCGAGGGCGTCGCGCAGGCCGTCGCCGACGAAGTTGACGCACAGCGCGATGAGGATGATGAACAGGCCGGGGAAGTAGAACAGCCACGGCCTGGTCTGCACCGCCGTCCGCGCCTCGCTGACCAGGATGCCGAGCGAGGTGTCGGGCGGCTGCACGCCGAAGCCGAGGAACGACAGCGCGGTCTCGATGAGGATGCCGGAGGCGACGAGGATGGTCGCGGCCACGATGATCGGGCCGATGGCGTTGGGCACCAGGTGGCGGAAGATGATGCGGGCGTCGGTCGCGCCGAGCGCCCTGGCCGCCTCGACGAACTCCCGTTCCCGCAGCGACAGCACCACCCCGCGCACCACCCTGGCCACGTGCGACCAGACCAGTCCCGCGATGACGAGAGACACCATCCACCAGGCGCCGTCGGACGAGCCGGCCAGCACGGCGGCCACCGCGAGGATCGGCAGGATGATGACCAGGTCGGCGACGCGCATCAGCACGGCGTCGACCAGGCCGCGGAAGTAGCCGGCCGCCGCGCCCCAGACGGCGCCGAAGGCGGTGGAGGCCACCGCGATCAGCAGCGAGATCTTCACCGACTGCTGGGTGCCCCGCATGACCAGGGCCAGCAGGTCCTTGCCGTCGCCGGTGGTGCCGAACGGGTGGGTGAGCGAGGGCGGCTGGGAGTTGTCGGGCGTGCTGGTGAAGTAGGTGTACGTCCACAGCAGCGGGCCGACGAACGCGAACAGCACGATCAGCACGAACACCACCAGGCTCGCCACGGCCAGCCGGTGCCGCAGGAAGCGGCGCAGGACGAGCTGGGTCTGGGTCCGCTCGGTGACCGCGAACGGCTGGTCGGCGAGCGGCAGCGGCACGCGGACCTGCTGCTGGAGGGGGTCAGTCATAGCGGATCCTCGGGTCGAGTCGGGCGTACAGCAGGTCCGCCAGCAGGTTGAACAGCACCACGGCGGTCGAGGCGACCAGCAGCCAGGCCATGACGACGTGCACGTCCCTGGCCCTGATCGCGTCGAGCAGCAGACGGCCGGCGCCGCGCCACTGGAAGACGGTCTCGGTGACGACCGCCCCGCCGATGATGTTGGCCAGGTCGAGCGCCGTGACGGTGACCAGCGGGATGAGCGCGGTACGCAGCGCGTGCCTGGTCATGACCTTCCGCCGGCGCAGGCCCTTGGCCCTGGCCAGGCGTACGTAGTCGCTGTTGAGCACCTCCAGCATGGAGGCGCGCTGGTAGCGGCTCCAGGAGGCGAAGCTGATCAGCGCGAGGGCGATCGTGGGCAGGATCAGGTGCCCGGCCGCGTCGGCGAAGCGCGCGAGGGGGCCGCCCTCCACCACGACGGAAGCTTCCCCGACGGTGTAGAAGACCGTCGTGCCCAGGTTGTCGTTGGCGAAGACCCCGCCCTCCTTCAGCAGGACGGCCAGCCAGAACGCGGGCATGGCCAGGAACAGGAACCCGAGGAAGGTCGAGGTGTAGTCGATCACGGTGTACTGCCGGACGGCGCTGACCACGCCCACGACCACGGCCAGCACCAGTGCCACCAGCATGGCCAGCAGCACCAGCCGGAACGTCACCGCGAACCGGGAGAACACCTCGGACCCGATGTCGAGGTGCTGGTCGGCCGAGGGCCCGAAGTCGCCGCGCAGGATGCCGGACAGCCAGAGCCAGTACCTGGTGAGCAGCGGCCGGTCGACGAACAGCCGGTGTTCCTCGGCGGCCAGGACCTCCGGAGGCGGGGGCGGGTCGAGCAGCCGGAGCCGGTCGACCGGGTTGCCGGTGAGCGAGACCAGCAGGAAGACCACGAACGTGGCCGCGAGGATCACGGGGATCGACGCGGCCACCCGGCGGATCGCGTACGCGAGCATGATCACTGGGCCAGGAGGCCCCATTCCTTCGCGTTGTAGATGGGCCCGTCGGCGGTCGGGTTGTTGCGGACGTTCACCACGTCCTTGTTGACCGCGATCGCCGTCGGCTTCTGGTAGATGGGCAGGACGGCGTACCCGGCGGCGAACCGCTCCAGCGCCTGGTTGAGCAGGTCACTGGCGGCGGCCTGGTCAGCCGTCTCGACCGCCTGGCCGATCAGCGCGTCGATCTCCTTGTCTCCGTACTTGGAGTAGTTGCTGGCGCTGGTGGAGGCCCAGGTCTGGCGGGCCTGGACGAACGGGAAGATCGTGCCGGTCCAGCCGAAGATGATGATGTCGAAGTCGCCCTTGCCGAGGGTGCCGGACAGGTCGTCCGTCGGCTCGACCTTGAGCGTGATCCCGAGCGGCCGCACCATCTCGGCGAACTGCTCGCACATGACCTTGCGCACCTCGTTGCCGCCGGTGTACCGCAGGCGCAGCGGGGGCACCTTGTCGCCGCCGGGCGTGACCAGGCCGTCGGCGCCGACCGTGTAGCCGGCCTCGGTGAGCACGCGCCTGGCGGCCTCGACGTCGCCGCGGCCGGCGCCGGTGGGCGTGATGACGTCCTTGTAGTGCGGCGAGACGCCGGGGAAGAGGTTGTAGTTGTCGAGCGGCTTGATGCCGGGCGCGAACTGGCCGACGGTCTTGTCGATGAGCGCCTGCCGGTTCACGGCGGTGAACAGCGCCCGGCGCAGCGCCTCGTCCTTGAGGAACTCGTGGGTCGTGCGGATGTCGAAGTGCTCCCAGCCGAGCCCTGGACCGAGGTAGAAGTTGGCGTTCTGGTCCTGCTTGAGCTGCTGCACCATGTCCACCTGCGGCTGCGGGTAGATGGCGTTGACCTCGCGGTTGGCCAGCGCGGTCGGCAGCTGCGGGACGTCAGTGATGATCTTGAAGATGAGCCGGTCGAGGGTCGGCTTCTCGCGGCCGTACCATCGGGGGTTCGGCACCATCACCAGGGAGTCGCCCCGCTTGTACTCCTGCAGCTTGTACGGCCCGCCGCTCCACGTCGGCACGGTCCTGCCGAAGAACTCCACGGCCTTGGCCAGGTTGGCCTCGTTGTCCAGGGGGCCGACGGCCTGCTCGGCGACGTGAGCCGGGTAGATGCGGGACTGCCCCCACAGCGCCTGCCACTCGGCGAACGGCTTGGAGAGCCTGACGGTGACGGTCTTGCCGTCGGGCGAGTCGATGGACTCGATCTGCTCGAAGCCCGCCTGGGTGTAGGGCGTGCACTTGGCGACGTCGCAGTCCCTGCCGTTGGCCACGCGCCACAGGTACGTCAGGTCCTTGACGTCGATGGGCACGCCGTCGTCCCAGACCGCCTCCTTGCGGATCTTGTAGACGATCGTGGTGGGGTCGACCAGCTCGGCCGACTCCATCAGGTCGGTGTTGAGCTGGACCTTGGCGTCCGGGGCCTGGATGAAGACGCCCGGGTTGAGCGGGGCCAGCGCCTGGGCGGTGTAGAGCAGGTTGCCTCCGGCGGAGTCCACGTTCCAGCTGGTCCACTGCTGCTCCAGCGCGTAGATGAGCTGCCCGCCCCGGCGGCGCTCGCCGCTGTTGCAGGTGGACGGATTCCGCGGGCACTCGGCGAAGCCGACGCTCGTGGCGGTCTGCCCCTGGTCCTGCTGTCCCGCGGAAGGCTGGTCGGTGGCGCAGCCGGCGAGTGCGAGAGTGAGCACTGCGAGGACCGCGAAGCCTCTTCTCATGGGGGTGGCCTTTCAGGCGGCTTTCCCCACAGCATGAACGGCAGTCAGACCCTGTCCATCACGGAGATGTCACTAAATATTGCGATTTCATGACATCCCTAGTCAGAGCCCGTGCCACCGCCCGCGCCGCGTGACCGGACGGCGGCTGGACAACCCTTCGCCCGGCATGATCACAATATGGGGCTATTTGCTCCCTTTCTCCGCATGGAGGACGTACGTGGCCAAACGAGCTTTCACCGGTCTGTCAGCCCTTGTTGTCCTGCTGATCGGTACCGGCGTCCAGGGGGCGGCCGCGGACGGAGACGCCCCCAACCCCACGAGTCCCGCTCCGGTCTACGCGACGGTGACCGACAAGAGCGCCAAGCTCTCCCTCCAGACGTTCGGCCGCCCGGACGGGAAGGACATGGTGTTCCGGATCTCCGGATCGGTGTACGCCAACATCGAGGGCAACAGCCTGGACCCGGCGATCCGGCACGGCCAGAAGCTCTTCACCATCGAGGGCTACAACATCCGGCGGCTGTACCGGGTGCCCGGCACGAACCAGCTCTACCAGCTCTCCCGCGAGATCGTCTTCTACACCGACCCGGCCGACCCGCGACGCGTCCTGCGCGAGTGGCGGAACCCGGTCGACGGCACGACGTACCCGGTCATCCCGATCAACAACGACGCGGTCAACTTCGGCCCGTTCCCGATCACGTCCTCGTACGCGGGGCCGCCGCTGCAGGAGCTGCACGACGAGACCGTCTGGACCAGCGACATCCCCGTGCGTTCCGACTTCGGCACCACGCTCGGCGAGCGGTTCGGCCTGACCGGCGGCGTGTACGCCGCGCAGGAGATGTTCGACTTCTTCGTCGACAAGCGGGAGGTGGAGGCCCGCACCGAGCCCGGCGTCCCGACGGGCGCGATGAAGACGAAGATCAGCTGGGCGCGCACCAGCCCGTGGGCGCCGTTCATGTGCCTGGCCGAGACCGACGTGCGCGGCCAGCTCACCTACCACGCCCGCAGCTGGTCGCTGGATTCCTACGCGGCCGTCGAGCCGTGGCTGCGCGCCGAGGTCGAGGCGAACCACCCGCTGTACACGACCGCCCCCAGCGCGCCCGGCCCGAGCGAGAACTCCTGGACGTCCTTCTACAACAAGCAGCTCGGCAGGGGCGCCACCACCTGGGCGGGCTGGTGCGCCGCCAACGGCCGCGCGTAGCCTCCGCGCCCCGGCTCAGGCCACGGGGTGCCGTGTGGTGCGGGACCTGACCGCCATCAGGTGGTCGATGAGCGCCAGCAGCACATCGCGCCCCGCCGCGCGGTCACGGGCGTCGCAGAGCACCAGCGGCACCTGCGGGTCGAGGTCGAGCGCCTTCCTGATCTCCTCCGGCGCCCGGTCCCTGACACCGTGGAAGCAGTTGACGCCGACGACGAAGGGGATGCCGCGGCTCTCGAAGAAGTCGATCGACGCGAAGCTGACGTCCAGGCGGCGGGTGTCGACCAGGACGACCGCGCCCAGCGCCCCGTTGACGAGGTCGTTCCACATGAACCAGAAGCGTTCCTGGCCGGGCGTGCCGAACAGGTAGAGCACGAGCCCGCGGTGGATCGTGATGCGGCCGAAGTCGAGCGCGACGGTGGTGGTGGACTTGCCGCCCACCCCTTCCAGGTCGTCGACGCCGACGCTGGCGTGGGTGAGGTACTCCTCCGTACGCAGGGGCGCGACCTCGCTCACGGCGCCGACCAGGGTCGTCTTCCCGACGCCGAACCCGCCGGCGATCAGGATCTTCACGGCCAGGGGCGCGTCCCCGTGGTCAGAGCTTGCGTAACCCATCCCGTACCGCCTCAAGGATTGTCATGTCGGGAATGCCGCCCGCCTGGGCGAAGGCCAGCGGTGGCCGGGCCCGCACCCGACCGGCCTCGATCAGATCGCCGATCAAGATCTTGGTCACGGACACCGGGAGGTTCAGCGCGGAGGAGACCTCGGCCACCGCCAGGGGCCGCTCGCACAGAGCCAGGATGGCGCGGTGCTCCGGCTGCATCCTCCTCAGGCCCGTTCCGGTGTCCGCGGAGCCGCCGGGGATCGCCGACACCAGGGTGATCAGCGTGAGGTCGTCCCGCTCGGGGGCGGTGCGGCCGCCGGTGATCGTATAGGGGCGGACAAGGGGCTCGTCGGCGTCATCGTCCTCGAAGCCCTCCGTCCAATGCCTCATCCGTGTCTCCCGGTGCCGTCGGGACTGCGCGCGTCCGTACCGAGCTTCAGGCCGACCTGCTGGATCAGCGTGTGCATGGCGACGCTCATCAGCTCGGCGTCGACCTCCTGGGACGCGACCACGGCCAGATGGCTGCCCCGGCCCGCCGCCGTGACGAACAGCCACAGGTCGGCCATCTCGATGATGACCTGGTGGACCGGCCCGCCGTCGAAAAGCTGCCCCACCCCGCGCGCCAGGCTCTGCTGGCCGGTGGCGATCGCGGCCAGGCGCTCGGCGTCGGAACGCTCGATGCCGCGGGACCGGCTGATCACCAGGCCGTCGTCGGACAGCACGATCGCGTGCCGGGTGCCCGCGACCTGGTCGACCAGGCCGTCCAGGAGCCAGTCCAGGTCGGCGTTCGTGGCGGTGGTTCGCTGCGTCATCATGAGTCTTCCGTCGTACGGGAGCTGGGCTCGGGGGAATCACTCGGCGGGGCTGCGGCCTCGCCGGCCCGGCGCTTGCGGGACTGCCGCTGGAAGGCGCCGATCGTGGCGCTGGAACGCCCAGGCAGGTCGCGTACGGCCCAGGTGTCCTGGCGGTCCCGTTCGTCCCGGTCCGCCGGGGCTCTGAGCTCGGCGACCAGGTTGGCCTGGCGCACCCGCTGGGGCAGCGGCCGCCGCCCGGCCGGCCCCGGCACGTCCGGCACGTCCGGCTTGTCCGGGGGCGCGTTCTGTGCTGTCACGGCCGCCATCGCGCGCCCTCGGGAGCGGGTGGGCAGCTGACCGTCCCCGACCGGTGGGCGGGCATCGGCCCGGCCCTCCCGCGGCTGAGCGCCGGAGGCGTCCTGCGCGCCGCGTCGCGCGGACGGCGCCGGCACGGCGCGCGGCCGCTCGACGACCAGGCCGTCGGGGATCAGCACGATGACGCGGGTGCCGCCGAAGGCCGACGACCGCAGCTCCACCTGCAGGCCCAGGCTCGCGGAGAGCCGGGCCACCACGTACAGGCCGAGCCGTACGTCCTCGGCGTGGGTCATCACGTCGAGCTGCGGCGGCGACGCCAGCAGGGCGTTGGCGGCGGCGTACTGCTCGGGCTCCATGCCGAGGCCGCGGTCCTCGATCTCCACGGCGATGCCGCGGCTGACCGGCGCGGCCCGCACCTCGACCGGCGTCACGGGCTTGGAGAACGTGGTGGCGTTCTCCATCAGCTCGGCCAGGACGTGGACCAGCGGCCCCACCGCGCGCTCGGCTATCCAGGGCTCGTCCTCGACGTCGATCGAGATCCGGCGGTAGTCCTGCACCTCGCCCTGCGCGGCGCGGAGCACGTCGAGCAGCTGCACCGGCTTGCGCCAGCGGCGCTGCGGCTGGCCGCCGCCGAGGATGACCAGGTTCTCCTCGTAGCGGCGCAGGCGGGCGGTGAGGTGGTCGAGGTCGAACAGGCCCTCCAGCACCTCCGGGTCCTCGTGCCGGCGCTCCAGCTCGTCCAGCTTCTTCAGCTGGAGACCGATGAGGATCTGGGTGCGGCGGGCGATGCGCTGGAGCATGCGCTGGAAGCCGCGGTGCTGCTCGGCCTGCCGCACGGCGGTGCCCACGGCGCTGCGGCGGGCCAGGTTGAGCGCCTGCCCGAGCTCGCCGAGCTCGTCGGGGGTCGGCTCGACCAGGCCCACCTCGGCGTCGACGTCGACGTCCTCGCCGCGTTCCAGCCGGGCGACCACGTCCGGCAGCCGCTTCTGGAGTTCGTGGGCCTCCTGGCGCAGGTGCAGGATGCGGCGGCGGAGGATCGCGGTGAGCCGCCAGCTCGTGAAGATCACGAGCCCGAGGGCGAGCAGGCCCACGCTGGAGATGCTGACGAAGACCGTGAAGAGCATGCGGGCGTGGTCGTAGCCGATCGTGCCGACGTAGGCGGAGCGGAGGTCGAGGAGCCGCCGCACCTGCGCGGTGACGGCGTCCACCGAGGAGCGCCACTTCGCGCTGTCGTCGGCCACCCGGCCGCCCGCGGCGCCGCCCCCGGCCGCCGTCAACCGCTCTTCGAGAGCGGTCATGGACTGCCACGCCTGACCGTCCATCAGCTTCCCGTACGGAATCTCGTCGCCGGCGAGCGCGGGAAGCACTCGGGACCTCATGAGGTGGTTCCTGGTGCCGATGGCGTCGGCGACCACGGCGTGCTCCTCCCGGGTCAGGCGCCCCGCCCGCCACCCCCTGGCCAGCACGGAGTCCTCGCGACCGATCATGTCGACCACCCAGAAGAGGTCGACCAGCGTCCGCGCCTTGGTGTTCACCTGGCCCTCGTCGGCGGTGCTGAGCACGGTCAGCACGCCGAGGTCCGCCTCGATGACGCCGCTGTAGTAGTCGAAGGCGCCCTGCGCGCCGGACCAGCCGGCGTCGACCGCCCGGCGCTGCTGGTCGAGGAGCCCGAGAGCGCGGTTCGTCCTGGCGATGGCGTCGGCGAGCCCTTCCTGTCCGCCGGTGGTGTCCAGCGCCGCCAGGGTACGGAAGTCGCGCACGGCCTGGTCGGTCGCCGCGCGCTGCCTGGCCAGCGCGTCGCGCGCGCCGGCGCGCGGGTCGGCCTGCGCCTCCGCGGTCAGCCGGCGCTCCCGGTCGAGGCTGGAGAACAGGTCGGCCGCGGGCCTGCCGACCGTGGCGGTGGCCAGATCGAGCTGGACCCTCTCCGCCCGCCACTGGGTGAACAGCTGGAACATGCCGGAGGCCAGGAGCGGCGTGAAGGTGAGGCTCGGCACGAACACGACGATGAGCAGCACCGTACGCAGCGGCAACCGCCGCGCCCCGCGTAACGGCCGCCGGCTCCGGTCGCCCGACCCGGAGCCCCTGCGTGGCCCGGAGCCCCTGCGTGGCTCGGCGACCCTGCGTGGCTCGGCGACCCTGGGTGGCTCGGCGACCCTGGGTGGCTTGGAGACGCTGCCCGATTCAGACACGTGCGGGACACTCTCCTCAGCCGACGGTGGGCCCATGACGCGAATCGCCAAAGTAGGTAATTGGTGCCTGATAGTAGTCATCCGGCAGGTGCCCCGAAACCCCCTGCTTCACTGGACTCCCTGCGGGCCGGCGGCGCCCAGGTTGACAAGCGGGCTCGGAGTACGCCATCCTGAAGATGCGACCGGGAACATGGGTCTGCGTTAGCGTGGACAAATTGCCTTCGAGTGTGTACCCTCGTGCTTCCACGCTGCTTGTTCGACGGCCCGCGATGCCTGCTCACGTTGCGAGGTTGTCTGGCGTGCGTGTAGTCAGTCCGCCGCGAGCCCTCGGAAGGACATCTGTTGGCAGCCTCGCGCAACGCCTCCGCCGTACCCGCTGGTCCCCGTCGCGTGTCTTTCGCGCGCATCCAGGAGC
>DASUCK010000150.1:0-14781 GCA_036276095.1 Nonomuraea sp. | reverse complement strand
CCGCACCTCCGGCAACGGCCGGATTCGCGGTCGTATTCCCCGGGCCGCGCCGGAGATCGGGGGGCGTGAAATGTGGATTCGCCGACCGAGTAGTGGAAATCCCGCGATAGTCAAAGTTTTACCCGCGAAATATGACGGAATCGGCCGGGCTCCTCTACATTGTGCTCACAGGACTGTGTGTTCGACGTTTCTTCATGAAGAGAGCGACAAATGGCCAAGGAGATTCGCGAGCTTCTCATCGATGACCTCGACGGCGGCGAAGCCAGCGAAACGGTGGGCTTCGCGATCGACGGCGCCGCGTACGAGATCGATCTGAGCGAAGTGAATGCGCGGAAACTGCGGGCGGCGCTGACGCCGTTCGTGCAGCATGCGCGCAAGGTGAGCGCCGCGTCCACGCGCCGGCGTGGAGGCCGTGGCGGGCGGCGCGCGACGAGCCGCGACAAGAGCGCGGAGATCCGGCGGTGGGCGAAGGAGCACGGGCTGCCGGTGAGCGAACGCGGCCGGATCGCGTCCAGCGTCGTGGAGAAGTACGAAGCGGCCCACTGAGCGTTCGGAGCGATGGAAGCCGGCCTCATCCGGCCGGCACTTCCCAGGGCTTCACGCGGCCGGCACTCTTGCCGCACGGGCGATTTCCGGCGCGCGGGTATGGTCGCCCGATGCTTTTTCGCGGATTCGCCGTCCCGCAAAAAGCGGCTAACCGTGGGCCAGGATGTCGGCCGCCGCGCCGGCGCTTTCGCCGCTGCCCACGATCACCACCACGTCGCCGTCCCGCAGCACGAAGTCCGGCCCCGGGCTGGCGGCCACCCGGTCGCCGCGCACTACCGCCACGATGGACGCCCCGGTCCGGGTGCGCACCCGCGCCTGCCCCATGGCCCGCCCCGCGTACGGGGAACCGGCCGGGATCGGCACCTGGACGCTGACCAGGCCCTCGATCTGCCGGTGCAGCTCGTTGAGCCGCTGCACGATCCGGGGCGCGCCGAGCAGCTCGGCCAGCGCGTCGGCCTCCTCGTCGTTGAGCGCGACGTCCTCGCCGGCCAGGTCGGGATCGTCGGAGTCGTAGATCACCAGGTCGCGGCGGCCGCTGCGATGGGAGACCACGCCGATCCGCCGGCCCTCACGCGTGGTGAACTCGTGCCGCAGCCCGATCCCCGGCAACGGCGTCTGCTCGATCTCCACCTGTTCCATCCTCGTCCGGCGGCGCATGTCGTGGCCGCCACCGTACCAATTCACGGCCTCGGGGCCGGATCCGGACAGCGCACGAGGCGAGGTGACGGGCGGTGTCGCGGGTGGCGGCGCGGGCAGACGTCACGGCCGGACGGCGCCGAGCAGGCGGGCGCGCCAGTAGTCGTCCAGGGGGACCACCTTGACGACGTCGCCGGTCTGCGGCGCGTGGACGATCTTCCCGTCCCCGGCGTACATGCCCACGTGCCCCAGCCCCTTGCTGAACAGCAGGTCGCCGGGCTCCAGGGCGTCCAGGGAGACCCGGCGGCCGTCGCCCCAGCTCCACTGCGACCAGGTCGTACGGGGCAGCTCCACCCCGGCCGCCCGCCAGGCCGCCTGGGTGAGGCCGGAGCAGTCGAAGGAGCCCGGGCCCGTGCCGCCGAACCGGTACGGCTTGCCGACCTGGGCGAAGGCGAACTCCAGGGCCGAGCGCGCGCTGCCGGAGGCCGGACCGGTGTAGGTGATGCCCGCGCTCCGCGGGTCGCCGGTACGGAACGCGCCGAGCCGCCGCAGGAGCCTGGTCTGCGCGGCGACCATCGTGTCGACCTCCGCCTTCTGCGCCCGTACCCGGTCGCGGGCCCGGTCGGCCTCGCCCAGGGCGCTCCTGGCCGCCTCGTGCCGGTCGCGCAGCTGCCGGGTGGCCGCCTCGAACGCGCGTAACTTCGCCGCCCTGACCCGGGCGATCTGGTCGACGGCGGCGAGCCCGCCCAGCATCGTCTCCGGATTGCTCCGGCCCACGAACCTGCCCCACCCCGTCAGCGGCCCCGACTGGTAGTCGCTGACCACCGCGGCGACGAGGTCACCGCGCAGCGCGGCGGCCTCCGCGTTCTTGCGGGCGATCTCGGCGCTCAGGGCGCCATGCTTCCGTCTGGCCGCCTGGTACGTCTCAGTGGCCTGGTTGTAGCGCTCGACGAGCTGGTCGGCACGCTCGTTCAGCTTCACCAGCCGGGCCCTCGCCTGGGCGGGCGTGGGGTCGGCGAGGGCGACGCCGGAATCGGCGAGCGAGACGACCAGCCCCAGCGCCACGGCCACAGCTGTCCGCCCGAGCCTGGTCGCTGGCGTGGCCACGGCGATGCCTCCTCGTGTGTCCGGACCTGGAGCAGGTCATGTGGAGATACGCAGGCGCGCCCGGCCGCGTTCAGCGCGGGCCGTACGGGGAGCCGAGGCCGGGCGGTTCGATCAGCGTGCGCGGCTCGTCCGGGAGCGGCAGCTCCTCCAGCGGGGCCGGTCCTGGTCGGCGACGGCGGCGAGCACGCCCGCGCCCGGATCCGCGCCCCCACCGGGCCGGCGGGCCGGTTTTCCCCGCGGGGGAACCGGGCAGTGGACCTGTCGATGACCATGAACCTCACCGGCGGCGAGGCGACCTTCGCCGACCTCGGACTGCGACCCGAACTCCTCGCCGTGCTGTCCGAGCTCGGCTACGAGGAGCCCACCCCCATCCAGCGGGAGGCCATCCCGCCGCTCGTGGAGGGGCGTGACGTGCTCGGCCAGGCGGCGACCGGCACAGGCAAGACCGCGGCGTTCGCGTTGCCCGTGCTGCAGCGGATGGAGCCGGGCGGCGACGACGGGCCGGTGGCGCTCGTGCTCGTGCCCACGCGGGAGCTGGCCGTCCAGGTCTCCGAGGCCTTCCACCGGTACGGCCGCACGCTGGGCGCCCGCGTCCTGCCCGTCTACGGCGGGGCGCCCATCGGGCGGCAGCTCCAGGCGCTCAAACGCGGCGTGGACATCGTGGTCGCCACGCCGGGACGGGCCCTCGACCACCTCGGCCGCGGCACGCTCGGACTGTCCGGCCTGCGCACGGTCGTCCTGGACGAGGCGGACGAGATGCTCGACATGGGGTTCGCCGACGACATCGAGGAGATCCTGGCGGCGACCCCAGAAGGACGCCAGACGGTGCTGTTCTCCGCGACGATCCCGCCCCGCATCGGCGGGATCGTCCGCCGCCATCTGCGCGACCCGGTGCGGATGGAGATGGGGCACCCGGCCGCCGCGGCCGGCAGGGAAGACACGCCGCTGGTGGAGGAGAGCGCGTACCTGGTGGCCAGGGGGCACAAGCCGGCGGCGCTCGGACGCCTGCTCGACATGGAGGCGCCGACGGCCGCCATCGTGTTCTGCCGCACCCGCGAGGAGGTCGACCAGCTCACCGAGACCATGAACGGCCGCGGCTACCGGGCCGAGGCCCTGCACGGCGGGATGGACCAGGAACAACGCGACCGGGTGATGTCACGCCTGCGCGGCGGCACCGCCGACCTGCTCGTCGCCACCGACGTCGCCGCCCGCGGCCTCGACATCGAGCAGCTCACCCACGTCGTCAACTACAACGTGCCGTCCGCGCCCGAGTCGTACGTCCACCGCGTCGGCCGGGTCGGTCGCGCCGGGCGCGAGGGAGTGGCGCTGACCCTGGCCGAGCCTCGCGAGCACCGCATGCTCAAGGCGATCGAACGGGCCACCGGCCGGCGCATCCCCGTCGAGCGGCTGCCGACGGTCGCCGACCTGCGGGCCCGCCGGATGGAGCTGACCAGGGCCGCCCTGGAGGAGAGCCTCCTGCAGGACGATCTGGAGCCGTACCGCGTCGTGGTGGAGTCGCTCGCCGACGAGTTCGACCTGATGGAGGTGGCGCTCGCCGCCGTCCGGCTGGCCCACGAGGCGAGCGGCGCCGCCCTGGACGACCAGGAGATCCCCGAGGCGATCCCGCGCCCCGGCGAACGCCGCACCGCCCCCGGGCGGGCAGCGGGCGGGCGCGGTCCCGCCGGCGGGATGGTCCGCCTGTTCCTCGGGCTGGGAAGGAGCGCCGGGATCCGCCCGCAGGACCTCGTCGGCGCCATCGCCGGGGAGTCGCGGCTGAGCGGGCGCGACATCGGCGCCATCGAGATCGCCGAACGGTTCTCGCTGGTGGAGGTGCCGGAGACCGCGGCCGACGCGGTGATCAGCGCCCTGCGCCGCACCACCATCAAGGGCCGGCGTCCGACCGTCCGCCGGGAACGCGACCCCCGCGGCCGCCGCTCCCGATGACGGAGCCCGTCTCTGCCGGGGTGCGTCAGGCGCGTGGCCGGGCGGCCGGGCCGCCCGCCCGGCCGTGACGCGCGTGCCCTCAGCCCGGGCCGGTCGTCACAGGCGGGCGGGTGCCGGGATGGCCGGTTCGGCGTGCCGGCAGGTGCCGGTCAAGGGCGGCCGGTCGCCGGCCTGGGCACCTGACATCTCTGTCCGGCCGCAGGGGAGCAGCAGGACGGACGCGCCGGCGGTCAGCGCCGGGTACAGCTCCTCGGCGTGCGCGTCGTCGCCGGGTGAGGCGAGCTGGACGACGCGGTGCTCCCGCCGGATCCCGTACGCCTCGCGCCTCCGTCGCACCCGCGCGGCCAGGTCGCCGTGCCGCACCGGCACCGCCCTGAACGGGTCCGCGGCAGGATAGATCACGTACGCCGGGTCGGCGGCGGAGACCTCGGCCCAGCCGCCGAGCCAGCGGTCGTCGCCGCTCCCGGAGTTCCCCGCCGGGACGAGGGCGACGGTTCCTGGCGGCAGCCGGCGGGCGAGCCGGTCGTCGGTCACCACCAGGCGCGGGCCACTGTCCACGATCAGGAAGGCGAGCCGCTCGTCCGGATGGTCCGGGTCGAGCGGCAGGTACGCCGCGCCGGCCCGCCACACCGCCAGCATCGCCGCGACCGCCCCGGCCGAGGGCCGCAGGCACACGCCGACCAGGCACCCCTCGGCCACCCCGCGCCGCCGCAACGCCGCCGCCAGCAGCGCCACCCGGTGGTCGAGGTCGCCGTAACTCACGCGCTCGTCGCCGCACAGCAGCGCCGTGGCCCGGGGATCGGCGCCGACCGCCCGTTCGAAGAGCGCCGGCACCGTCGCAGCGCCGTCCTGGCCCGCGCCGTCCTGTTCCGCGCCGTCCTGGCCCGCGCCGGCGGGCCGTCGTCGCTCGTGTTCCGGTGTCACCCGGCGGGCCGCGCCCGGAGCCGGCTCCCACCGCGCCACGTCACCGTACGGAACGGGCGGCGCGGCGGGCCCAAGCCTCCGGTAGAGGGTCAGCAGGTCGTCGAACAGCACGTCGAGGGACGTCTCGTCGGCGATGATGCGGTGCGCCACGAGGCACAGCACGTGGTCGTCCCGGCCGAGGGTGAGCACGCTGATCCGCAGCGGCGGGGCGGCCGCCAGGTCGAACGGCGCGCCGACGCGGTCGGCGACCAGCCACCGGGCCAGCTCCCCGGCGTCGGCCGCGACGCTCAGGTCGATGCGCTCGACCGGCACCGCCCGGGCCGGGCGCACGACGGTGACCGGCCCGCCGCCGACGTCGGCGAACGACGTGCGCAGGCTCTCGTGCCGGGCCACCGCCGCGTCCACCGCCACCCTGAGCGCACCGGCGTCCAGCTCGCCACGCAGGCGCAGCACCAGCCCGTTGTTGTGGGAGGTGTCGTCCGGGTCGGACCGGTGCAGGAACCACAGCCGCTTCTGCGCGTACGACAGGGGCGCCATGAGCGTTCGGTCACCCCCTACCACGACACGTAACCGAAATATTTCGACGCCATGACGCTCTCCTTTACTGGCCAGACCGCTGAACCGTCCGATGTGAGTCGTCCCAAAACGCCGGTGTCTTCGAAGAATAGGCAGCAGGTGCGCCGATGCACCAGAGAAATATTCAGGCTTAAAGTCGAAAGTTTCGGAATCGAAATCTGGAGCGATGGACGGCGAAGCCCAGCCATCCCGGGGTAGCTGTAAGGGGGAGGTGCGTGATGGCCAGCCACATCGTGGTCGGCGTGGACGGTTCCGCGCCGGCGACGGCGGCCGTGGAATGGGCCGCCGCCGACGCGCAGCGCCGCGGGCTCGGCCTGCGGATCGTCCACGTGTGCGACCAGCCCGGGTGCGCCGAGCTCCTGGAGGAGGCCGCAGGACGGGCCCGCGACCTGACCCGGGACGTCGAGGTCACGACGGCGCTCCGCGCCGGACACGTGACCGCGACGCTGATCGGCGAGTCGGCCGCCGCCGACAGCGTGGTGCTGGGCAGCCGGGGCCGCGGCGGGTTCGCCGGGATGATCCTCGGATCGGTGGGCATGGGCGTGGCCGGGCACGCCGCCGCACCGGTCGTGATCGTCCGCCGCACCTCGGTGCTGGAGCACGGCCGGGTGGTGGCCGGGGACGACGGGTCCGAGCACTCCGAGGCCGCCCTCGACTACGCCGTCGAGCAGGCCCGCGCCCGCGGCGTCCCGCTGCACATCGTGTACGCCTGGCAGCTGCCGGTGTTCGCGCCGTACGCGGCCGCGTACATGACGTTGATCGAGGACGCCTTCGACCAGGTGACCCGCACGGCCGCCGAGCGGCTGGAGGGGTGCATCGAGCGGAACCCCGACGTGCGGATCACCGGCGAGCAGACGCCGGGACACCCGGTGAACCTCCTGATCGACGCGGGCCGCAACGCCGACCTGGTGGTCGTGGGCTCGCGCGGCCTGGGCGGCTTCGCCTCCGCCGTGCTGGGCTCGGTCAGCCACGCGCTCCTGCACCACCTCACCTGCCCGGTCGCCGTCGTACGCCCGCGACCGGCATGAGCAAGGTCATCGCGATCGAGCGCCTCACGCTCGACGGCGTGATGCAGGCCCCTGTGCGAGCAGCTACGCGAGGTAGCGCAGCCAGAGGTACGGCGCGACCAGGGTGACGGTGACCGCCGTGACGACCAGGCCGTACTTGGTGAACTGCCAGAAGCTGATCGGCGTGCCGTTGCGGGCGGCGATGCCGAGCACGACCACGTTGGCGGCGGCGCCGACCGCGGTGGCGTTGCCGCCCAGGTCCGCGCCGAACGCCAGCGCCCACCACAGCACCTGCGCCCCGTCGTTGGCCTGGACGAGCTGCTCCACGATGGGGCTCATGGTGGCGACGTACGGGATGTTGTCGACGATCGCCGACAGCACGGCCGACACGCCGAGCAGCCCCATCGTGGTGAGCTCCAGCCGCCCGCCGGTGGCCGCCACCGCGGCCTCGGACAGCGCGCCGATCACGCCGGTCTCCACCAGCGCCCCGACCATGACGAACAGGCCCGCGAAGAACACCAGCGTCGGCCACTCCACCTCGGCGATGGCCTGCTCGGTGCGCACCTTCGTCACCGCGACCAGCGTGCCGGCGCCCAGCAGCGCGACCACCGACGGCTCGTAGTGGAGCACCGGGTGCAGCACGAACGCGGCCATCACCAGCGCCAGCACGGCCAGCGACTGCCACAGCAGCCGCCGGTCGGCGATCGCCTCACGCTCGTCGAGCGCCATGACCTCGGCGGCGCGGGCGGGGTCGTACCGGAAGCCGCGTCCGAACATCCACCAGCACAACCCCACGAACACCGCCATCAGCACGATGACCAGCGGCGCCATGTGGATGAGGAAGTCGTTGAAGGTCAGGCCGCTGCGGCTGGCGATGATGATGTTCGGCGGGTCGCCGACCAGCGTGGCGGCGCCGCCGATGTTGGACGCCATGGCCTCGGCGATGAGGAACGGCGCGGCCGCGATGGCCAGCCGCTCGCACACCAGGAAGGTCACGGGCGCGATGAGCAGTACGGTGGTGACGTTGTCGAGCAAAGCCGACGCCAGCGCCGTGATGAGCACCAGCAGCACCATGAGCCGGAACGGCCGCCCGCGCGCCCGCTTGGCGGCCCAGATGGCGAGGAACTCGAAGACGCCGGTCTCCTTCAGGACCCCGACGATGATCATCATGCCGAGCAGCAGGAAGATGACGTTCCAGTCGATGCCGGAGTGCTCGGAGAAGAACGCCGACTCGGCGCCGGTGGCGTGGATCAGCAGCATGATGCCGGCGCCGCCGAGCGCGGCCGTGACGCGGGGGATCCGCTCGGTGGCGATCAGCGCGTACGCGACCAGGAACACCGCCACGCTCACCCAGGCGAGCACGCTCACGCGTTGACCGCCCTGTCGATCGTCGGAAGGTCGGCAAGGTGGCTATAAGTGCGCACAGACATATCTTTCTGGTCAAAACGGATAAGGACCCGCCGACCAGACTTCCCGGCACACCTGTAGACAACCTATCAAGGACCGCTAAGGTAGTCGCCGGTGCGCCGGGAAGTCTGGTCGGCAGCGGTCTCGAGAATTCTCCGACGATCGTGAACGATCTTGTCGACGACCCGACTGGAGGCCCTGATGGGCGCGTTGCTGACGGCGTTCGCGGGCGTGCTCCTGCTGGCCGTGCTGCTGTCGAGCCTGGCACACCGCACCATCCTGTCCACCGCGGCGCTGTTCCTGGTGGCCGGGTTCGTGCTCGGCGACGGCGTGCTCGGCTGAGGGCTGCCGCTCACCCTCGGCATCACCGCCGTCGGCGCCCACTACCTGCTCGGCCTCGGCTGGATCGAGTCGCTGCTGATCGGCGCGATCCTGGCACCCACCGACCCGGTGTTCGCCGCCGCGCTGGTCGGCAACGAGAAGGTGCCGCCCCGGCTGCGGCAGCTCCTCAACGTCGAGTCGGGCGTCAACGACGGGCTCGCGCTGCCGTTCGTCATCGTCTTCCTGGCCATCGCCTCCGGCGCAGACGACCTCCACCTCGGCGCGCTGGGGCTGGAACTCGGCCTCGGCGTCCTCATCGGGGTCGCCGTGCCCTGGCTGGCGATCAGGCTGGAGCAGACCCGCTGGTTCTCCGCCTCCACCCCGTACGAGCCGCTCAACGCCCTGGCCATCGGCTTGCTCGTGCTCGCGCTCGGCAAGGCCACGCACGGCAACCTGTTCCTGGCCGCGTTCTCGGCAGGCATCACCGTGGCGACCTTCGGGCAGCGGCAGCGGGAGACGTTCGAGCACTTCGGCGAGCTGATCGCCGAGGTGTTCAAACTGGCCGCGCTGCTGGTGTTCGGCGCGCTCGTCACGCCGGCGCTGCTCGGCTCGGTCGGCTGGCAGGGATGGCTGTTCGCGGTGCTCGCGCTGGTGCTGGCGCGGCCGGTGGCCATCTGGCTGTCGTTCCTGCGGTCGGGGCTGTCGGTGCGCGAGCAGGCGGCGGTGGCCTGGTTCGGGCCGAAAGGCTTCGCCTCCGTCGTGTACGGGCTGCTCGTGCTCGGCTCCGGCATCGCCGCCGCGCAGCAGGTCTTCCAGATCGTCGCCGTCACGATCGTGCTGTCGATCCTGCTCCACTCCTCCACCGACATCGTGGTGGCCCGCGGCTTCGACGACGAACGCGAGGTGCCCGCCTGGTACGGCATGGCCCGGCGGCTGCGCAAGGGGCAACCGTGACCTTCGGGGTGCGCCAGTGCGAGCCGGCCCTGACGCGCCGAGTGCGACCTCGGCTGAGGTTCTTCGGCGGGAGGAAGGGGGAGGCTGGCGGCGGCGGTGACGTCCGAAGAGCGGATCAGGGGGAGGGGAGACGGGAGTGGGTGGTGGAGGTGCGTTCGACGAGTTCGGGTTGGAAGATGACGTGGCGGTGCTGGTGGGCGGAACCCTGGTCGGCCTCCTCCAGGAGCATCAGGGCGGCCGAGTGGCCGATCTGCTCGCGCGGCTGGCGTACGGACGACAGGGGGACGGCGGCCGCGGCGGCGAAGTCGATGTCGTCGTAGCCCAGGACGGCGACGTCGCCCGGCACCCGCAGCCCGCGCTGCGTCAGCTCCTGCAGGACGCCCAGGGCGACGAGGTCGTTGCCGCAGAAGACGGCGGTGGGGCGGTCGGCGGCAGGCAGGTCGGCGATCCGGCGGCCGGCGGTGCGGCCGGTGGCGACGTTGAGGTCGGGCAGCGGGATGACGGTCAGCCTGTCGTCGGGCCCGAGTACGGCGGCCAGGCCGTCGCGGCGGTCCTCCACCTGGCGCACGGTGAACGGCCCCCCGGCGAACGCGATGTGCCGGTGGCCCCGCTCGCGCAGGTGCAGCCCGGCCAGCCGCCCGCCGAGCACGTCGTCCACCGAGACCGAGCAGCCGTGGCTGAACCGCGAGGAGTTGTCGAACACCACCACCGGGATGCCGCGCGAGGACAGCCGCTGGACCCGCTCCTGCTGGCCGCGGTCATTGACGGGCGTGATGAGCACGCCGAGCGGCCGCTGCTCCTCCAGCATCTCCAGCAGCCGCGCCTCCCGGTCGGCGTCTTTGCTGCTGTTGAACACCATCACGGTGAGCTTGTCGCGCTGCGCGGCCGCCTCGACGCCGCTGAGCACGTCGATGAAGAACGGGTTGGCCAGGTCGAGCGCCACCACGGCGATGGTTCGGCTGCGCCCGGCGCGCAGCTGGCGGGCCGAGCCGTTGCGGACGTAGCCGAGCCGCGCGATCGCGGCCTGGACGCGTTCGCGGGTCTCGGGCGCCACCATGTCGGGCCGGTTGAGCACGTTGCTCACCGTGCCGACGGAGACACCGGCCAGCCGGGCGACCTCTTTGATGCTCGACATCGTTCCTCGGTACTGACAGCGGGCGGTGAATCGTGTCAACGGCCTGAGTGGTGCACCGTTCCCGAGCGCAACCGTGTCCACCGGCGAGATCCAGTGTACGGACCGCGCCAGCGGATAAAACGATTCAACCCACGGCGCCGTCAGCCGAGCCAGCCCGGAACCACCAGCACGCCCCACGCCGCGAGCGGCCCCACCACGACGATCACCGCGCCGTACGCCAGCAGCCGCCGGTAGAACACGTCCCGCTCCATGCCCCTGACGTTCGCCACGAGCAGCGCGCCCGTCGTCGAGAACGGGCTCACGTCCACGATCGCCGACGACACCGACAGCGCCGCGATCATCGCGATCGGCCCCAGGGCGCCCGTCTGCAGCAGCGGCACGGCCAGCGGCACCAGAGCGCCCAGGATGCCCACGGTCGAGGCGAAGGCCGACACGACGCCGCCGACGTAGCAGATCAGCAGCGCGACCAGCAGCGGGATGCCGATCGCGGCCACGGACGTGCCGACGTAGTCCACGGTGCCGATCTCCTGCAGCACGCCGACGTAGGTGACGACGCCGCAGATCAGCAGCACGGTCGGCCAGGCCACCTTCTCCACCGAGCCCTTGTTCGATCTGGGGGAGGCCAGGGAGAGGATCACCGCGACGGAGACGGCGGTGAGGCCGACGTCCAGCTGGAAGATCAGCACGGCCACGCACAGCGCCACGATGCCGATCAGCGTCAACGCCTGGTGCGGGGTCAGCCGAAGCCCGCCCCCGGGCCCGTCCCCCGTCCCGGTGGTGGTCGCGGTGGTGGGTTCGGTCGCGGTGTCGGGGACGGGAGCGGTCCGCGTGCCGGGTGCTGCGGTGACCGTGCTGCCGCCCGGCCCGTCGGCCGAGGTCACGGCGGCGGCACCTCCCGACGGGCCCGCGTTCCCCGCGTTCCCCGTGTCACCGGCGAGGGCGACGGCGCCGCGCCGTACGAGCTGCGGCCCGCCGAAGACGAAGAAGACGGCCACCGCCGCGGCCGTGTTGAAGGCGAAGCTGGACAGGAACAGCACCACGTCGTCGCCGGGCAGGTTCGCCTGGTCGGTGACCCCGTTCACGATCCCGCCCAGGACGCTGATCGGCGAGAACGCCCCGGCCTGCGTGCCGTGCGCCACCATCAGGCCGATCAGCAGCGGGTGGATGCGGTAGTCGGCGGCGAACCCGAACGCGATGGGCGCCAGGATCGCGGCCACCGCGGGCGCGGGCGCGCCCACGGCCGTGAGCAGCGCCGAGATCGCGAACACCACCAGCGGGATGGCCGCGATCCGCCCGCGCACCAGGTGCACCGCGGCCCGGACGAGCCAGTCGACCGTCCCGTTGTTGGTGGCGATCGCGAACAGCAGCGTCACCCCGACGAGGATCACGAAGAGGCTGCCGGGGAACGCGTCCAGGATGGCGTCCGTCTCCATGTTCGCCGCCAGCGTCCCGACGAGGAACGCGCCGACCAGGGCCAGCGCGCCGAGGTTCACGGGGAAGAGGGTGGCCACGACGAACATGACGACGAGGGCGAGAATGGACAGGAGCTCTGCGGACACTGCGTACTCCGTTCTCCCCCGTGCGTTAGGGCAGGTCGGCCGCCTGATGCAGGAGTTCGGCCGGGTGGTGGGCGTGACGGCGCGCGCCGTGGGCGATCTGCTGGCGGCACGACGCCCCCGAGGCCGCGAGCAGCGTGTCGGGCGAGGCGGCGGCGATCGCCGGGAAGAGGCGCAGGCCGCCGATCCGCATGGACAGGTCGTAGTGCTCGCGCTCGAACCCGAACGAGCCGGCCATGCCGCAGCACCCGGCGTCGATCTCCTCGACCTCCGCGCCGGGGATCCTGGACAGCAGCGCCAGGGTGGCGTCGGTCCCGACGACCGCCTTCTCGTGGCAGTGGCCGTGCAGCAGGATCCGCCGGCCGCGCAGCGCGTCCCCGAGCGGCAGGGAGCCGTCGTCGACGGCCGCCGCGAGCAGCTCGGGGATCAGCCGGGCGCGCGCCGCGACGGCCGCCACGCGCGGGTCGCCGGGCAGCAGGGCGCGGTACTCGTCCTTGAGCGTGAGCAGGCAGGACGGTTCCAGGCCGACGACGGGAGCCGAGGACCCCGCCAGCCGGGCGACCATCGCCTCGGCCAGGGCGCGGGCCCGGTCGAGCAGGCCCTTGGAGATGGCGGCGCGGCCGCAGCAGCCGCCGGCGGCCAGGCGTACCCGGTAGCCGGCGCGTTCCAGCAGCTCGACGGCGGCGCGGCCGATGCCGGGCTCGGTGTAGGAGGTGAAGGAGTCGGCGAGCAGGATCACCTCCTTCGTCCCGGACGCGGACGGGCGGCGGGCGTACCAGCGGGGCAGGGAGTCGCGGCGGAAGCGGGGGAGCGGGCGGCGGCGGGTCAGGCCGAGCGGGCCGCGCAGCGGCGCGGCCAGCCAGTTCGACACCGGGGCGGCGGCCGAGCCGAGGCGGTTGAGCGTCCTGATCGCGGCGAACAGCCGGGAGCGCACCGGGACGCCGTGCTGCCGCTGGTACTGGTGGAGGAACTCGCTCTTCAGCGCCGCCATGTCCACGCCCAGCGGGCACTCCGACTGGCACGCCTTGCACTCCAGGCAGAGGTCCAGGACGCCGCGCAGCCGCCCGTCGCCCAGCGCCTGCCGCGGATCGGCCGACGACAGCGCCTTGACCAGGGCGTTCGCGCGGCCGCGGGTGGAGTGCTCCTCCTCCCGCGTGGCCATGTACGAGGGGCACATGACGCCCGCGTCGTCCTTGCGGCACACGCCGACGTTCATGCACCGGTCGGCGGCGGCGTGCATGCCGCCGGGGAAGGCGAGCGCGGTCGGCAGCGGGCGCGGCACGGGCATGGCCGGGTCGCGCAGGTGGTCGGTCATCGGCGGCGCGTCCACGATCTTGCCGGGGTTCAGCCGCCCGTCCGGGTCGAAGAGCCGCTTGACCTGCCGCATCGCCTCGTAGACGGGGTCGCCGAACAGCCGCCGGTTGAACTCCGAGCGGGCCAGGCCGTCGCCGTGCTCGCTGGAGTTGACGCCGCCGTGCCGGGCGGCCAGGTCGGCGATCTCCTCGGCGACGGCGCGCATCCGCCCGATCTCGCCGGGCGCGCGCAGGTCCACGAAGGGACGGATGTGCAGGCAGCCGACCGAGCAGTGCCCGTAGAACCCGGCCTTCAGGCCGTGCCGGTCGAGCACCCGGGCGAACTCCTCCACGTACGGCAGCAGCCGCTCCGGCGGCACGGCCGTGTCCTCGACGAACGCCAGCGGCCTGCGGCTGCCCACGCTGGAGGCCATCAGCAGGCCCAGCCCCGCCTTGCGCACCTTGAGCACGGCCGTCTGTTCCCGCTCGGCCGTCGCCCTGAGCGTGTGGTAGCCGTGGCCGCCCGCCTTCCACGCTTCGGCCAGCTCGTCCACCCGGCCGGCGACCTCGGCCGGGGTGTCGCCGAAGAACTCCACGAACAGCAGCGCCTGCGGGTCGCCCGCCAGGATCGCCGACAGCCGGGCGTAGTCCACGCGCTTCCTGGACAGGTCGAGGATGGCCTTGTCCAGCAGCTCGACCGAGGCGGCCGAAAGGGTGAGGGCGTCGGCGGTGGCGGCGATCGCGGCCGGGGTGGAGGTGAAGTGGCCGACGGCGATCGCCCGGGCCCGCGGCCGCTCCACCAGCCGCACCGTTGCCTCGGTGACCACGGCCAGCGTCCCCTCCGAGCCGACGATCAGCTTCGTGAGGTCGCCGCCGGCCGCCCGGTCGAGGCGGTAGCCGCCGCTGTGGCGCCAGAAGCGCGGGAACCCGGTCAGGTCGAGCCCGCGCAGGATCTCGCCCACGGCCGCCTTCAGCCGGGCGTCGGTGGCCAGGTCGGGTGTGGTGGCGTCGGCGAGCACCACGCGCAGCGCCTCCACGTGGTCGATCGTGGAGCCGTACCGGACGGAGTGGCTGCCGGCCGAGTTGTTGCCGATCATGCCGCCGATCGTCGCCCGGTCGCTGGTCGAGGTGTCCGGCCCGAACATCAGGCCGTGCCGGCGGGCGGCCCGGTTGAGCTGGTCCTGGACGACGCCGGGCTGCACGCGGGCCCGCGGGCCGTCGATCTCCAGGATCCGGTTCATGTGCCGGGAGAAGTCGACGACCACCGCCGCGCCCACGGTCTGCCCGGCCAGGCTCGTGCCCGCCCCGCGCGGCAGCAGCGGCACCCCGAGCTCCCCGCACGCCGCGACCAGCGCCTGCACGTCGGCGGCGTCGCG
>DASUCK010000149.1:0-16278 GCA_036276095.1 Nonomuraea sp. | reverse complement strand
GCCGCCGGCGGGAGCTCCTCCCAGGACGCGTACGGCATCAGCGCCAGGCTCACCGAGCGTACGCCGCGTGACTGCGCGGCCGGGGTGGGCAGCTGCGGACCGGCGGGTTCGGGGCGGAGGGCGTTGCGGTTGCGGGACAGGTAGCCGACCGAGCGCAGCAGGGTGAGGGCGAGGTCGCCGTCCGTCACCTCGTACTCGGTGACGTGTTCGAGCAGCGCGGCCACGCCGCCGGCGGCCACCCAGGAGGATGCGGGGAAGGTGGGCAGGGGCGTCTCGCCGCAGCCGGGCTCGGCGGTCAGGCCGCGGGTCACGACCGCGAACTGCCCTTCGGCGTGGGATTGCGTGGCCGGGCCTGGGAGCGGCACGTGGAGGCGGACGCGGTGGTCGGCGCAGCGGTTGTCGAACTCGACGTGGAGGCGCACGTACGGCTCGCCGGCCCGCAGCTCGACCCGGGTCGTGACGACGATCTCCTCGGTGCGACCGGCCCGCGAGACCGCGGGGAGCTCGGGCGCGCCGTCGATGCCGTCGCCGGCCGCCGGCCACCGGTACGTGCGCCGCACGTCGACGGCCGCCACCAGCGGCCCCGAGCAGATGCGCTCGGTCTCCACCGACAGCGGCTCGGACACGATCCGGTCGTCGCGCGGCGGCGCGTAGTTGTAGGTGTCGCCCACGTCGCCGCCGTCGACGATGCGGCCGGCTCCCGTCACGGTCAGGCCGTCGGTGCCGACGAGCGTCAGCGTGCCGTCACCGGCGATGGTCACCCGGAGCAGGCCGTTGTCCAGCACCTGGTCGTCGCCGCGCACCGGCAGGGTGGCCGAGTCGGAGCCGAGCCAGCAGGCGGGGTGGTGCTGGACGCCGGGCAGGTCGCCGGCGGGCGCGGGCGGAGGGTACACCTCGGCGTGGGGAGCGGGCCTGAGGCTGGTGTGCCCCAGCGGCGGCGCCTGGACGAGGGCGGCGACCGTGCGCCGGGGCTCGGCGACGATGCGGACGCGGGTCACGCCGTCGAGGGCCGGGCGCAGGTCGGCCACGTCGAAGGCCGACGAGGTCTCGCGGGCCACCGTGAACGTCAGCACGCCGTCCTCGACCGACCAGCCGGTGATCTGCTGGCCGTACAGCTCGGTGCCGTGGACGAAGGTGAGCGCCGTGGCGGGATCCATCTCCTCGTCGAGCAGCAGCGTGGCCGCGTACTCCAACGGCTGCAGGGGCACCGGCGCGCCGGTCGGGTCGACGAGCGGGTCGTCGCCGACGACGTCGGCGATCACGACGCCGGCGCGCACGTCGGGCGTCGGGTTGACGACGAGCATGCCGTCGGACGGGACGGCGGCGGCGAGCCTGGCGGTCACCATGTCGCGGACGGCCTGCCCGAGGTGCTCGGCCTCGGCGATGCGGGCGGCGACCTGCTGGGCGGTGTCGTCGACGCCGCAGCCGGTCACCGAGTCGTGGCCGCTGGCGTCGACGAGCCGCCACCAGGCCATGTCGAGGAAGCGGCCGGGCCACTTCTCGCCCCAGAGGGCGGCCAGCGGCTCGGCGTAGCGTTCGACCATGCGCTCGGCGCGGCCCATGGCCTGTTTGACGTGGGGGCGGATGGAGATGACGCCGGGGAGGATGTTCGCGCGGGCGTGGGAGCGCAGCTCCCCCTGGACGCGCGGCAGGCCCGCCACCTCGCCCGAATATTGCCCGATATAGCCAGACAAAGTGTCCATGCGGGCGCCGATCGCCGCCACCATCTCGGGCAGGCCGCGGACGGGCGCGGAGTGGTCGGTGCCGTACATGGCCAGCAGCGGCCCCTCGGGGCCGTGCCACCCGCGCATGGTCGCGACGAACTCGGCCGCCCGCTCCTCCAGCCCGCTCTCGTCGGAGAACAGGTGGGCGCCGTTGCCGTAGCCGCCGGCCGGGAGGTACTGCGTCCGCACGGCGGTGCCGTCGGGGGCGACCCAGGCGAAGGCGTCGGTGACGACGGAGGACGGCACGCCGCGGTAGACGCAGGCGTGTAGCAGCCCGGCCTTGCGCAGGATCTGCGGCATCTGCGCCGCGTGCCCGAACATGTCGGGCAGGTAGCCGACCGGCATGGCGCCGCCGAGCTTGTCCGCCCGGTCCATGCCGAGCTCCAGGTTGCGGACGATGTTCTCGCCCGAGCACAGGAACTCGTCCAGCAGGATCTGCCACGGCCCGACCGCGAGGCGCCCGGACTCGACCAGCGCGGCGACGCGGTCACGGTTCTCCGGCCGCACCTCCAAGTAGTCGTCCACGCAGGCGAGCTGGCCGTCGAGGGTGAAGTGGTAGCCGGGCTCGCGTTCCATGGTGTCGAGCACCTCGTCCAGCAGCGCCACCAGCCGCAGCCGGAACCGCTGGAACGGCTCGTACCACTCCCGGTCCCAGTGCGTGTGCGGGACGACGACGATCTCCGTGCTCACGCTGCCTCCCCTCCGATGGGCAGATCATGCTGTACGGCGTAACGGGCCGCGATCCGCTGGGCCGTCACGATGTCCTCAAGC
The DNA here is from genome assembly GCA_036276095.1 of Nonomuraea sp. GTDB lineage: Bacteria > Actinomycetota > Actinomycetes > Streptosporangiales > Streptosporangiaceae > Nonomuraea. The sequence goes on along the minus strand of DASUCK010000149.1, from coordinate 13,783 downwards.
GCGCCGGCCGCGTCGGTGAGCGGCGGCTTGCCATCGTTCACGTAAGCATGGAAGGCGGCGAGCTGCACCTCGAACGCCTCGGTCACGTCCCGCCACTGCGTCCGGCTCTCGCCGCCGGAGACGACGGTGAGCGTGGTGGGGGCGTTCATGAGGTAGGGGGTGGGGAAGACGAGCTCCAGCGAGCCCTTGTCGTGGTGGACGGTGACGGTCTCCCGGTAGGCCGGGTAGTCCTCCAGGTAGTGCCAGCGGATGGAGAAGCGTCCGCGGACGGACAGCGGGCCGGAGATCTCGACGGAGCCGGGGGCGGGGCCCCAGGTCTCCACATACGAAATTTCGCCCGGCGACCCGGTAAAGCGCCTCAAGAGCGACAAATCGTGGCATATGGAGCCCAGGGTGATTCCGTACAGGCGCTGCACCGCCGCCGCGTCCCCCACCGCCCGCGACACCAGCGCGTTCTCCGCCTCCCGCAGCGCGGCCAGCAGCCCGGCGTCCACGTCGCGCGCCTGCGTCAGGTTGGCGAACGCCAGCTGAGACTCCCCGCTCGGATGCAGCACCGTCACCTCGACCGCCCTGACCACCCCGGGCCCGCCCAGCTCGGCCAGCAGCTCCTCGGCCCGGCGCACGGCGGGGTCGTACTGCTTCATGTAGCCGACCATCAGCCGCCCCTCCGGCAGCGCCGCCACCTCGGCCCTGGTGAGGGCGAGCGGCTTCTCGCAGAACACCGCGTAACCGGCGGACAGCGCCCGGCGCACGGTCTCGCCGTGGGAGCCGGAGGCGAGCACGAGCACGGCGTCGAAGCCGCCCGCGGCGAGCATCTCCCCCAGGTCCGTGTGGCGGCGGGCGACGCCGAGCCGGTCACCGGCGACATCGGCGAGCGTGCGCGACAGGTCGCAGACGGCGGCGACGTCGAACAGGTCGCGGCGGCGGGACAGCAGCGGCACGTACACCGCCTGCGTGACGGCGCCGCATCCGATGAGGGCGATTCTCACAGTCCGAGTTCCTTAAGCTTGCGGCGGTTGGCCGCCTGGTCGGCGATGTTCCTGGCGACCGTGCGGCGGCCCGGCAGGGTGTCCTGCTCGACGATGACCCAGCCGGAGTAGCCGATCTCGCCGAGCGTGCGCGCCACGGCGGGCAGGTCGAGCTCGCCCTCGCCGAGCGGGGCGAACCCGCCGCGGCCCATCAGCTCGCGCAGGTCGACGCCGTCGGCCAGGGCCTGGGCGAGGATCTCGGTGTCGCCGTCCTTGATGTGCACCTGTTCGACCCGCCCCGCCCACGCGCGCAGCGCCGCGACCGGGTCGCCCCCGGCCAGCAGCAGGTGCCCGGTGTCCAGGCAGAGGCGTACGTCGGTCAGCTCCAGCAGGCGCTCGACGTCCTCCGGCGTCTCGACGTACGTGCCGAGGTGGTGGTGGAAGGCGGGCTCGAACCCGCGCTCGCGGCACCGGTCGGCGGTCTCCTGGACGCGGGCGGCGTAGGCGGGCCACGCGGACGCCGGAAGCCCTGGAACGCTCCCGCCCGGCCGGGCGAACCGCTCCACCGACCCCGAGCAGGCGATCGTGGGCCGCGGCGCGAACCCGTCGGGCGCGGGCGGCGCGGCCGCGAACACCTCCAGCGCGGCCTCCAGCGCGGGCAGCCCGCCCGCGTAGCCGTCGGCGTCGCCGTACCGCAGGTCGACCCAGCCGCCGGCGAGCAGCAGCCCGTTCCCGGCCAGCCGGTCGGCCAGCTCGGACCCGGTGCCGAGGTAGCCGATCGGCCCGGAGTCGATGCCGTCGTAACCGGCCTCCGCCAGCGCCCGGACCATGTCGTCGGCGCTCAGCGGCGGCGGCGCGTCGCTCAGCTCGAACACCCCGAAGCTCACCGGGGCGTTGGCGATCATCGTGGTCATTGCCTCACTCCGTCGGTCACCCGCACAGTGCCATCACCTCGTTCTCGTACGTCTCCAGCCGGTGCGCTCCCTCGCCCGCGCGCACCAGCGCCCGCTCCCCGCGGATCACCTGCCGGTCGCCCCCGGGACGGACCAGCACCAGGCCGTCGGCGTCGAGCGCGAGCAGTTCGTCGCCGAGCCGGAGCAGCAGCGGGCCGTCGGGGGCCGCCGAGACGGCGGTGCGGCCGGCCCGCACCCCGTCCAGGACCGCGCTCGGGTCCTCGGCGAGCACCCACGTCGTGGGCGCGCCCGGCAGGCCGTCGGAGCCGTGCTGGTGGAAGTCGCTGCCGCCGATCGCGATCACGTCGTCGCGCCAGGCGTCCGCCCAGGCCAGCGGGGCGCCCCACCGGCGGTCCCACCAGCCGGAGTGCCACACCTCGGCGACGCGAGGGCGGTCGCCGAGCGGCAGCAGCCACGCGCAGTCGCCGCCGAGCGGGTGGTTGATGGAGATCAGGCCGCCCGCGCCGGCGACGTGCCGGACCCAGGAGTCGGCCGGTTGCCGGAAGTCGACCCAGCCGACGTCGCCGAACACGTTGGCGTGGCCGCGGTCGGTGGTGACCTCCTGGCCGGGGATCAGCGCGATCCCGCGGTCGACCTTGGCCAGCCACGGGTGGTGGCTGACCGTGTTGTGGTCGGTGACGGCCAGGAAGTCGAGGCCGCGGCCGTGGGCCAGCTCGGCCAGCTCGGCGATGGTCAGGCTGCCGTCGCTGTGGAGGGTGTGGGCGTGGAAGTCGCCGGCGAACCAGCGCAGGCCGTCGACACCGGGGATGTCCCTCCTGGGCGGCCGCGGGCCGTGCGGCGGCTCCTCGGCCACCGGCTCGGGCGGTGCGACGGGGCCGGCGGTGATGTCGAGCGCGTAGTCGAGACCCTGGGGCGGGACGCGGTGCAGGCGCAGCCACACGTGCCACGTGCCGGCCTCGGGCTCGCCCGGCAGGTATCCGGGCGTGGCCCAGTCGCGGGTGATCACGTACTCGTCCCGCGCGCCCCCCGACCAGCCGCGGAACCCGCCGGGCGCCCCGCACCCGAGGTCGATCACCCCCTGCGACCGGTCGTACGACAGCCGCACGGTGACGGCGGCGGTGCCGGCGGGGACCTCGAAGGGCACCTCCCGCAGGATCCGCTCCAGCCGATCGTCAAGGCTCCAGTGGCCCCTGATCACACCAACTCCCCGTCCCGGTAGACCAGCGCCCGATCGCGCCGCGGCAGCGCGTAGCCGTCGTCGCCGACCAGGGGCTCGCTGCCCTCCGGCACGACCGCCTGCACGATCGTCTCGGCCACGTCGAGGGTCACCAGGTGGGAGGCGCCGAGGTTCTCCACGATGGCCACCTTTCCGCTCAGCGCGCCCTCCACGGGCTCGGCCGAGTACGACATGTACTCGGGCCGCACGCCGTACACGATCTTCTCGCCGTCGGTCAGCCGCCCCTCGGCCGAGGCCGGGACGGCCACCTTGCAGCCTGCCACCTCCAGCGTGTCACCTCGTACGGCGCCGTCCAGCAGGTTCATGGGGGTGGACCCGATGAAACCGGCCACGAAGGTGTTGGCCGGCCGCTGGAACACCTCGGCCGGCGTGCCGATCTGCCGGATGTGCCCCGCCTCCATGACCGCCATCCGGTCGGCCATGGCCAGCGCCTCGGCCTGGTCGTGGGTGACGAACACGGTGGTCACGCCCAGCTCGCGCTGCAGCTTCTTAAGGAACGTGCGCGCTTCGAGGCGCAGCCGGGCGTCCAGGTTGGACAGCGGCTCGTCGAACAGGAACGCCTGCGCCTGCGTGGCCATCACGCGCGCCAGCGCGACCCGCTGCTGCTGCCCGCCGGACAGCTGCCCGGGCCGCCGGTCCATGAGCTGGTCGAGGCCGAGCCGCGCCCCCACCTCGACGGCCTTGTCACGCCGTGCGCGCTTGGCGACCTTCTTGATGCGCAGCGGGTAGGCGATGTTGTCCGTGACGTCCATGTGCGGGAACAGCGCGTAGTCCTGGAAGACCATCGCCACGTCGCGCCCGCCCGGCTGGACCGCGGTCACGTCGCGGCCGCCGATCACCACGGCGCCGCCGGTGGCGGTCTCCAGCCCCGCGATCGTGCGCAGCAGCGTGGTCTTGCCGCAACCCGAGGGGCCGAGCAGGGCGAAGAACTCGCCGTCGGGGATCTCCAGGTCGAGCCCGTCCAGGGCCTTCACCCCGCCGGGGTAGACCTTGGTCAGCCCGCGTAGTTCGATGGCGGCCATTTAACGCTTGATCCCTCCGTGGAAGCGGAAGCCGTACTTCTTGCTGACGAACAGGTACATGAGCACCACGGGGATCGAGTACAGCAGGCCGAAGGTCGACAGCATGCGCAGGTTGGCCTGGCCGCCCTCGGTGTACAACGTGTACGTGATCACCGCCGCGGGCTGCTTCTCGACGTCGCTCAGCAGCAGGTACGGCATCAGGAAATTGCCCCACACGTTGGCCACCGACCACACCGCGATCGTCGCCAGCCCCGGCCGCACCAGCGGCGTCACCACGTGCCACACGATCTGCAGCGGCGAGGCCCCGAACACCCGCGCCGACTCCTCGTACGACTTCGGCGTCGAGTCCATGAAGTCCTTGAGCATGAAGATCGCCGCCGGCAGCAGCCCGCCGCTCAGGATCAGGATCAGCCCGAGCTGGGAGTCGATGAGGTTGAGCTCCACCGCCAGCTGGAAGAGCGGCACCATGGCGGCCGTCCCCGTGATGATCGACGACAGCAGCAGCAGGGCGTACAGCAGCGCGTCGCGCCCCGGCAGCCGCACCCGGCTCAGCGCGTACGCGGCCAGCGCCGCCAGCACCACCACCAGCGCGGCCGTCCCGACCGACAGCACCAGCGAGTTGTACAACGACGGCAACGCGTACGGGTGCTCCACCACCGCCTGGAAGTTCTCCCAGGTGAAGTCCGGCATCCGCACCTCGTACGTGGGGTCGGAGGTGAACGGCGCGGTCGCCAGCCACAGCAGCGGGATCGTGAAGAACGCCAGCAGGACGGCGATCAAGGTGGAGAAGCCGATCCGGCCCAGGACGAATCGGGGCGTCATCTTCCGCTCCTGAGCAGCCGCAGGTAGAACACCGCCACGACCAGGTTGATCAGCAGGATGACCGTGGAGACGGCGGCGCCGTACCCTAGCTCGCCGCCCTGCAGCGCGACCTTGTAGACGTGCACGGCCAGGATCTCCGACTTCCCGTCGGGGCCGCCCGCGGTGATCAGGAACGGGCCGAAGTCGTTGAACGTCCACAGGCTGATGAGCAGCAGGTTCGTCAGGATGTGCCCGCGGATGTGCGGGAACACGACGTCCCTGAGCTGCTGCCGGCCGGACGCCCCGGCCAGGCGGGCGCTCTCCAGGTGGGAGGGCGGCACGTTGCCCAGGGCGGCGCCGTACAACATCATCGAGAACGCGGTGCCGCGCCAGGTGTTGAAGACGATGATCGACAGCATGGGGTGGTCGAGCAGCCAGGCGAAGCCGGGCAGGCCGAGCAGCGCGTTCAGCGTGCCGCCGTCGCGGTCGAGCAGCGCCACCCACAGGAACGACACGATGGCGCTGGGCAGGATCCACGCCAGGATGACCAGGCCCTCGACCAGGCGCCTGAGCGGCCCCCGCCGGTCGCGCAGCAGCCAGGCGATGGTGAAGCCGAGCACGACCTGGCCGATGACGGCCGACCCGAGCACGAACTGCACGGTCAGCCACGTGGAGTTCCAGAATGCGGGATTGGAGACCGCGCCCAGGAAGTTGTCCGGCCCCACGAACCGCGGCTCGGCCGCCGCGAGGCCGGTCAGGCGGTAGTTGGTCAGCCCCAGGTAGAGCACCCAGAGCGCGGGGAAGACGAGGAAGGCCGCGATGAGCAGCAGGGCGGGGGCCACGAAGACCCCCGCGCGCAGCCGGCCCAGACCCGCCGCGTCCGCGCTGTAGGACCGGCGCGCCGGGGCGGCCGCCTCGGCCAGGGGTTCAGGGGGCGATGATGTTGCCTGCGCCACCGACGATTCCTTCGAGCTTCTTCTGGTAGTCGGCCGCCGCCTGGTCGGGCGCCGTGCCGCCGACGACCGCCGCGGACGCCTCCTGCAGCGCCACCGACACCTGCGGGTAGACCGCGACCGGCGGCCGGTAGGCCGTCAGCGGCAGTGCCTTCTCCGAGATGTAGGTCAGCAGCGGCTCGCCGGCGAGGATCTCCTTGTTGACGTCCGCACGCGGGGTGATGCGCACGTTGCCGTCCTTGGTCTCCTCCTTCAGCGCCTCCGAGGAGAGCGTGAAGGCGAGCAGCTCGAAGGCTTCCTTCGGGTGCTTGGAGTTGGGGTTGACCGTGCGCAGCGCGCCGCCGGACATGCTGACGAAGTCCTGGCCGCGGATGCCCGCGCCGGGCTCCTTGGCCGGGATCATGGCGTAGCCGACGGTCTGGTCGCGGTCGGCCATCGGGGCGACGCCGTCCTTGGGGTTGACGACACCGCGCCAGAAGTAGTCGCCCTCCATCAGGATGCCGATCTTGCCCTCGGCGAACTGCTGGAACGACTTGTCCCTGCCCTTGGCCTCCTGCTGCAGCTTGGGGTCGCCGAGGCCGGCGCCGTAAATCTGCTGGTAGAGGCCGAGCACGTCCTTCAGCGGCTGGGAGGCGCCGGTCCACTTGCCATCCTTCTGCACCTCGCCGCCCGCTCCGGCGAGCAGCGGCAACACGCCCTGCATCGTGGTGGCCTCGCCCATCGCCGTGCCGGCGTTGATCTGGATCGGCACGGGCACGCCGGCGGACTTGAGCTTGTCACCGGCCTCGACGATCTCCTGCCAGCTCTTCGGCTGCCAGTCGGCCGGCAGCCCGGCCTTGGCGAACAGCGTCTTGTTGAAGTAGAGCACGCGGCCGTCGGTGCCGATCGGCAGCGCGTACCTCTTGCCGTCGTAAGTGGCCAGCCCCTGCACGGCCTCGGGGATCTGCGCCCAGCCGTCCCAGCTGTCGGCCTCTGGCCCGACCAGCTCGGCCAGCGGCTTGATGTAGCCGGCCTCGGCGAACTCGCCGGCCCAGATGCCGTCGATGTCGATCACGTCCGCGCCCTTGCCTGACTTGAGGTCGAGGGAGAGCTTGGTCTTGTACTGCTCGTCGTCGACGCCGCTGGGGATGAACTTGACCGAGACGTCCTTCCCCTTCGCCTTCTGGGCCTCAACGAACTTGGGGATGACCCACTCGGCGATGTGCTTCGCCGCGACGGCGTTCTTGCCGCCGGCGATGGCGTTCTGGGTGATCGTCAACTCGATGCCGCCGCCACCGTCTCCGGACGACTGGCCGCAGCCGGTGAGCCCCAGCCCGGCCACGGCGAGGACCGCGGCGACTTTCCGCAATGCCATGCAAACCCTCCGACATATCCGTTGGGGTGGCGCGCCAGCCATGGGCCAATATGTCATGACATTCAGATGACGTAAAGGCTCGCCAGATTTCAAGGAGGTGTCCACATGCTGCGTCTTTGCGACCGGCCGGCCGGCGCCGAGCGAGGGGAGGCACTCCGATGACGTTCAAGGAACTTAGCGGACATCTGAATGTCATGACAATATGCCATAGTGTCCGACGGTAGGATCCCCTTCAGGAGGTGCGTTGTACGACCTGATCACGATCGGCCGCTGCGGCGTCGACGTCTACCCGCTGCAGACCGGCGTCGGGCTGGCCGACGTCGAGACCTTCGGCAAGTTCCTCGGCGGCAGTCCCACCAACGTCGCCGTCGCGGCGGCCCGCCACGGGCTGACCTCCGCGGTGATCACCGGGGTGGGCGCCGACCCCTTCGGTGACTACGTGCGGGGGGCGATCCGCGGGTTCGGCGTGGACGACAGGTTCGTGGCCGCCTTCCCGGAGGCGGCGACGCCGGTCACGTTCTGCGAGATCTTCCCGCCCGACCACTTCCCGATCTACTTCTACCGCGGCGAGCACCCGCCGGACCTGCGCCTCACCCCCGCCCACGTCGATCTCGACGCGGTGGCGGCCACGCGGCTGTTCTGGTTCTCCCTGACCGGCCTGAGCAAGGAGCCGAGCCGCACGGCTCACGAGGCCGCCCTGTCGGCCCGCGCGACCGCGCGCGGGCTGACCGTGTTCGACCTCGACTACCGGGAAGCCCTGTGGGAGTCGAGGGAGGCGGCGCGGGCGGCGGCCGCCGCGATGCTGCCGCACGCGGACGTGGCGGTCGGCAACCTGGCGGAGGTGGAGACCGCCGTGGGCGCGCGCGACCCGGAGGCGGCCGCGCGGGCGCTGCTGGAGGCCGGGGTCGAGATCGCCATCGTCAAGATGGGCCCCGAAGGGGTCTTCGCCCGCACCGCCGAGGAGAGCTGCCTGGTCAAGCCGGTGGAGGTCGACGTGGTCAACGGCATCGGCGCCGGCGACGCCTTCGGCGGCGCCCTCTGCCTGGGGCTGCTGCGCGGCTGGCCCCTGGAGCGCACCATCCGCTTCGCCAACGCCGCCGGCGCGTACGTCGCCGCCCGGCTGGCCTGCGCCGACGCCATGCCCACGACGGCCGAGGTCGAGGCCCTGCTGGCGGGGGTGCGTCCGTGAGCGACCTCACGCTGCCCAGGACCACCGGGTACGAACGCCTCACCCACATCCGCGCCACCCGGCCAGGGGAGATCGCCGCGGCCGCGGCCCGGCGGGAGCGGCGCGGCCTGCCCGGCGACGGCGAGCGGCTGCTGATCATCGCCGCCGACCATCCGGCCCGCGGCGCGCTGGCCGTCCGCGACCGCCCGCTGGCCATGGCCAGCCGCGCCGACCTGCTCGACCGCCTCCAGGCGGCGCTGGCGAGGCCCGGCGTCGACGGCATCCTGGCCTCCCCCGACGTGCTCGAAGACCTGCTGCTGCTCGGCGCGCTTGAGAGCAAGCTGGCCTTCGGCTCCATGAACCGGGGCGGCCTGCACGGCTCGGTCTTCGAGCTCGACGACCGCTTCACCGGCTTCGACGCGACCGCCATCGACGCGATGCGCCTCGACGGCGGCAAGATGCTGTGCCGCATCGACCCCGGCGACCCGGCCACGGTGGCCACCCTGGAGTCGTGCGCCCGGGCGGTCACCGACCTGGCCAGGCTGCGGCTGGTGGCGATGGTGGAGCCGTTCTGGTCGATGCGTACGGAGTCGGGGGCCCTGCGCAACGACCTGTCGCCCGACGCGGTGATCCGGGCGATCAGCGTGGCCCAGGCGCTCGGCGTGACCTCGGCCTACACCTGGCTCAAGATCCCGGCCGTGGCCGAGATGGAGCGGGTGATGGCCGCCACCACGCTGCCCGCGCTGCTGCTCGGCGGCGACCCTCCCGACATCGACGCGGCCTACGCCGACTGGGACCGCGCGCTGCGCCTGCCCGGCGTGCGCGGGCTCGTCGTCGGCCGCGCCCTGCTCTACCCTCCGGACGACGACGTCACGACCGCGGTCGACGGCGCCGCGGCCCTGGTGCGAGAGGCCCGCGCATGACCTACCTTCCGTACGGCAAGACCGCCGCAGGACCGTGGTCGGTGGAGATCACCCCGTCCCTGGCCGGGTGGACCTACTCCGGGCTGCGGGTCGTCGATCTGACCGGTTCGCCGGTGTCGTTCGGCACCGGCGACGAGGAGATGATCGTCCTGCCGCTGGCGGGCTCGTGCACGGTGGTCACGCCGGGCGAGACGTTCGAGCTGGCCGGGCGGCCGTCGGTGTTCCACGGGCCCTCCGACTTCGCCTACCTGCCGATCGCGACCGAGGTGACCCTGCGCGGCGCCGGGCGGATCGCCCTGCCGTCGGCGCGCGCCGCCGAGCCGCGGCCCGCACGCCACGTGCCGGCCGCCGACGTGCCGGTCGAGCTGCGCGGCGCCGGGCAGGCCAGCCGCCAGGTCAACAACTTCTGCGCCCCCGACGTCTTCGACTGCCACAAGCTCATGGCCGTGGAGGTGCTCACCCCGGCGGGCAACTGGTCGTCGTACCCGCCGCACAAGCACGACACGCCCAACCCGGGCGAGGCCGTGCTGGAGGAGATCTACTACTTCGAGGTCGCCGGCCAGGGGCTCGGCTACCAGCGGGTCTACTCCTCCGAGCGCGGCCACGTCGACACCCTCGCCGAGGTGTCCTCCGGTGACGTCGTCCTGGTGCCGTACGGCTACCACGGCCCCTCCATGGCCGCCCCCGGCTACGACCTCTACTACCTCAACGTCCTGGCCGGCCCGGCGGAGCGGCGCTCGATGGCGTTCTGCGACGACCCCCGCCACGCCTGGATCCGCTCCTCCTGGGACGGCCTGCCCCTCGACCCCAGACTGCCGTTCGGGAGGACGTCATGACCCGGTTGACCGTCGCGCAGGCCGTCGTGCGCTTCCTCGCCCGCCAGTGGAGCGAGCGCGACGGCGTGGAGCGCAGGTTCTTCGGCGGCTGCGTCGGCATCTTCGGTCACGGCAACGTCGCCGGGCTCGGCCAGGCGCTGGCCACCACGACCGAAGACCTGCCGTACCACCTGAGCCGCAACGAGCAGGCCATGGTCCACACGGCCGCCGCCTACGCCCGCGCCGGCAACCGGCTGGCCACCCTGGCCTGCACCACCTCGATCGGTCCCGGCGCGACCAACATGGTCACCGGCGCGGCGGGCGCGACGATCAACCGGCTGCCCGTGCTGCTGCTGCCCGGCGACATCTTCTCCACGCGCGTGGCGGGCCCGGTGCTCCAGGAGCTGGAGGACCAGCGCTCGTACGACATCTCGGTCAACGACTGCTTCAAGCCGGTCTCGCGGTACTGGGACCGGATCAACCGGCCCGAGCAGCTGCCGTCGGCGCTGCTGGCGGCCATGCGGGTGCTCACCGACCCGGCCGAGACCGGCGCGGTGACGCTGGCGCTGCCACAGGACGTGCAGGCGGAGGCGTACGACTGGCCGGAGGAGCTGTTCGCGCGCCGCGTGTGGCACGTCCCGCGCCCGCGTCCCGAGCGCGCCGCCCTGGCCCGCGCCGCCGAGAAGATCAAGGCGGCGGCCCGCCCGCTGATCGTGGCCGGCGGCGGCGCGATCTACGCCGAGGCCACCGAGCAGCTGCGGGTCTTCGCCGAGAGGTACGGCATCCCGGTCGCCGAGACGCAGGCCGGCAAGGGCGCGCTTCCGTGGGGCCACCCGCTGGCGGTGGGCGCGATCGGCGCCACCGGCACCACCGCCGCGAACGCGCTGGCCCGCGAGGCCGACCTGGTCATCGGCGTCGGCACCCGCTACAGCGACTTCACCACGGCCTCGCGCAGCATCTTCACCCCTGACGCCGCCTTCGTGAACCTCAACGTCACCGGCTTCGACGCGGCCAAGCTGTCCGGCCTGCAGCTCGTCGCCGACGCCCGCGAGGGCCTCGCCGAGCTGACCGAGGCGTGCGCCGGCTGGAGCGCCCCGGCCGCGCTGCGCGAGCGGGCCGGCGAGCTGGGCCGGGCGTGGGACGCCGCCGTCGACTCCGCGTACGCGCTGGAGGGCTCCCCGCCGTCGCAGGCGGCGGTGATCGGCGCGGTCAACGCCGCCGCGGGCTCTGACGGCGTGGTCGTGTGCGCGGCCGGGTCGATGCCCGGCGACCTGCACAAGCTGTGGCGGCCGAGCGGCCCCGGCAGCTACCACGTCGAGTACGGCTACTCCTGCATGGGCTACGAGATCGCGGGCGGGCTCGGGGTCAAGCTGGCGGCCCCGGACCGCGAGGTGTTCGTACTGGTCGGCGACGGCTCCTACCTGATGATGGCCCAGGAGCTCGTCACGGCGGTCGCCGAGGGCGTCAAGCTGACCGTGGTCCTCGTCGACAACGCCGGCTTCGCCTCGATCGGCCGCCTGTCGGAGAGCGTGGGCGCGGGCCGGCTCGGCACCTCGTACGAGCGCCGCGACGGCGGCCCGCTCCCCGTCGACCTGGCCGCGAACGCGGCGAGCCTGGGCGCGTCCGTGCTGCGCGCCGAGTCGGTCGCCGACCTGCGCAAGGCCCTCGACACGGCCAGGTCCGCCACGGAGACCACGGTGATCTACGTCCGCACCGACCGGCTGGCCGACGACGTACCGTCCTCCGAGGCGTGGTGGGACGTGCCGGTGGCCGAGGTCGGCACACCCGACGCCGTCCGCGACGGCTACGCGACGGCCAAGCGCGCCCAGCACCCGCACCTGTCCCCGCCGAGCTGACCGGGCCGCCCTGCCCCCCGGGGCCGCGGGGCCCGGTGGGCGGTCGGCGGTCGGCGGTCGGCGGTCGGCGGTCGGCGGTCGGCGGTCATGGTTGCCGCCGAGCGGCCCGGGGAAAGCCACTGACCAGGCACGATCGGGGGGCGACGGATGGGGCCGTGGCGGTTGCTGGGGTGGGTCGCGGTGGTCGCCGTGGCGTTCTTCTGCCTCTACCACGTACGCATGGTGGTCATCTCGATCATCATCGGCGTGTTCTTCACGGCGCTGCTGCTGCCCCCGGCCCGCTGGCTGCGCTCGCGCGGCCTGTCCAGGGCGCTGGCCACCGTGGTCGTCTTCACCGGCGGGCTGCTGCTGGCCGCCGCGCTGGTCGCCGTGCTCGTGCCGCCCACCGTGGACAGCGTGGCGAATCTGCGGGCCAGCATCGGCAAGGTGCTCGACGACGTCCACGGCCTGGCCGCGCGCTTCGGCCTGGACGACCGGCGGCTGCTCGCGCAGGCGAGAGATTACCTGGCCGGGCAGGGCCGGCAGATCACCACCGGGGCGCTGGCCGGGGTGCGGACGGTCGGCGAGATCGTGGTCGGGGGCGTGCTCGCGGTCATCCTGTCGGTGTACTTCGTGCACGGCGGCGACCGGTTGTTCCGTTGGCTGGTCGCGCTCGTGCCCGCCCCGGCCAGGAGCCGGGTGGCCGAGACCGGCGACCTGGTGTTCTCCGTGATCGGCCGCTACATCCGCGGGGTGGCGATCGTGGGGGCGGTGGACGCGTTCTTCATCGGGCTCTCGTTGTGGATCCTCGGGGTGCCGATGGCGCTGCCGCTCGCGGTGCTGACGTTCGTGGGGGCGTTCCTGCCGGTGGTGGGGGCGTTCCTGGCGGGGTTGCTGGCGGCCGTGGTGGCGCTCGTGTCGAAGGGCTGGCTGGTGGCGCTGATCGTGGTGGCGGTGACGGTGGCGGTGCAGCAGATCGAGGGCCACGTGCTGGCGCCGCAGGTCTACGGCCGGGCGCTCGACCTGCCCGGGGCGGTCATCCTGGTGGCGATCACGGTCGGCAGCGTGATCGCCGGGATCGTCGGGGCGTTCCTGGCCGCGCCGGTCACGTCGGTGCTCGTGGCGTTGCTGCGGCCGCCGCCGGCGGTCCCGCCGAAACCTCCGGCCCGTGCGCGTGGCTGATCGGCGGCATGATGGGTCGTATGCGATGGGTGACGTTCGACTGTTTCGGGACTCTCGTCGACTGGCGGCACGGCATGCGCACCAGTGCCGAGTTGATCGCGCCGGGCCGGGGGGCGCGGCTGCTGGAGGCGTACAACCGGCATGAGCACGCGGTGCAGGCCGAGTCGCCGGCGCGGCGCTACCGGGACGTCCTGGCCGAGACGCTGCGCAGGGCCTGCGCCGAGGAGAAGGTGGAGCTCCACCCCGACGACGCCGGGGTGCTGGCCGCGACGCTGCCGTACTGGCCGGTCTTCCCCGAGGTCGGGGCCGAGCTCGGGGCCGTGCGGGCGGCCGGCTGGAACCTGGCGTTGCTCACCAACTGCGACCGCGACCTGATCGCCGAGACGCTGCGGCGGCTGCCCGTGCCGTTCGACGCGGTGGTGACGGCCGAGGACGCCCGCGACTACAGGCCGTCCGACGCGCACTTCCGCGTGTTCAGGCGTGCGCACGAGCCGTCCGCGTGGGTGCACGTGGCGCAGAGCTACTTCCACGACATGGTGCCCGCCCACCGGCTGGGCGTGCGCCGGGTGTGGATCAACCGGCTCGGCGAGCGCGCCGCCGACGAGACGATC
>DASUCK010000148.1:0-5971 GCA_036276095.1 Nonomuraea sp. | reverse complement strand
TGGAGGTCATCCTCGGAGATGAGCACCTTCTCCAGGTCGTTGCCCATGTCGGCAGCGTCCACCTGTGGTTCCTTACGCGTGGGGACTGATGGCGAGTATCAGGGTGCCATACCGCCGCACGACGGTCAGACCCCCGGGTAGATCGACGGCCTTCTGCCCGCGCCAGTGCGTGACCAGCCGGTCGACCGCCAGCACGTGCAGCGCCGACAGGGCGCCCGGGGGTGCTCCGGCGATGATCGCCGCCCGCCGCAGCACCCGCCGCCGGACGGCGTCGGGCACCTTCTCCAGTTCGGCCACCGCCAGCGTCACCGACCCGCCAATATCGCTAAGAGCGCAATCCTGGTACGCCGACCGGGCCCACTCGTCGAGGGCGTCGGCGTCCTCGCGCGCCATCCTGGCCGTCCTGGCGAGCGCTTCCGCCACCCCAGGGCCCAGCTCCGCCTCCAGCACCGGGAGAACCCTGCGGCGGACGCGTACACGGGTGTAGCGGACGTCGGCGTTGTGGGGGTCGTCCCAGATGGGGAGGTCGAGCGCGCGGCAGGCCGCCACGGTGACCGCTCTGGGCAGGTCGAGAAAGGGACGCCGGTAGCGGCCGCTGCCGGCCGCCATCCCCGACAGCGACCGCAGCCCGCTCCCCCTGGCCAATCCCAGGAGCACGGTCTCCGCCTGGTCGTCCCTGGTGTGGCCGAGCAGGACCGCCGCCGCGCCCAGCCGGTCGGCCGCCCCGGCGAGCGCCCGGTAACGCGCCTCCCTGGCCGCCGCCTCCGGCCCGCCCTCGGCGCCGACCGTGACGGTGAGCACCTCGACCGGCGCCAGCCCCAGCTTCCGCCCCTGGTCGGCCACCTGTCGCGCCCGCTCCCCCGAGCCTTCCTGCAACCGGTGATCCACCGTCACGAGCCCCGCCAGGAGCCCGGCGCGAGGCGCCGCGAACGCGGCAGCCGCCGCCAACGCCAGCGAATCCGCCCCGCCGCTGCACGCCACCAGCACCAGCGAACCCCCCGGCAGATCGCCAAGCGCCTCCCGCACCGCCCGGCGGACATCGGCTACAGCTGGACGCGGCCCCACACCACCCATTGTCCCGGCTCCCCCGGATCCCCGCACCACACCCCGCGGGCGCGGCCCCCGCGAGCGTTACGCCGCACGGCGGAGGCCGTGTCGGGCGGGGCCCGGGACCCGGGTCAGGCGGGGAGGGCGGGGGTGCCTATCACGCGGCTGATCCAGGCGTCGGGGTCGGCGATCTCCGGGGTGGTGGGCAGGCTTTCCGGGGAC
The DNA here is from genome assembly GCA_036276095.1 of Nonomuraea sp. Classification (GTDB taxonomy): domain Bacteria; phylum Actinomycetota; class Actinomycetes; order Streptosporangiales; family Streptosporangiaceae; genus Nonomuraea. The sequence goes on along the minus strand of DASUCK010000148.1, from coordinate 4,702 downwards.
GTCCAGACCTTGTTGAAGCCGTCCATCCCGACCCGGCCCACCACCGCACGGACGAAGGCCGAGCCCTCGGCGTACTGCTTCATCTTCACCTCGATGCCCAGCAGGCGGCGGACCGTCTTGTCCAGGCGGGAGCCGCCCTCGCGGCGCTTGGCGAAGTTGGCGCGGATCTCGGCCACCGACGGCACCACCGACGGGCCCACCGCGTCCATCACGTAGTCGCCGTGGCCTTCCACCAGCGTCATCACGGCGGTCAGGCGGTCGAGGATCTCCTTCTGGCCGGGCGACTGGATGGCGTCGATCAGGTTGCCCTCGCCGCCGCGGACCACGTCGGCCACCGTGTCGGCGGCATTGCGGAGGCGTTCGAGGAGGGTGGGCAGGTCGAGGTCGGAGGCGAGCAGGAACTCGGTCATCTGCGAGCGCACGTATTCGCGCAGCCACGGCACGCCCGTGAACTGCACCCGGTGGGTCTCCTCGTGCAGGCACACCCACAGGCGGAAGTCGTGGGGGTCGACGCCCATCTCGCGCTCGGCGTGGACGATGTTGGGCGCGACGAGCGTCAGCCGCCCGGCCGGCTCCTGGCCGGTCGGGTCGGGCGGCAGGAACAGTTCGTACTGGCCCAGCACGCGCGAGGCGAGGAAGGCCAGCACGGCCCCCACCTCGACGCCCGTGATGCGCGACCCGACGGCCGTGACGATGGCCGGAGGCGGGCTCGCGCTGTCGCCCATGCGCCGCGTGAGAGGTTCGAGCACCACGCGGAAGCCCTCGACGTTCGCCCGGATCCAGCCGGGCCTGTCGACGATGGTGGCGGGCTGCGGCGCGGTCTCCGTGTGGATCTTGGTGAACTCGCGCACGTGGCCCTCGGCCTCGCGGGAGAGGGTGCGGAGCTCGGTGACGGCCTGCCTGGCCTCCTCCCGGCTCACTTGAGGACCGGGGCGCACCAGGCGCGTGCCGGTCGTGACGGCCAGATCCCAGTCGATCACCTGCATACCGTCCACCGTACGTGCTTCTCCCCGCGCCTGCGAAAAGCGCCGCCGACAACGCACGAGACGCCGGGGACCGGTTACGCGCGACGCCCCGAGGAGCCGGTCACGAGCGCGCGACGATGGCCGCGAGCCGGTCGAGCACCGGCTCGGCGTTGACCGGCACGCGATCGGCCATGAACGCGAACGTGACCAGCCGGCCGTCCTTGGTCGTGGCGAGCCCGGCCAGCGTGTTGACGTGGTTGAGCGTGCCGGTCTTGGCGCGTACGAGCCCCACCTGGCCCTTGCTGTCGGCGCCGGTGAAGCGGCGGCCGTTGCCGAGCGTGCCGGAGAAGCCGGCGATCGGCAGGCCGGAGGCGACGGCGTGGAGCTCGGGGTGCCGGTCGGAGCCGGCCAGGGCGATGAGCCTGGCCAGCGCGGCGGCGGAGATGCGGTTGTGGGTGGACAGCCCGCTGCCGTCGGCGAGGGAGACGCCCTGGGTGACGCCGAGCCGCTTGAGCACCGCGGTCACGGCCCTGGCGCCGCCCTCGAACGACGCCGGCTGGCCCTCCTTGACGGCGACGTGCCTGGCCAGGGCCTCGGAGAGGTCGTTGTCGCTGGTGGTCAGGGCGTGCTCGACCAGGGAGTAGAGCGGCGCGGAGTCAACCTTGCCCAGCTCGGCGGCGCCCGCCGGGGCCTTGCCGGGGCGCACGGACCTGGCCACCGAGATGCCTGCCTTGGCCAGCAGCCCGGCGAACGCGGCGGCGGCGTGGGCGGGCGGGTCGGCGACCCGGGGGGTGCGGGAGGCGGGGTTGTGGCGGCCCTCGTCGATGGCCAGGGCGTGCACGGGGGCGACGTTGCCCTCGGGGATGTAGCCGGGCTTCCAGCCGGACGCGGTGGCGGGGCCGACGTAGAGGGAGGTGTCGTAGGAGAGGGTGACCTTCTTCACGTTCCTGGCCTTGAGCGCGGCGGCGGTGCGGGCCGCGAGGGTGGCCAGGCCGGCCTGCTTGGGGTACGACGGCTTCGCGTACGGGCCCGCCAGCAGCGGGTCACCCCCGCCGACCAGCACGACCGCGCCCGGCTTCGCGCCCTGCACGACCCTGGTGGACAGGCGGGCGTCGGGGCCGAGCGAGGCCAGCGCCGCCGCGCAGGTGACGACCTTGGTGGTGGAGGCGGGCGTGATCGGGGTGTCGGCGCCGGCGGCGAAGACCTGCTCGCCGGTGGTCGCGTCGAGCACGACGGCCCCCACCCGGTCGCCCAGCGCGGCCTCACCCAGCGCGCGGGTGAGCTGCCGCGTCAAAGTACCCTTAGTCGGGAGAGGTCCGTCTCCTGACTTCGCCGCGAGCCGGCCCAGCACAGGGCCCGAGGTGACCACGGGGACGGGGGGAGGAGACCCTTCCCGCGGAGACGCCGTCGGCTTGGTCGGTGAAGTCTGCCCCGTCAGCGCGCCCAGGCTGAAGTCGGTGGTCACCGCGTAAACGCCGGTGACGATCGCCACGGCCTGGAGCACGGCGAGGGTGGCCAGCATCACCCACCGGTCGTGCCGCGCCACGTCGCCTGCCCTCTCTCCTGTGTTCGCCTACGAGACATTAACGCCCATCCGGGGGTCCCCGGAGGGGTCGAGCGCGGGAGAGTAAGCCGGACCGGACCCCTGAGCGCGCGAAAGCGCCGATCAGGGCTTCCGGCCAGGCGGACTCTACCCAGAAGAAAGGACCGCGGTGGAGTTCGACGTTGTCGTTGAGATTCCCAAGGGACAACGGAACAAGTACGAAGTGGACCACGAGACCGGGAAGATCAGGCTTGACCGGCTGCTGTTCACCTCCACGCAGTACCCCGCCGACTACGGCTTCATCGAGAACACCCTCGGCGAGGACGGCGACCCGCTCGACGCGCTGGTGCTGCTCCAGGAGCCGACGTTCCCCGGCTGCTACATCACGTGCCGGGCAGTGGGCATGTTCCGGATGACCGACGAGAAGGGCGGCGACGACAAGGTCCTGTGCGTGCCGTCCACCGACCCGCGGATGCACCACATCCAGGACATCCACCACGTGTCGGAGTTCGACCGGCTGGAGATCCAGCACTTCTTCGAGGTCTACAAGGATCTTGAGCCAGGAAAGTCCGTCGAGGGCGCCAACTGGGTCGGGCGCAGCGAGGCCGAGGCCGAGATCGAGCGCTCCTTCCAGCGGGCCAAGGACGCCGGACCCGGACACCACTGATCCCTTCAGCGGGGCCTGGTGGCGCCCACCAGGTCCCCTCGCCAGATCGGGGCGATCCGCACCACGTCGCCGGCCTGCGGCGCGTGCACCATCCGGCCGCGGCCGACGTAGATGCCGACGTGGTGGATGGTGCCAGGGTCGCGGGTGTCGCGGGCGAAGAACAGCAGGTCGCCGCGGCGCAACCCGTCGAGCGGCACGTGCCGGCCCGCGACCCACTGGGTGCCCGTCCAGTGGTCGAGCCGCACCCCGGCCCGTTCCCAGGCGCGCATCGTCAGCCCCGAGCAGTCGTAGGCGGCGGGGCCCTCGGCCGCCCACACGTACGGCTTGCCGAGCTGGGTCAGCGCCCAGTCGGCGGCCACGTCCCCCATCGCCGACCCGCCCGTCATCAGCCCGGCCGCCGTGACGGTCGCGGCGCGGCGGCGGGCCAGCAGCTCGGCCCGGGTGCGGGCGGCGTCCACCCGCCGTTGCAGGCGATCCTCGCGGGCTAGCAGCTCCCTCGTCTCGCGCCGCTGCCCGGCCACCGCGGCGCGGGCGGCGGCGCGCGCCTGCCGGGCGCGTTCCGCGGCCAGCCGCTGGTCGGCGTACGCGTCCCCGGCCTGGGCCCTGAGGATCGCGGCCACCTCCTGGGCGTCGCGCAACCGGGCCAGCACGGCCGCCCGCTCGCCGCTGAGCTGGTCGAGCACGCCCGCCCGATGCAGCACGCCGCCCGCGTCGCCGCGGTCCAGGATCAGGCCGACGTACGGCTCCAGCGCGCCCAGCCCGCCGTACGCCTGCGCGGCCAGCACGGCGACGCCCTGCCGGGCGCGCTCCACTTCGGCGTCGGCCGCCACCAGCCGGCCCTGGGCCCGCCGGCTGGCCTCCTCCGCCTGCCGCAGCCGCACCATTTCCCCGTTGTACGCCTCCACCAGCCGCTCCACGTCCGCGACCAGGTCGGCCAGTCGCGCCTGCGCGGTGGCGAGCTCGGCGCTGGCGGTCTGGAGTTGCCTGGAGCGTTCGCGGGCGGTCTCGCGGGCCTGGTCGACGTCGCGGGACGAGGGCCGGGGGTCGGCGTCGGCCGGGGAACACAGGGCGACGAGCAGGCAGCACGCCAGCAGCCCTGCCCGAAGTGTGCGCATATGTCCCCCCGACACCGGATGGTTACTCTATGCACATGATTCCCACCGGTTCGCTCACGTAACGTACCCACCCACCCCCGACGCAGGAGGTCGGGCCTGGTCGTACGAGGGGTGGCCCGACCTCACCGCCCTGCGCCAGGAGGCCCCGCCCCGGCCGGGCGCGTTGCCCCGAGGGGATGACGGGGTCCGGGCCGACCACACCCCGCCAGGCGGCCGGTCAGGCTGTTTCCTTGGGCGGGTCCGCGGGGTCGTCTGTGGGGGTGGTGGGTTCGGTGGGCGTGGTTGTGGGGGTGGGGGACTGGGTCGGGGTGGGGGCGGGGCTGGGAGTGGGTGTCCGCGTGGGTTTGGGCCTGGGGGTGACCGGGGGCGGGCAGGACGGATGGCGGCAGGGGCGGTGGGGCCGGTCGGGGCG
>DASUCK010000147.1:0-8057 GCA_036276095.1 Nonomuraea sp. | reverse complement strand
TCCGGAAGCTCGGCGGGCAGCCCGACGGCCGGGCCGAGGAACTTCATGAGCGTGTTGCTCAGCACCAGGTAGGCGCCCAGGAAGAGCGAGCCGATCGACAGGACGATCAGCGGCACGGTCATGACCGTGGGCGACTCGTGCGGGTGTGCCCCCTCGGCCCACCGCTTCTGGCCGAAGAAGGTCATGAAGACCATCCGCGACATGTAGAAGCCGGTGATGCCGGCGCCGAGCACGGCCAGCCAGCCCAGGACGGGCTCGTGGTGGACGGCGGTCTCGATGATGCCGTCCTTGGTGAAGTAGCCGGACAGCAGCGGGAACCCGATGATCGCCAGGTAGCCGATGAAGAACGTGTAGAAGGTCAGCGGCATGTACCTGCGCAGGCCGCCGTACTTCCGCATGTCCACTTCGTCGTTCATGCCGTGCATGACCGAGCCGGCGCCGAGGAACAGGTCGGCCTTGAAGAAGCCGTGGGTGATCAGGTGGCCGATCGCGAAGGCGTAGCCGGCCGGGCCGAGGCCCGCGCCCAGCATCATGTAGCCGATCTGCGACATCGTCGAGCCGGCCAGGCCCTTCTTGATGTCGTCCTTCGCGGTACCGATGATGGCGCCGGCCAGCAGCGTGGCGGCGCCGACGATGGCCACGGCGAGCGCCGCCCCCGACCCCTCGGGGAAGAAGAACGCGCCCGACCGCACCACCAGGTAGACGCCGGCGGTCACCATGGTGGCCGCGTGGATCAGGGCCGACACCGGGGTGGGGCCCTCCATGGCGTCGAGGAGCCACGACTGCAGCGGCAGCTGCGCCGACTTGCCGCAGGCGCCGAGGAGCAGCAGCAGGCCGATGGCCAGCGTGGTGCCGTTCTCGGTGGCGATCGGCTTGAGCTCGGCGAACGACAGCGTCTGGTACGTCGTGAAGATCACGAACATGCCGACCAGCAGCCCGAAGTCGCCGACCCGGTTGACCACGAACGCCTTCTTCGCCGCGACCGCCGCCGACGGCTTGAACTGCCAGAACCCGATCAGCAGGTACGAGGCCAGGCCGACGCCCTCCCAGCCGATGAACAGCCCGACGTAGTTGTCGGCCAGCACCAGCAGCAGCATCGCCGCCACGAACAGGTTGAGGTAGGCGAAGAACCGGCGCCGGTGCTCGTCGTGGGACATGTAGCCGATCGAGTAGATGTGGATCAGCGAGCCCACACCGGTGATCAGCAGCGCGAAGCTGATCGACAGCGGGTCGATCAACAACCCCATGTCCGCCAGGCCGGGAATGAACTGATAAAGATGTACGGCCCGCCGGCGCTCCGCGTCGCCGAACCCGAGCAGCTCGACGAACGCCAGCACCGCCACCACGAACGAGGCGAGGGACATGGCCACGCCCAGCAGATGGCCCCACCGGTCGGTCAACCGGCCGAACACCAGCAGGATGAACGCTCCCAGCAGCGGGAAGGCGATCATCAGCCAGGCGTTTCCGATCATCCCGCCGGTGTGCTGGACGATCTCAGCGATTTGAGACTCCACCAGTCACCTCTTAGTACTTCAGCAGGTTCGCGTCGTCGACGGACGCGGACCTGCGGGTTCGGAAGATCGTCACGATGATGGCCAGGCCGACCACGACCTCGGCCGCGGCCACCACCATCACGAAGAACGCGATGATCTGGCCCTCCAGGTTGCCGACCTGTCTGGAGAAGGTGACGAACGCGAGGTTGCAGGCGTTGAGCATGAGCTCCACGCACATGAACACCACGATCGCGTTGCGCCTGACCAGCACGCCGATCGCGCCGATGGCGAACAGCAGCCCGGACAGGACCAGGTAGTGCGTCGTCACTTGGTCACCTCACTGCTGTGCTCGGTGGCGTCCTGCTCGGCCTCGGTCGGCGGCTCGTCGTGCTCGACCGTGTGCTTGATCGCCTCGGCCAGGTTGGGGTCCGCGGGCAGGTGGCCGTGCTCGACGTCGTAGCGCGCGATGTACCGGTTGACCGAGGACTCCGCGGCGGTGCCGTCGGGGAGCAGCGCCGGCATGTCGATGGCGTTGTTCCTGGCGTACGTGCCGGGGCCCGGCAGCGGAGACGGGTGGTCGCCGGCGAACCTGGCCCGCGAGAGATCCTTCTGCGTGGGCTTCTCGGTGAGCCGCTCGCGGTGCGCCAGCACCATCGCGGCCAGCGCCGCGGTGATCAGCAGCGCCGAGGTGATCTCGAACGCGAACACGTACTTGGTGAACAGCAGCAGCGCGATCGAGCGGATGTAGCCGCCCTGCGCCGTGGCCTGCTCCAGCCCGGCCTGCGGGGTGAAGACCGCGTTGCCGAACGCCAGGATGATCAGGGTGGCGAAGCCGACGCCGGCCAGCACCGCCCAGAACCGCTGCCCCCTGATCGTCTCCACGAACGAGTCGGAGGAGTCGACGCCCACGAGCATGAGCACGAACAGGAACAGCATCATGATGGCGCCGGTGTAGACGATGATCTGCACCGCGGCCAGGAAGGGCGCCTCCTGAACGGCGTACAGGACCGCGAGGCAGAGCATCACCGTGCCGAGCATCAGCGCCGAGTACACGGCCTTCCGGTTGAAGACCATGCCGAGCGCGGCGCCGACGGACACGACGGCGAGCACCCAGAACGTGATGGTCTCACCCATGGTTCCGTCCCAGCCGGTAGTAGTCCTCTTCGGTCTCGCCGAGCCGCATGGGGTGCGGGGGCGCCTCCATGCCCTGGGTCAGCGGCGCGAGCAGCATCTCCTTGGTGTAGATGAGGCTCTCGCGGCTGGTGTCGGCGAGTTCGTACTCGTTGGTCATGGTGAGCGCGCGGGTGGGGCAGGCCTCGATGCACAGGCCGCACAGGATGCACCGCAGATAGTTGATCTGGTACGTGCGCCCGTACCGCTCGCCCGGCGAGTAGCGCTCCTCCTCGGTGTTGTCCGCGCCCTCGACGTAGATCGCGTCGGCCGGACACGCCCAGGCGCACAGCTCGCACCCCACGCACTTCTCCAGCCCGTCAGGCCAGCGGTTGAGCTGGTGACGCCCGTGGAAGCGAGGAGCCGTCGGCTTCTTCTCCTCCGGGTAGTTCGTCGTGACGGGCTTCTTGAACATCGTGTGGAAGGTGACCCCGAAGCCCTTGACGGGGTTCAGCCAATCAGTTAGTCCCACTGGGAATCTCCTTGTGCTGCACCCCGTGGTAGTGCGGCAGATCGAGCGGCGGCACCGGGAAGCCACCGGCCGTCGGCTCGTTGGACAGTTGCTCGAACTCGGCGTCGATCTGAGCCTTCCTGGCCTCCTTGCGCCGCTGGTTGACGGTGTCGAACCGCATCCAGATGGCGAGCGCGCCGATCACGATCACGCCCGTGATGGCCGCGGCGATCATCCTGGTGTCCTCGTTGACCACCACGCTGCGCACCCCCGCCACCAGCAGGATCCAGGCCAGATTGACCGGGATGAGCACCTTCCAGCCCAGCGACATGAGCTGGTCGTAACGCACCCGCGGCAGCGAGGCCCGCACCCACACGATGAAGCTGAACGTCAGCACGAACTTGATCAGGAACCACAGCACGGGCCACCAGCCGGTGTGCGCCCACTCCCACGCCATCGGCAGCGGCGCCCGCCAGCCGCCGAGGAACAACGTCACGGCGATCCCCGAGGCGGTGAACGTGTGCAGGTACTCGCCCATCATGATCAGCGCGAACTTCAGCGACGAGGAGTATTCGGTCTGGAAGCCGCCGACCAGCTCGCCCTCGCCCTCGGGCAGGTCGAACGGGATGCGCGCGGCCTCGCCGAACATGCACACCACGTAGATCAGGAACGACGGGATCAGCAGCACCGCGAACCAGGTCGACTCCTGCGCCGCGACGATCTCGGAGGTGGACAGCGTGCCGGCGAAGATGAACACCGCCACGAACGACAACCCCATGGCGATCTCGTAGGACACCACCTGGGCCGCCGACCGCAGCCCGCCCAGCAGCGCGTACGGCGACCGCGACGACCACCCGGCCAGCACCACACCGTAGACCGACACCGCGCCCATGGCGAGCATGAACAGCACCGCCACCGGAAGGTCGACCAGCTGCAGCGGCGTCTGCACGCCGAACAGGTTGACCATGGGCGCGAACGGCACGATGGAGAAGGCCAGGAACGCCGGCACCGCCATGATCACCGGCGCCAGCAGGTAGAGCACCCGGTCGACCGTGCGCGGGAAGATGTCCTCCTTCAGGCCCATCTTCAGGCCGTCGGCCACCGACTGCAGCAGGCCGAACTTGCCGGCCCGGTTGGGGCCGTAGCGGTTCTGCATCCGCGAGATCAGCTTGCGCTCGTACCAGACGCCGAACAGGATGCCCAGCATCAGGAAGAGGAAGAGCATCACGGCCTTGATGATGATGATCCACAGCGGGTCGTTGCCGAAGTCGGCAAGCGTGGGCGGATCGGCCGCGAGAACGTGAGTCATGAGGCGCTCCCGATCGTGACGATGTCGCCGGCCACCGCGCGCAGGTCACGCGTGACCGAGCAGCCGCCGGAGTTGGCCGGCACCCACACCACGCGGTCCGGCAGGTCGGCGACCCGCACGGGCAGGGTGACGGTGTCGGTTCCTGAGCCGCCGACGACGAGCTTGTCGCCGTCGGTCACGCCGATCTCGGCGGCCGTGCCCTCGGAGATCAGCGCCTCGGCCGGGCGAGCGGTGCCGGCGAGGTACGGTTCACCGTCCTGCAGCCGGCCGTCGTCGAGCAGGAGGTGCCAGGTCGCCAGCAGGGCCTGGCCCGCGGCGGGCGTCTCCTGGGTGCGGGTCAGGGCGTTGGGCGCGCTGACCCGGCTGCCGCGCCAGGAGCCCAGCGCGGCCAGCTCGCGCCGGACCGCCTTGGCGTCCGGCAGGCCCAGGTGGACGTCCATCCGGTCGGCCAGGTTGCCGATGACGCCCAGGTCGGACAGCAGCCCCGGCACCTTCAGCGGCGCCTCGAACGAGCGGCCGCGGCCCTCCCAGTTGACGAACGTGCCGGCCTTCTCCTGGACGGCGGCCACGGGCAGCACCACGTCGGCGCGGTCGGTGACGGCGCTGGCGCGGATCTCCAGGCTGACGATGAACGGCGTGTTCTCGAGCGCGTCCAGCGCACCCGCCGGGTCGGCCAGGTCGTACGGGTCGACCCCGGCCACGACCAGCGCGTCGAGGTCGCCGGCGCGGGCGGCGGCGAGGATGCCGGTGGTGTCGCGGCCGGGCGTGGCGGGCAGCGAGGCCACGTTCCACACCCGGGCGACCTCGGCCCTGGCGGTCTCGTCGTCGACCGGGCGGCCGATGGGCAGCAGGTTGGGCAGCGCGCCGGCCTCGACGGCGCCGCGCTCGCCGGCCCGGCGCGGGACCCACGCGAGCCCGGCGTCGGCGGCCGCGGCCAGCCGCACCACGGCCGACAGGGCGCCCGGCACGGTGGCCAGCCGCTCGCCGGCCAGGATGATCGTGCCCTCGGGCAGCGTGCCGACCAGGTCGCCGACCGCGTCGGCCTCGGCGCCCGGCGCGGTGCGGACCAGCGTGCCGCCCATCTTGGCCAGGCCCGGCGTGGCGAACGGCGCGATCGAGGTGACCTTGAGCCCCTTCTTCATCCACGCCTTGCGCAGGCGGAGGAAGACGATCGGCGACTCCTCCTCGGGCTCGAACCCGACGAGCAGCACGTGGGAAGCGTTCTCGAGGTCGGCGTAGCTGATCTCGATGCCCTTGCCGGCCACCGCGTGCGCCAGGAACTGCGCCTCCTCGGCGGAGTGGGGGCGGGCGCGGAAGTCGACGTCGTTGGTGGCGAGCGCGAGCCGGGCGAACTTGCCGTAGGCGTAGGCGTCCTCGACCGTGACCCGGCCGCCGACCAGCACGCCCGCCCTGCCGCGGGCGGCGGCCAGGCCCTGCGCGGCCACGCTCAGCGCCTCCGGCCACGAGGCGGGCACGAGCACGCCCTCCTCGTTGCGGACCAGCGGCGTCCTGAGCCGGTCGGGCTGCGTGGCGTACGTGAACGCCCAGCGGCCCTTGTCGCAGTTCCACTCCTCGTTGACCTGCGGGTCGTTGCCGGCCAGGCGGCGGGTGACACGGCCGCGCCGGTGGTCGGTGCGCTGGGCGCAGCCGGAGGCGCAGTGCTCGCACCCGCTCGGCGTGGACACCAGGTCGAACGGACGGGCCCGGAAGCGGTAGGCGGCGCCGGTGAGCGCGCCGACCGGGCAGATCTGCACCGTGTTGCCCGAGAAGTAGGAGTTGAACGGCTTGCCGTCGGCCGTACGCACCTGCTCCTTGGCCCCGCGCTCGAAGAACTCGATGAGCGGGTCGCCGGCGATCTGGTCGGAGAAGCGGATGCAGCGCGCGCACTGCACGCAGCGCTCGCGGTCGAGCAGCACCTGCGTGGACAGCGGCAGCGGCTTGGGGAAGGTGCGCTTCTGCTCCTGGAACCTGGACTCGCCCTGGCCGTTGGACATCGCCTGGTTCTGCAGCGGGCACTCGCCGCCCTTGTCGCAGACCGGGCAGTCGAGCGGGTGGTTGAGCAGCAGGAACTCCATGGCCGCCCGCTGCGCCTTCTCGGCCACCGGCGAGGTCAGCTGGGTCTGCACGACCATGCCCTCGGCGACCTCGATCGCGCACGACGGCTGCGGCTTGGGGAAGCCGCGGCCGTTGCCCGCGTCGGGGATGTCGACCAGGCACTGGCGGCAGTTGGCCGCCGGGTCGAGCAGCGGGTGGTCGCAGAACCTGGGGATCTGGATGCCCAGGAGCTCGGCGGCCCTGATGATCAGAGTGCCCTTGGGGACACTGACCTGGAACCCGTCGATGGTGAGGGTCACCAGGTTCGTTTGCGTCTCTACGACTGTCACTGCTCACCCCAGAGAGTGGACTTCTTCGGGTCGAACGGGCAGCCGCCGATCTCGAAGTGCTTGAGGTACTCGTCGCGGAAGTACTTCACCGAGGAGTGGATCGGGCTCGTCGCGCCGTCGCCGAGGGCGCAGAACGAGCGGCCGAGGATGTTGTCCGCGATGTCGGTGATGGTGGCGAGGTCGTCCTCGGTGCCCTGGCCCTTCTCCAGGCGCTTGAGCACCTGCTTGAGCCAGTAGGTGCCCTCCCGGCAGGGCGTGCACTTGCCGCAGGACTCGTGCGCGTAGAACTCCGTCCAGCGCAGCACCGTGCGGACCACGCAGGTGGTCTCGTCGAAGATCTGCAGCGCGCGGGTGCCGAGCATGGAGCCCTTGGCGCCCACCGCCTCGAAGTCGAGCGGGACGTCGAGGTGCTCGTCGGTGAAGATCGGCGTGGAGGAGCCGCCCGGCGTCCAGAACTTGATCCGATGCCCCTCGCGGACGCCGCCGGCCATGTCGAGCAGCTCGCGCAGGGTGATGCCGAGCGGAGCTTCGTACTGGCCGGGGCGGGTGACGTGGCCGCTCAGCGAGAAGATGCCGAAGCCCTTGGACTTCTCGGTGCCCATCGCGGCGAACCAGTCGGCGCCGTTGGCGATGATCGAGGGAACACTGGCGATCGACTCGACGTTGTTGACCACGGTAGGCGAGGCGTACAGCCCCGCCACGGCCGGGAAGGGGGGCTTGAGCCGAGGTTGACCTCTGTAGCCTTCCAGCGAGTCGAGCAGCGCGGTCTCCTCGCCGCAGATGTACGCCCCCGCCCCGCTGTGCACCACGAGCTCCAGGTCGTAGCCGGAGCCGAAGATGTCGGCGCCGAGGTAGCCCTTCTCGTACGCCTCCCGCACGGCCGCGTGCAGCCGCCGGACCACGTGCAGCACCTCACCGCGCACGTAGATGAAGGCGTGGTTGGCCCTGATCGCGTACGACGTGATGATGACGCCCTCGACCAGCGCGTGCGGGTTGGCCATCATGAGCGGGATGTCCTTGCAGGTGCCCGGCTCCGACTCGTCGGCGTTGACGACGAGGTAGTGGGGCTTGCCGTCGCCCTGCGGGATGAAGCCCCACTTCATGCCGGTGGGGAAGCCGGCGCCGCCGCGGCCGCGCAGGCCGGAGTCCTTGACGGCCTGGATGACGGCGTCCGGGTCCATGCCCAGCGCCTTCCTGGCCGCCGAGTAGTCACCGTAGCCGTCCAGGGTGAAGGAGTCCGGCTGGTCCCA